>JAQICC010000284.1 GCA_027858735.1 Salinivirgaceae bacterium
GGCTGCTCTCCGAGCTATTATTGATGATTATTATTTCAATTTTATACCCTACTTTGTAAATTTATTTTCATCGTTATTTACCTTTATAGCAGTAATATTCTTTACATCAAAATTAGCCAGCGATTCTGAAATTATTGCAATACTAAGCAGTGGAGTAAGCTTTAAGCGATTGCTAGTACCTTATATTATTTCTTCAATTATTCTAGGAATTTTTTCATTTGTTCTTATAAACTGGGTTATTCCTCCGGCCAATGAGAAGCGGCTTGCATTTGAAGAACAATATATTAGGGTACGATATAGGTATAAAGACAAAAATATTCACAAGCAAATTCATCCCGGTACTTTTGTTTATATGGAATCATACAATAATTTGTATAATATTGGCTATAAATTTTCAATGGAAAAATTTGAGGATGGGAAACTAAAATCCAAACTTCTATCCGATATGATACAATGGGATACTACAATAAATAAATGGAAAATTAGCCACTATGTAAATCGCGAAATATTTGATAGTATCGAAATTCTAACAAAAGGTAGAAGAATTGATACTGTACTAAATATGACGCCTGATGAATTTTATCGCAGAAACAATGCCGTTGAAGCAATGAATTATAATGAACTTAATGATTTTATTGATGATGAAATAAGAATCGGTTCTGACAATGTTGTGCTTTGGAAAATTGAAAAAAATAAGCGATTTGCGTTTCCTTTTTCAACCATAATCTTAACTATTATTGGCCTAAGTTTATCGTCGCGTAAAAGGCGAGGTGGCATTGGCTTAAATATTGGAGTGGGTATTTTCTTAGCATTTTCCTATGTAATGTTTATGCAAATTTCAACGGTAATGGCAACGAATGCTAGTGTGAGTCCGATTTTTGCAGTATGGATTCCCAACCTGTTTTTTGGCTTAATAGCTCTGGGTTTGTACTTTAGGGCAGCAAGCTGATTGGCATAGTTTTTTTTCTTAAAAAAACAAATACAAAACTCACGTTTAAGCCAATTCTATATTCATAAAATTGTTTATCTTGCATGCCCAAAATGCACAAAAAAAAACTCTTTGTGCAATTAATTAAATGACTAATACTAAGATGTTTAACTAATAGGATTTATTATGTCGTTAAAACAAAAAACACGTGAACTCTTAAAAAGAAGAGAAGAGGTTGAGTTAGGAGGAGGTGAAAAAGCCATTGAGAAGCAAAAATCAATTGGTAAATTAACAGCTCGTGAGCGTATTTTGTCTCTTCTTGATAAAGAATCATTTCATGAGTACGATTTATTCGCTGAGCATGAAGCACGTGACTTTGGAATGGAAACAAAGGTGTTACATGGTGATGGTGTTATAACCGGAACCGGGACAATTTACGGAGCTCCAATTTGTATTTATGCACAAGACTTTACTGTAGCTGGTGGATCTTTAGGAAACATGCATGCTCGTAAAATCACTAAAATTATGGATCATGCCTTGAAAATGCGTGTACCATTAATTGGTATAAACGATTCGGGTGGTGCTCGTATACAAGAAGGTGTTAATTCTTTAGCCGGATACGGTGAAATTTTCTTTAGAAATACCTTGTCTTCTGGTGTTATACCTCAGCTATCGGTAATTTTAGGACCCTGTGCAGGTGGAGCTGTCTATTCGCCAGCTTTAACAGATTTTGTTTTTGTGGTTGAGAACATTTCAAAAATGTTTATTACTGGACCTGAAGTTATTAAAACAGTATTGGGCGAAGAAATCACTATGGAAGAGCTTGGCGGTGCCAGAGTACATAGCGAAATTACCGGTAATGCTCATTTTTTTGCGATGAGCGAGCTTGAATGTTTCGACCAAATTAAAAAGCTTATTACTTATATTCCTTGGAATAATAGTCAAAAAGCAAAGGCGTTTCCTCCAAAGGAACCAAAATCGAATTATAAAATTGAAAAAATAGTACCGAATGATCCATCACAACCATATGATGTACGCGACGTAATTAGAGCTATTGCTGATGATTCTGACTTTCTTGAAGTTCAGGCGGATTTTGCGGCAAATATTGTAATTGGCTTTGGTCGAATTAAAGGCGATACCATAGGTTTTGTTGCAAATCAACCATTAGTATTAGCTGGTGTGCTTGATTGTGATAGCTCTGATAAAGCAGGTCGTTTTATCCGCTACTGCGATGCCTTTAATGTGCCGTTGGTTACTCTTGAAGACTTACCAGGTTACTTGCCAGGTGTTGATCAAGAACATGCTGGTGTTATTCGTCATGGTGCAAAAATTCTTTATGCATATAGTGAAGCAACCGTTCCACGTATTACAGTAATTCTTAGAAAAGCTTATGGTGGTGGTTATATTGCCATGAATTCACGCCATTTGCGTGCCGACTTTGTTTTTGCGTGGCCTGGTGCTGAAATTGCAGTAATGGGACCAGAAGGTGCTGCAAATATTATTTTCCGTAAGGAAATTATGGGCGCTGAAAATCCAGATGAAATGAGAAAACAAAAGGTTAAAGAATATAAAGCCAAATTTGCAAACCCATATGTTGCTGCTGCTAAAGGATATATTGATACCGTAATTCATCCGGAAGAAACACGTAAATTGTTAATTCATGCCATTGAGGTATCAAAAAACAAACGCGTAGGTCAACCTAAGAAGAAACATGGTATTCCTCCATTTTAAATCGATAGAGCATGGCAGATAAAGTAAAAATGGATTCGTTAATTATTAACGGAACAGAATACAGAACTACGTTAACAAAAAAGTTTTTAAATAGAAAAGTTTGGGAAAGGCCTAATGAGCAAATGATTAAGTCTTTTATTCCGGGTACTATATTGAAACTATTTGTTACAGAAGGTCAAAAAGTAAAAGTAGGTAGCGAATTGCTAATTCTTGAAGCTATGAAAATGAAAAATGTGGTAAAATCGCCTGTTTCAGGTACCATTAAAGCTATTCATGTAAAAGAAGGCGTTATGGTTCCTAATAGGGAGTTGCTAATAGAAATAGAATAATTTTTAAGATTAGTCATAGGTTTGCAATTAATAAGTTTGCTTGTTAATTGTAGATTTATGACTTTTTTTGTCAGTTTAAAATTAGAAACACAAAATTAAGTATCAAATAATATTTCTGGAGAATATGACCAATTAATCCAATAATATTTCTTTCTTGGAAATGTTCTAACTCTCCTTATTAGTGGATTAATTAATAGAAGCATAAGTAAAAGCAATATGCATTAACAGCTAAAATCACGAAAAGGCACGAAAAATAATTTATTATGAAAAAATATTTCGTGGATCTTGTGTCTTTCGTTGTCAAAAAGGATTAAGGAGTTATTGTTTATTTCTCTCCAACTTTTCGGTTTTGGCCTCAATTAATCATTCCAAATAAAATAATTGCTTGGAAATATTTGGCTTAAATCTGGCTTTTTACTAAAAATGCCGAATACCGCTGAACCACTTCCCGATAGGGCTGAATATAAGGCATCCAATTCATAAAGTTTTTCTTTAATTTTCTCAATTTCTGGATATAATGGAAAAACGGAGTCTTCAAAATCATTTTTAATCTGACCTTTCCAGTCTGAAATATCAAACCTTACCAATTCATTAAGCAATTTTTGCGGTTTGCTGGGTTTAACCAAGCTATAGGCTTCTTTAGTGCTTATGGGAATAGGCGGAATTACAATAGCAATATGGTAGTTTGATAAATCTAAATTAACAGATTCCAATAGCTCGCCTCTTCCCATAGCTATTGCTGGCTTATTTTGAATAAAGAAAGGACAATCACTACCCAATTCTGATGCAAGATCCTCCATTTCTGCTACCGATAAATTTAATTTGCAAAAACTGTTTATACCAGAAATAGTAAAGGCGCAATCTGCCGATCCTCCGCCAAGGCCAGCCCCAAAGGGTATCGATTTATGTAAATGAATGTCAAGGGAGGGCAATTCATATTTAGGGTTGATTAGTTGGTAGGCTTTAACAATTAAATTATTTTCGGGTTTGCCATCAATTATTATTCCGGTTGATGTGAAATTTATAGTATTATTAGTTCCGGTTCCATTTTTAATGGTTAAAACATCGGTCCAACCAGTTGGATACATTATAGTTTCAAGCTCGTGAAACCCGTCATCACGTTTAAAAAGGATATCAAGTCCAATATTTATTTTTGCATTTGGATAAAGAATCATTCTGCGATGTGTTTATAATAATCTAAAATACTGATAATTAGAAAATAATATAATTTCATTCAGGTATTTATATATAAAATCCTAAAAAGAAGATATCAACAAAATTAAAAAAATCGGTTAATAAGGTGTGAGTTATTTTTTTATAAATAATATAGTTTTCAAATGCGGGTGGAAAGTATCTTTTTCTACCTTTGTTATCGCTTTATAAAAAAGAATAATGGCAGAAAACACAAAATATTCAGGGAATAACAATCAGAACAAGAATATGGCTGAGTTTGGGAAAGTTCCACCTCAGGTAGTTGAGTTTGAGGAGACGGTGTTGGGAGCTTTAATGCTTGAAAAAGATGCGGTTCATTCTGTTATTGATATATTAAAGGCTGAGTGTTTTTATAACGATGCACACACAAAAATTTATAAAGCTATATTAAGTTTGTCTCTTGAACATAAACCAATAGACATCCGTACGGTTGCTCAGCAACTAAAAGGTACAGGTGAAATTGATAAGGTTGGTGGCTCTTTTTATTTGGCTCAGCTTACAAATAAAGTAGCTTCTACGGCTCACCTTGAATACCATTCGCGAATTATAGCACAGAAATATATTCAACGAGAATTAATACGAGTAGGAGCCGATATTCAAACTCGGGCTTTTGAAGAAGCTGATGATGTGGCTGATATGCTTGATGAAGCCGAGCAAGATCTATTCCAAATAGCTGAAGGAAACATTAAGAAAGAAGTTTCTCGTATTGATGCTGTATTACGTGAGGCGATTCTCCAAATTGAAGAGGCTGGTAAGCGTCCTGATGGCTTAAGTGGGGTGCCAAGTGGTTTTACCGAACTTGATAGAATGACCTCAGGATGGCAAAAATCTGATTTGTTAATTATTGCAGCGCGACCCGCTATGGGTAAAACTGCGTTTGTGCTTTCAATGGCGCGCAATGTTGCAGTTGAACATAAACGCCCGATAGCATTCTTTTCTCTTGAAATGTCAAGTGTTCAATTGGTAAATCGTTTAATAGTAAGTGAAACCGAGTTGCCAGGTGATAAAATTAAAAATGGAAATCTGAAAGATTATGAATGGACGCAATTGGAAACAAAAATACGAAATCTGGAAGATGCTCCATTGTATATCGATGATACTCCTGCGCTATCAATTTTTGAGTTTAGGGCTAAACTTCGAAGATTGGTTATGCAGCACAAAATTGAAATAGCTGTTATTGACTATTTGCAGCTCATGACCGCTGGAGGAACCGCATCGCGTGAGCAGGAAGTAAGTACCATTTCGCGCTCGTTAAAAGCAATTGCAAAGGAGTTGAATATACCAATTATAGCACTTTCGCAGCTTAACCGTTCTGTTGAAATGCGTGCAGGTGATAAACGTCCTCAGCTTTCCGATTTGCGTGAATCGGGAGCAATTGAGCAGGATGCCGATATGGTAATGTTTATTCACCGACCTGAATATTTTGGCATTACTGAAGATTCACTTGGGAATTCACTTATTGGTTTAGCCGAAATTATTGTAGCCAAGCATCGTAATGGTTCAACCGGGGATGTTCGCTTAAGGTTTAAAAAAGAATTTACGCGTTTTTGCGATGTTGAAGAATCATTTGCTATTCCTATAGATGGTGGAGGTGTAACTTTTGAATCGAAAATGAATGCAGAGCCTGAGAAAGATTCTGTTGAAAAGAAGACTAATAATAAGGGATTTGAAGATGCAGGGCTTGATATTAACAATGATTTTGAAGAAACTACTGATGCACCATTTTAAATATATATTATATCAGTTTTGTAATGTAAACATGAAAAATATCCTACGAAATTCACTATTTATACTGGTTTTATCTTTTATCATTAATAATGTTAATGGAGCTCATCTACTTGTGCCAATGGATGATTCTCAAACAAATCATTTAAAAGCCTATGGAATTACATATTGGGTTCTTCAAAATAATGTTGAGGCTCGTTGGTTGCTAAATTATAGGGGGGGTAGTTTTATGATGCAATATAATTCTGATATTGAAACAGAGTGTATTGTTCGAGGTGTAAGTTATGAAGTTGTTGCTGATGTTCAGGCATCACAGATATTAAATGAAATTGCCGGTGAGGATGTAAATATGGATGCACTAAAACTTGAGAAAGTGCCTAAAATAGCAGTGTACTCACCAAAAGGTAAATTACCATGGGATGATGCCGTAACCCTTGTGCTTACTTATGCTGAAATTCCGTATGATATTATTTATGATACTGAAATTGTTCAAGGTGATTTGTCAAAATATGACTGGTTGCATCTTCATCACGAAGATTTTACAGGTCAATATGGAAAATTCTGGGCTGCTTATCAGCGTTATCCTTGGTATAGAACTCAGGTTGCTAATGCAGAGAAAAGGGCCATAGATTTAGGTTTTTCTAAAGTTTCTGAATTAAAACTATTTGTGGCGCAAACTATACGTAGTTATGTTACTAAAGGAGGGTTTTTATTTGCCATGTGTTCTGCTACTGATACGTATGATATTTCACTGTCAAGTGCTAATCTGGATATTTGTGAATCAATGTTTGATGGAGATCCAGCACAATCTAATTATAATGATAAGCTTGATTTTTCACAAACATTTGCATTTAAAAATTTTCAATTAAGTACTAAGCCAAGTGAATATGAATTTTCTGATATTGATGTTACTAAAACAAGAAAAATTCATGAAGGAGAAGATTATTTTACGCTATTCGAATTTTCAGCCAAATGGGATCCCATTCCAACAATGTTGTGTCAGAATCATACAGCTTTAATAAAGGGGTTTATGGGGCAAACTACAGCCTATAAAAAAGAGCTAATAAAATCAAATGTATTGGTGTTGGGCGAGCTTAAAACAGCTGGAGAAGCTAGGTATATACATGGAGAATTAGGTAAGGGTACATGGACATTTTATGGAGGACACGACCCTGAAGATTATCAGCATTTTGTTGGCGATAAACCTACAGAACTTGATATGCATCCAAACTCGCCTGGTTATAGACTTATTTTGAATAATGTATTATTTCCTGCTGCAAAAAAGAAAAAGCTTAAAACCTAGCGATTATCTAAGTTTTAAGCTTTATCAAGCGAATCAAATTGAATGTTATTCTTTTATTTCCCAAGTATTCCCACTATAAATTAAATCCCTCATGGATTTGAATTTTGCATTTTTCTTTATCTTATCTATTTGGTTAGCAACACTTTCATCGTAGGTCACAGATGTAATGTCACGAATAACTCCCAAAGCTACCGGATAATCAGGATAGCGCATATTGGCTAACATAGTATGAATACCAGGATTGTTTTCATGAGCATCATGTACCAATAGATCATTTTCTGTAAATCCTCCAGGAGATAATTTAACTACACGAAGTTTTAAACCATCTAATATGATACCTCTGTCTTTCTCTTTGCCAAAAAGCATTCTTTCACCATGTTTAAGCACAATAGTTCGGTCTTCTTTGTGTTCTTTATCGGTAAGCATTGCATGGCATCCATCGTTGTAGATCACGCAATTTTGTAAAACTTCTACTACCGATGTGCCTTTGTGTTTAGCCATCAAAATAAAAATATCTGTTGATAGTTTTACATTATAATCAATGGTTCTTGCAAAGAATTTGCCTTGCGAACCAATTACTAACTCTCCCGGATGAAATGGGTGTTCTACAGTACCAAAAGGCGAAGTCTTAGTTTTTTTTCCAAGTGGCGAGGTAGGGGAGTACTGACCTTTGGTAAGTCCGTAAATCTCATTATTGAAAATAATCATATTTATATCAATATTTCTTCTAATGGCATGAATAAAATGGTTACCACCTATAGCCATAGCATCTCCATCTCCACTAATTTGCCAAACGTGCAAATTAGGGTTGGCAGTTTTTACACCAGATGCTATTGCTGCAGCTCTCCCATGAATACTGTGAAATCCATAGGTGCTCATATAATAAGGGAAGCGCGAAGAACATCCAATTCCTGAAATAATAGCGACATCTTCTTTCTTATAATCGAGTTCGGCCATGGCTTTTTGAATTGAATTCATGATGGCATAATCACCACAGCCTGGACACCAGCGAACTTCTTGGTCGCTTTTGTAATCTTTGGGTGTTAGTTTTTTTATCTCTTGTGTCATGATTATTTCTCCTCTAATAATTGATTAAACTTATTCATTAATTCAATAATAGTAAAAGGTAAGCCTTGCATTTTATTAAATTTTTCACATTCAAAATGGGGTATATTTACTTTCAAATGATCAGCAAATTGGCCCATATTTAATTCGCAAACTACTTTCTTATCAAACCTGCCTAAAATTTCCTCGGTATTTCTCGGAAGTGGCCATAAGTGGTTGAAATGGAGCAATGCAAGTTTCTTGCCTTGTTTCCGTAACTCTTTTACTGCAGAATATAAATGACCGTAGGTTCCTCCCCAACCTATAACTAATAAATCGGCATTTTCATCGCCCTTAAGTTTAATGTCTGGGAAATATTGAGCTACTCTTTTTATTTTTTCATCACGGTATCTTGTCATTAGCTCATGATTCTCAGGAACGTAAGAAACATTTCCGGTTTTATCCATTTTCTCTAAACCGCCAATACGATGCTCTAAACCTTTCATTCCAGGTATAGCCCATTGTCTTATGAGTTTCTCATTATTACGTTTGTACGGCTGATAATTTTCATCCTCAGGAGTAGCATGTGGCACATGAATATCGGGATAATCACTATCTAAAGGTAATCGCCATGGTTCAGAACCATTTGCAATAAATCCATCGGTTAGTAGAATTACAGGAGTCATATGCTCTAGAGCTAACCTTGCCGCCTGAAATGCAAAATCAAAACAATTGGAAGGAGTACTAGCAGCTATCACTACCAATGGAGCCTCTCCACTGCGACCATGTAAGGCTTGTAATAAGTCAGATTGTTCTGTTTTTGTTGGTAATCCGGTTGATGGACCACCTCTTTGCACATTTACAATTACTAATGGTAATTCTGTCATTACAGCCAATCCTGTAGCTTCAGTTTTTAAAGCTAATCCTGGTCCCGAAGTTGTAGTTACAGCAAGGTTTCCTGCAAATGCAGCTCCAATAGCTGTGCAAATTCCTGCAATTTCATCTTCAGCCTGAAACGTTTTAACTCCCATGTCCTTACGTCTTGAAAGTTCTTGAAATATTTCTGTTGCCGGAGTTATCGGATACGAACCGCAAAATAAGGGTAAATTGGCCTTTTCTGCAGCGGCAATTAAACCCCATGCAGTGGCAGTATTACCACTAATATTACGATAGGTGCCCGGTTGAATTCGCGCAGGAGCTACTTTGTAACTGCGGGGTAAAGCTTCAATTGTGTTTGCAAAGTTAAAACCTGCTCGTAATACCTTTTTATTGGCTTCAATAACAAGGGGTTTCGAAGTAAATTTTTCTTCAAAAAAGTGTTCTGTATATTTTAAAGGTCGGTCAAAAAGCCAATATACCATGCCAAGAGCGAACATGTTTTTTGTACGTAATACGCTTTTACCGTCTAGTTCAAAGTTTTTAAGACATTCTTTGGTAAGAGTTGATATTGGAGCTTCAATAAAATGATAATCGCGTTGATGATCTTTTATAGGATTACTTTCAAATCCGGCTTTTTCAAGATTTTTATCTGTAAAGGTATCTTCATTGGTAATTATGGTGGCACCTTTTTTAACCCAATTTAGGTTTGCCATTAATGCTGCAGGATTCATTGCTACCAAAACATCGGCATAATCACCAGGGGTATTAACCTCGTAATGACCAAAATGAAGTTGAAATCCGGAAACTCCTCCAACCGTGCCTTGTGGTGCTCTAATTTCAGCTGGGTAATCAGGAAATGTACTCACATCGTTTCCGAAAAAAGCGGATGTGTCTGAAAATTGCATTCCGGTTAATTGCATTCCATCACCTGAATCACCAGAGAAACGTATAACGACCTGTTCTTTTTCTTTTAAAATATCATTGGTACTCATAGTTTAGCAGTTTTGTGAAGTCTGATTTTACTCTAAAACAAAGTAAGTTAAAAATAAGTTAAAAATTTGTGTTTTGTATTAAACAACATACTGTTTATTACATTTTCAAAAACAATAAAAATGATTCTACTTTGAAAGCTTTTTTATTAAGTTTGCGTTTTTGTAATTGTCAGCAAGAAAGCTACGCTTTTTTACAGGCTTTGTCAAGAAGGCTTCAAAGATTAAGCCTGCTATGAACTTGCTTCGGAGATTTTTAAAACGAGATTAACGCCCGCCTGACTTATTCGGGCAGGCAGTATTTGAAGTTTTCTTGCAAGACTAATTACCAGTTTTAAATAATAAGATTATGGCATATATCAAATCGGTTCGTGGATTTACTCCTAAAATAGGCGAAAATTGTTTTTTAGCTGAAAATGCAACTATTGTTGGTGATGTTGTTATGGGAAATGATTGCAGTGTTTGGTTTAATGCTGTTTTGCGCGGCGATGTTAATTCCATTAGAATTGGGAATAAAGTAAACATTCAAGATGGTTCTGTTTTGCATACCTTATATCAAAAATCAACTATTGAAATTGGTAATAATGTTTCAATTGGGCATAATGTAAATATACACGGCGCTAAAATTTGCGATAATTGTTTAATTGGTATTGGGGCAACCATACTTGATGATGCAGTTATAGGTGAAAATTCAATTATTGCTGCAAATGCTTTGATTTTAAGCAAAACCATAGTTGAGCCCAATAGCGTTTACGCAGGTGTGCCTGCAAAAAAGGTAAAAGACATTGAACCTGAACAAACTCAGGAAATGATAAATAAAATTGCCAATAATTATTTAATGTACGCTAGCTGGTACAAAGATGAAGAGTAATTAGATTAATGTTGTAAAGATAACTTTCTCAGTGCAATTTATTTCTTTCAAGATGCTTTGCATTGGCAGAGAGTTCCCGGTATTATAAAAGCTGTATGAAGCTTTATTTAAGTCGTTAGCTATTTTCTTTTCGGCAAGTACTGATTTTGTTCGTTGAGCAATAGCTGGTGCTGGATCAATAATTTTGATAGATTTTGGAATTAAATCCTTTATTAATCTTGTGAAAAATGGATAGTGAGTGCATCCTAATACAATTTGATCAACTCCGGCATTAAGCATGGCATCTAAATTTTCTTTAAGTATAGGAATAGCTTCCTTTGAATTTGCTTTTCCCTGTTCTACTAATTCAACCAAGCCTTCACCTATTTGAATTACTGTATTTACATTAGTCGCAAACTTTTTACTGGTTTCTTTAAAAAGCTGGCCTTCAAAAGTTCCTTTTGTTGCAAGTACGCCAATTTTTCCTGTATTTGTATTTAAAGCTGCGGGCTTAATGGCTGGTTCCATTCCTATGAATGGGATTGAATATTTTGCTCTTAGAATGTCTATGGCTGCTGAAGTGGCGGTGTTGCAAGCAACTACAATCAGTTTACACTGGTGGGCTAATAAAAACTCAGTATTTTTTATCGATAATGCAATAATTTCCTCTTGCGATTTTGTTCCGTAGGGGCAATTTATACTATCAGCTATATAAATGATGTTTTCAGCAGGCAGTAATTTCTTAACTTCTTGCCATACTGACAAACCTCCAATGCCGGAATCAAATATGCCTATAGGGTTATTTCGCATGACTACAAAAAACAAAGACCATCAAATATTGATGGTCTTTATAAATATAACTAATATTTTTATTGAATACCAAGTTTCACTTTAACAAGAGGTAAAATATCTTCGCTATCAGCGCTATGGTGTAATACTACACCAGTACCAACATCAAATACATAAAGGTAACCACCTTCTTCAGAAACTTCACTAATAGCGGTTTTTGCTTTAGCAATAATAGGTTGTAATAACTCATTTTCTTTCTCACCTAAATCTTGTTGCGCGGTTTGTTGAAAATTTTGAATTCTTTGTTGCATTTCACTTAGTTCACCCTCTTTGGTTTCGCGAAGAAGTTTCGAAAGTGAATCAGCACTTACAACATAGTTCTGATATTTTCTTTCAAACTCAGATTGCATTGAAGTAAGTGTGCTTTCAAGCTGTTTAGCATATTTTTCAAGCTCTACTTTTGCATTTTCTCTCTCAGGCATAATTGATAAAAGTGCATTAGAATCAATGTGGCCAAATTTATATTGCTTTTGTGCAAATGTTTGGCTTCCAGCAAATGTTGCGACTAGCAAAATTACGATGGTTAAAATCTTTTTCATTGTATTTGTTTTAATTGTCTACTATTTTTGAATTTAAAATTGAAAGAAGGCAAAGATAAAAATTAATTTTTAAAACCGAGCTTTTCAAGCACAAGATCACTTTTGTCGTATTTTGGATCGCTATAAAGAAAATTAGCTCCTCCTGATGCATCAAAAATAACCCCGTAATTACCATCGGTTGCAATTTCTTTTATCGCATTAAATATATCGTTTTGTATAGGTTCGATTAACTCTTTGCGTTTACGAAACAAATCACCCTCAGGACCAAAATATTTTTTCTGAAGATTTTTTACGATTCGCTCTTTCTGAATAATTTCTTCTTCACGCTGCTGTTTCATATCTTCAGTAAGCAATACTTTTTCAGCTTGAAATTCGTTGTACAATTTCTCAATTTCTGCATATTGTGCTTCAACTTCTGCTTGCCAATCGCTACTCATAATTTCAAGCTGCTCTTGTGCCGACTCGTAGGTTGGAATACTTTTTAAGATATAATCAGTATCGACATAAGCAAATTTTTGAGCCATAGTTAATCCCGATATGGCTAAAGCTAAAATGATTATTAATGTTTTTTTCATAATTGATAATTTTAAATCCCACATTGTGGGTTTTATTCCCTGCAGTTTGTTGCGTATTGTTATCTATTTTCCATCTTTATACCTAGCAAGCTTGCTGCTAGGTTGTTCGTTATATTGTTTATTATCAAAATCTATGCTAGAATTAAATAATCACACGATATTTTAGAATTGTTGACCAATTGTAAAAGCGAAAACACCTTTTGGTTTTGAGTAATTATGGATAGGATCAAATCCATAACCCCAATCAACTCCAAGTAATCCAAACATGGGTAACCAAAAACGTAATCCAACACCACCCGAACGATAAACATTAAATGGATCAAACTGATCAATTTTATTCCATGAATTACCGGCTTCAAGAAAAGCTAGTGCATATATTGTAGCCGAAGGATTTAGCGTTAGCGGGTATCTTAATTCTAAGGTGTATTTATTATAAACATTGGCTTGAGGATAGGCTGTCAAATTTCCTGCAGTAGTAGATCCATTGTCATATCCTCTGAGTGGAACAATATCGGTACCCAGGTAATAATTAGAACTTCCCGACATGCCATCACCACCTAATTGGAACGATTCAAAGGGTGAGTCCCCAAGATTTTCACTATAATTCCCTAAGTATCCGAATTCCAAATTGGTTTTTAGTACTAACTTATTTACAATTTGAGTGTACCATTCCGACTTAAATTTCCATTTGTGGTACTCAATAAAATTGTATCTATTTTCTTCTTGTTGTTGTGCTATATCTGTATCATCTAATCCTGCTTTTTCATCTTCATTTAAAAGCCAGAAATCCTTTTCTTTAAACATTGAATAAGGTGGGGTTAAGCTTAAGGTTAGTGAAACATTTGAACCACTTCTAGGATACAGAGGCTGATCGACGGAGTTTCTACCAAATGCTGTAGTAAAATTAAAATTGTTTGAAGTTCCATTCGAGATAATGAAACTACGACTATCGTAATTATTTAATTTATAGCGTTGGTAGCTTGCCTCGTTATAAATGGTGAAGTAATTGTCGGGCCAACTTAAGCGCCTTCCTAGTCCTAAGGATACACCCGTAATTTTTATGCTGCTTCCATTGGCATCCTGGCGAAGATAACTTGAACCATATGGAGATTGAACCGAATGGTAAAGAGAGAATGATAAAGAATTTGGTTTTTTACCACCTAACCAAGGTTCGGTAAACGACATGCTGTATGATTGGTAATATTTACCATTGGTTTGACCTCTAATGGATAATCGTTGGCCATCGCCTGTTGGTAGTGGGCTGTATGTATCGAAATTGGCTATATTACCTAATGAAAAGTTGCTAAATGTAAGGCCTAGAGTACCAATAACCATTCCACCTCCCCAACCACCGGAGAGTTCTATTTGGTCCGATGCTCTTTCTTCAACAACATACTCAATGTCAACAGTTCCGTTTGCCTGATTTGGAGTCGGGTTTACACCTAACTTTTCAGGATCGAAATAACCTAGGTTTGCCAACTCGCGGTTTGTTCTAATAATATCAGCTCTGCTAAATAGCTCACCGGGTTTAGTCCATACTTCGCGGCGTATTACATGTTCGTTGGTTCTTGAGTTACCGGTAATAATAACCTTATTTATTCGTGCTTGCTTACCCTCGAAAATTCGAATCTCTAAATCAATAGAGTCATTTTCTACTTGAACTTCAACAGGAACCGCCGAGAAAAACAAATATCCTCGGTCGAGGTAAAGAGATGAAACGGCATCTTCATCACCAAATAAACGCTTGTCAAGAATCGACTGATCAAAAATATCACCTTTTGTAATTCCTAAACTATGATCTAAGTATTCAGAAGGATACTTTGTGTTCCCAACCCAATTTACATTGCGAAAAAAATATTGTCTCCCTTCACTAATTTTAAGGTAAAGATTAAGGGTTTTTTCATCATTTTTATAAAGAGAGTCTGTTTCAATTTTAGCATCTCTATAACCTTTTTCATTATATTTAGCTATAATTTTCTTTTTGTCGTCTTCATATTTCGTTTCAATATATTTTGATGCTTTAAAAATATTATACCATGTTTTCCTTTTGGTATCTTTCATAGTTCTTCGCAACTTGGCATCGGAAAAAACATCATTGCCATCGAAATGTATTTCGTAAATTTTTATTTTCTTATTTTTTGTAACCTCAATAGTTAGAATTACACTATTTGGCATAATGGAGTCAGGAGCTTGAGTAATGCTAACATCGGTATTGTAAAACCCCTTCTCTATATAATAGTCTTTTACTTTTTTTGTAGTGGTATTTAAAATATCATCGGTTACCTGACTTCCTCGAATTAGTTTTATTTCGTCTCTAAGGTCATCAGTCTCCGCTTTTTTAATACCTGTAAAATTAAACTTTGACAGCCGAGGGCGTTCCTTTAGGTATATGTCAAGGAAAATTTTATTGCCTTCAATTTTTGTAGCATTTATTTTTATATCACCAAACAATCCATGTTTCCAAAGTTTATTTATGGCTTTTGTAACATCATCCCCTGGAATTGTAATTTTCTCTCCCACTTTTAAACCGGAAAGATGCACAAGCACATTTTGGTCGAGGTATTTAATGCCGGAAATAGCAACGCCGCCAATTTCATATTCTTTTGGTTTAGAATAGTCAATTTTCGATAGATTGCTTACTTTTTGTTCCTGTGAAAATGTGAATAGGGTGGTTAATGGTATAATTAATAGTACTAAAATTGTTTTTCTCATTATATATTTTTTGATCACTATTATTTGTATTATGATTCAAGTTGATCGCTGGTTAGTCCAAAACGTCTCTCTCTTGTTTGATAATTGTATATGGCTTTGTATAATTCTTCTCTATTAAAATCGGGCCATAGTACATCGGTAAAATAAAGTTCTGAATAAGCCAGTTGCCAAAGTAAAAAATTACTAATGCGTTGTTCCCCGCTAGTTCTAATTAGCAAGTCAGGATCTGGCATATCGGCTGTAAATAAATAATTTTCTAATGTCTTTTCCGTAATTTCTTCAGGGTTTAACTTATTTTTAACACAATCATTAGCTATGCTTTTAACAGCATTCAATATTTCTACTTTTGAGCTGTAGCTTAAAGCTAGAGTTAATGTTAAACCATTGTTTTCTTTTGTTTTGTCAATTGCCTCCATAAGCTTTCTGTAGGCTTTTTTTGGCAAATCGTTTAGTTGACCTATGGCATTTAAACGAATATTATTTTTTAATAGTGTATCTACCTCAGAATTTATCGTTGCAATTAATAATTCCATTAAGGCAGTGACTTCAAGTTTTGGTCGGTTCCAATTCTCCGTTGAAAATGCATAAAGTGTGAGGTATTCAATACCCATCTCAGCGCAGGCTTCTGAAGATTCTCGCACACCATTAACTCCACTTTTGTGGCCAAAAATCCGTAAGGTGCCTTGTTTTTTTGCCCACCGACCGTTGCCGTCCATAATTATGGCAATATGCTTAGGAAGTTTGTCCTTAATTAATTGATCTTTCAAACTCATTTCGAAAAATTTGGTGCAAATTTAGTCAAATGCCGGACATTTCATACGATAATTTATTTTATATGACAAAGAAAGCCCAAAAATTGAGTACCAGTCTTTGTTTCCGGTGTATCCCCACTGATCTACAGGGTTGTTTGTTGTTGGAGGAGAATATTCGTAATCCAATTTATCAGAGAACGTTTTTCTCATGCCGGCAAAAACGGCAAAAACAAATTTTTGACCTAAGCAATACTTTGCTCCAACCCCAAACGGTAAATTGAAAACGAATTGTGTATAATCGGTAGGGTAGTAAGCTACACCCAAACCAGCAAAAACATAGGGTGTGAAATAATACTTTTTAGGTTTGCCTGGTAAAAAGGGAATGAAATTAAATTCAGCTACGGGGGTGAACTCATAGATTGTATTTTTAAAATTCTGTGGTGCATTCCCATTTGTTATATAGTCTGAGTTTGATTCTTTTCCGGAAAGCTTTGAATAAAATAAATTGCCAGTTACAGCAAATCTAGTGTCAAATGTGTGTCGGTAAAATGCTCCGGCTGCAATTTTTGTTCCTATAAATGGGGTGGTATTATATTCGCCTAAATAATAACCACCTCCTAACGAGACTCCTATTTCACCACTTTTTTTATTTTGTGCCTTAGCAAAATGCATGGAGCCTAGGCATAATATAATTAAAACGAGACTTGATTTTGTTTTTAGGGTATAATGCATTGATATTTTAGCAATTTATTTGCGACGGAATTTTGGTGTGCCGTTTTGATTTTGACGGAGCTTATGAGATATTTTAAACGTAATAGATTGGTATTGGTCAATCCATGATCCAAAGGAAGAGTTTTCTTTTCCTGCGGCGTTATCTAATTTATCTCCAATGGCTATTCGTGTAGAAACTTCCATATTGAGGTATGTTAATCTATTCAATCTATACTTAAAGCCAACACCAAATGGTATTACAGGAGCAAATTTTATATAATTTTCGCTGATTGTATTTTTTCCTTCGTTTATTATTGTAGTAGATTTTCCAACGCTTAAAATACCTCCAGCCCCCATAAAAATATAGGTTGGTATTGATATGTTTTTTAGAGCAGATTCTCCAAGTTTTCTATAAACTGTAGATTTTTTCTTCTCTTTTATTATCTGGTATTCATATTTTCCGGTAAATTCCATAAACGTAGAACGGAATTGTATACCACGATCCCAATATTTAGGATTTTCAGCTGGATCTTTTCCATAAAGCTGTCCAATAAAAATACTACCGTTAAGGAATTGTTTTTCTTTAAAATTATACCGAAGGCCTGCATTTGCTGTATACCCTATCGTATTAAATAAATTCACCCATAGAAAGTTACCGGTAGGATGATCTTTTGTAGGTGCAGGAATATCGCCCATGAAGTTAGTAAAACCTAAGCCGTAATAGCCTTCATATTTATAGCGACTCCAGATTTGAGAATACCCTTGTAAAGTAAGTGCTAGTAGAAATAATATGGATGCTATTTTTTTCATCATTAAATATAGTCTAAATAAAGAATAAGCTAAAATTTAGGTAATCCATTTCTGCCGGTATTTAATTTATATGCCACAGTAACTAACGAGAAAAAGTAAAAATCATTGTATCTCGATTCCCCTCTTTGTCCACCTGCTTCATAAGGAATAAGAGGATCGCCTGGCAGTGGATTTTTTGACCATAAACTTTTGTCGGCCATTCTTGCGGCTAAAGGATCAACATTTGATAGCCATTGATGATCAATGTAAGTGGTGCTAACATCGTCAATATAATCTGTAAACGTATATCTGGCACCAAATTCTACACCTAAGCTTATTTGTCTTGAAATATTGTATTTCATGCCAATTCCTAAAGGAATTGCTAGTTGTATTCTTGAGTATTTTTCACGACCCTCCATGAGACCCTGTCCTTCAGTTCCTAGAGGTTGTAAAGCAACCCATTTACCAGTACCTTCAGGACCGTCATCTTTACCTTTTGGATTAAACCAGAAACCGGCTATGCCGGCAAAAACATAGGTATTTATCCTAAAATTTTTTAGTGAGAATCTTCTCCTTCTTCTTAGGCTGTATCTGTGACTTACAGGTTCTTTAATTATTGAATATTCCACTTGTGTGCTTAATTCTACAAGGGGAGATCTAAAAGAAAGGTTTCTATCTTGTCGATAAATGTTTTTTGATATAGCATCGTCAGCACTTAACCACCCGAATGATAATGATGCTTTTACGGCTAAGGGCTCGAGAACTTTATATCTCATACCTGCATTCAATAATGGTCTTTGAGATAAAAAATTAAAATCGCTTACAAAATGAGAGGATTTATCTCCACCACCTAAGTCGCTCATAATTGATGTTACTCCTAAAGCTCCAGTTAATTCATATCGTGTTCTCTTCCATCTATTCGACTGGCTGTAAGATAACAATGGTACAATTATTAATCCTGTTAGAATAAGCAGGCTAATTCTTTTCATATTCTTCTTTTTTCCTAGGAAATCAATTTGTTATACTTAAAGTATGTGGTCAAAAATAAGAATTATTTTCAAAAGGAAGGTCTTATACTGCATAAAATTGCCATCAACTATTTAATACTTATGATAAATGGTCTAATTTCGGTTGTCAACTCCCCACATTAGTTTGTTTCTTAGGGTCGAATAATAGCTATGGTTATTAAGTTTTATTAGCGAAACTTTGTTTTTTGTGGTTTTTACTTGCACTTCTAGAGTTTCTTCAATAACGAAAGACCTTGAGTCGAGGGAGAGTAAAAATTTACTGTCACGACTTTCAATTTTTAAAGAAATTTTATGGTGATCTGGAATTACCAGAGGGCGAACCGTTAAATTGTGTGAAGCAATGGGTGTAATAATTAAACTATTTGAATCGGGTGAAACTATAGGGCCACCAGCACTCATTGAATAGGCGGTTGATCCTGTGGGAGTTGAGATAATTAGCCCATCGGCCCAATAGTTTGCTAAAAAAACATCATCAATATAAGCATGTATTACTATCATGCTCGAAGTATCTCTTTTATGAACTGTTAAATCGTTTATGGCATATGGAAATGCAATATTTTGCAAAGGATTTAATTGAGCTTGAAGTATTGATCGATGCTCTATTTTATATTCTTGTTTAGATATAGAGATAAGCGTTGCTTCAATTTCGTTTGGTGAAATATCGGCGAGAAAACCTAAGCGACCTGTATTTATTCCAAGTAAAGGGATGTTTTTTAATTTTATTGCAGATAAACCTCCTAAAAAAGTGCCATCGCCACCTATGGTAATTAAAAAGTCAAGATTGTCTGGGACATCAGAGTTTTTAAGTATAAAAAGATTGTTTAAGGCTGGGAGATTGTCTGATTTCTTTAAAACGGCCATTAATTGAGGATGAATCCAGATATGGGCTTTTAGATTTGACAAAGTTTTGAATAGCACTAAAAGATTTGGCGTGAAACCTGAACTAATTGATTTTGCGTAAATGCCTACTTTCACTTTTTGCTTTTTTTTAGTTGTATGCGAAGATACAAATTAAGGTTAAAATGCTTTACCAATATGTATGAAAAAGCTATTATTTCCAAACCGGTTTATTGAATATTCAAATCTTATAATTTGATCGTAATAGGCTACCAAGTCGATTCCTATACCTAAGCTTGCCAAATAATTATTAGGTAAAACATTTAAAGGATTGGGATTTTTATCATATACATAACCAGCATCAATAAAAGTGTTTATGAAAAGGCTATAATGAATTTTGTTGAATTTGCTCCAACTCCAAGCTTCAATATGTTTAATTTTCATAGGGATTATAGCATATTTTAAAAAGGCTCGACCTGAAGCGAAAGATTGTCCATCGATTACATTGTATTCAAATGCACGTAAGTAAGTGTTGTATCCAAGTGCTTGTTCAATAAAATAAGGTTGTTTTCTGTTTGAAGATATTTTTCCTTGAGCTCCAAATCCTGAATATAATCTTGAACTAAGAGTATTGTAGTGAAAATATTGTGATTGAATTTCCCAAATGCCTTGCATCTCATTTGGAATTAGGTTTAAGCCTTTTTGAGAAATTAGAAAATCAAAATTATATCCATTTAAGGGATAGTGTTTGTAGTTTCTTTTGTCAAAAATGAGATTGTAAGATATTCCTAAATATTCTAGTTTATTTTGATTGGTTCCAAAATAATTTTTATTTAATGCTAAAATGGTGTCTTTAACGAAGTTATAAGAATATGATGCGGATATCTTATGAGACAAATAATGCCTGTTACGGTATTGATAGGTTACTTGAGAATTATATCTTTTCGAAACAAAATTGCGGTTATCCTTAAAGTAAGTTAACTCATCGTTTGTGGTTTGATAGGCAATTTCTTTCTGCCTAAACCAATTTATATCTGTTGAAAAACCGTGTTTCCTTTTCTTATCAACATATGGAATTTCGTATGATACCTGGAATTGTTCCTTGTATCCTAACCTTACTTTAAATTTTACAGTTTCGCCTCGTCCTCTAAAGTTGTTTTTTACCAGCATTAATCCGTAGTTAATCCTGTTCCAGTCGGCATTATGAAAAAAGGAGCTAAGGTTTCGATCGGCATGTTCGAATATTAAATAGGGCCAAAGATACCAGCGCTCTTCAACCAATACGTACAGATTGACTTGATTTTCACCTTCTATAATAGTATTTATCGTGATATAGTTAAAAAGTGATGTGTTTAATAAATTTTCTTTTGATTTCTCCAGGTAGGAATCCAAGTGCTCTTGATAAATAGTATCACCTGTTTTAATCAATAATTCTCTAGTAATTATTTTTTCTTTGGTTTTTTTATTTCCGCCAACAAAAATTCTATGTATTACAATTTGGGTAGAATCGGTTAAAGCCTCGCTTCTTTCTTTTTTCTTTGCAAAAAGAAATTGAGGAACTAATAAAACGATTATGTAAAGAATGAGAAGTTTGAAATTCACTTAAACATTTAAATAGTTAAAGAAAGAATCCAATCTGTCTTTTAGTGTAGAATCCATTTTATTATTATCTGAAAATGTGTCCTTTATTTTGTAATTATATCTTTCAAAAGTTTGTATTACTGCTGAAATATCTGTGTGGTTTACTTTTATAGTTACATTAATTTTATCGGTGGTTTTTATTGTTTTAACGTACAAGCTTAATATTTTAGTATCGTTTGATTCAATTATTTGGGCAATTTCGCTTAACGAATAATCGTTAGTCTTCACTTCTAAAACTATTATACCACCTGGATTTTCGACACTTAGTAAATGCGAAATTTCTTGAGCTAGATCGTTTACTGTTATTAAACCTAAGTAAGCTTCATTTTCGTCTAAAATAGGAATTACTGTTAATTTATGTTTTGAAACTAATTCTACAACCTCAAAAATATGTTGATTTTCTTTAATAAAGGGTCGCGGCAATGAAAGTTGGTGATCGAGAATGAATGCTTTTGGATTGTTAAGATCGTAGATGTCGGCATCAGAAATTAGTCCTAGATATTCTTTATCTTCAACTACAGGTAAGTGAGAAACCTTAAAAACATCCATCCAATTAAGGGCTTCTGTTGCGAGATCATTTTTATGAACGCTTGGCACTACTTCTGATAATAATTCTGATGCTATCATATATAATATTATGGTTTAGGGCAAAAGTATATAAATTTGAACATTATTGCATATTTGTTTGATAAATATGACATTTGAAAAGATTACTATGTTTTGAACTATATGGCTAAATTAAACTACCGAAGGTTTGGCGAAGGCGAACCGATAATAATAATGCATGGATTATATGGTTCATCGGATAATTGGGTGACTATAGCACGTTTTTTAATGCAACAGTTTTCAGTTTATGTGCTTGATATGAGAAATCATGGTGCATCGCCTCATTTGCCAGATCATAATTACGATGTTATGGTTGATGATCTGGTTGAGTTTATGAATGATGAAAGTATATATTCGGCAGTACTTTTAGGGCATTCAATGGGAGGAAAAGTTGCTATGTTTTTTGCAGCGATATACCCCGAGCGTGTTAAAAAATTAATAATAGTTGATATTAGTCCAAGAAGCTATGAGGGTGGGCTAGGTGATCATCAAGAAGGCGAGCATAAACGAATATTAAAAGCTCTTTCGGATTTAAACCTAGAAAAGCTTGTAAGCAGGCAGGATGCCGAGAAGGAGTTATTAGAGTCAATTAAATCGGAGAGAATTGTTCAGTTTTTAATGAAAAGCTTAAGAAGGGAAAGAGATAAAACATTTTATTGGAAAATTAATATTGATGTTTTATTTAAAAATTTGCCTAATATTTTAGTAGGACTTGAAAATAATAAAAATGAGATAAAGCACTTTAGTAATCCCGTACTGTTTATTAAAGGGGGCAACTCATCATACATAAAAGAAAATGATGAAATAATTATTTTTGAACTCTTTAAAAATGTTCGAATAGAAACTATTGCGGGTGCTAGCCACTGGTTACATGCTGAAAAACCTTTAGAACTCCTGAATTTGATTAATGAATTTACCCTTAGTTAATTATTTAGTGATGGTTTTGTAATTTCAATATGCATTTTATCTGTTAATATATCTCCTTTGAACTTTAATAGTAGCTTGCATAAGGCAATAACATCCTTTTGGCAATAATCAGCAATTTTTGGAATGTCGCCTTGTTCCCAATAAATTTTGTTAACCATGCTACCGTCAATTTGAGTTTTAGGAGATGGGATGTTAAATATAGCGGTAAGTAAATCTAGAGAAGTATAATGTTTGTGGTCTCCAAATTTCCACAATTCCATGGTGTCAATGTGCTTGACTTCCCAAGGCTTTTTTCCTGTTATATTTAAAGATTTTGGTAGTTTTAATTCGTTAATTAACATTCTTCGGGCAATGTATGGAAAATCAAATTCTTTTCCGTTATGGGCACATAAAAAATGTTTATCCTTATTGAAATGTGTGCTTAATAGAAAAGCAAAATTTTCGAGTAAATGTTTTTCGTTATGACCATAGAATGATTTAACTCTTAGTGTACTTTCTCCGCCTTTGTTAATGATATAACCCGCCGAAATACAAACTATTTTTCCAAATTCTGACCAAATTGCCGACTTTTCATATAATTCTTCCGCACTTTTATGGTCTTTTTCGATTCGCCACTGCATTTTTTTTGCCCATAATTCTTTCGATCTTTCATTTAATTCGCTAAAATCATGCGTTTGCGATACTGTTTCTATGTCAAGGAACAGTATGTTTTCTATTTTTATTTTTTCAAGCATATTAGGAGTCTTTTTCCAGATTTATTTTGATAATCGATCTTAGTAAGTCAACAGCAACTTTATTGTGGCCACCTTGTGGTAATATTATATCGGCATATCTTTTGGTGGGCTCAATAAATTGCAGATGCATGGGTTTTACTGATTTGTTGTATCTTTCCAGAACCACATCAATAGTTCTTCCTCGTTCAATAATATCTCTGTTAATTACCCTCATCAGCCTATCATCGGCATCAGCTGATACGAATATTTTTAGGTCGAATAGATCGCGAAGTTTTTTATGAGATAGAACTAATATACCTTCAACAATAACCACTTTTTGTGGATAAATGGTATTTGTTTCATTTGATCGTGTGCAAGTTAAATAACTATAAATAGGCTGATCAACCTCCTTGCCCGATTTAAGTTGAGCAATATGCTTCGCTAAAAGGTCAAATTCAATGGAATTTGGGTGGTCAAAATTTATCTTTTGACGTTCTTCAAGAGGTAAATGACTACTATCTTTATAATAAGAGTCTTGTGCTAGCAGTGCAACCTCGTTTTCGGGCAAATTGCGCATTATTTTTTTTACTACTGTGGTTTTACCCGATCCGGTACCTCCTGCAATTCCTATAACTAGCATTAATAATTAAATTTGATTGTTGAGCTACAATATAAATAAATAAACCATTATGTTCAAAAAAATGTATAATGGAGTTTTAATTGGGCTTTATTTTATGATAGGCTCAGAAACTATGTTATTTTTGTGCTTTAATTAATGCGAATGCTTTTGTACAGTAATCATCAAAGCCTTTTCAGAAGGCTATAATATTAAGGTATTTTTACAGATCAAATATGAATAAATTATATCCACTTAAATTCTCACCCATCATAAAAGAAAAGGTTTGGGGAGGCTCAAAACTAAAAAATAGATTAAATAAATCGGTTGGAAAAATTGAAAAGGCTGGAGAAAGCTGGGAAATTTCTTCTTTAGAGGATAATTTATCGGTAGTTGAAAATGGTTTTCTTAAAGGTAATAATATACAGGAGCTTATTGAAGTGTATATGGGCGATTTAGTTGGCGATAAAATTTATGATGAATTTGGCCTTGTTTTTCCTCTTTTGGTAAAATTTATTGATGCAAATGATTACTTATCTATCCAAGTTCACCCTGATGATGAAATGGCTATGGAAAACCATAATTCTTTTGGTAAAACTGAAATGTGGTATGTGGTAGAAGCTGATAAAGAAGCTGAGTTAATTGTAGGATTCAACCAAACTATGAATCAGGAAAAATATCTGCAAAACTTTGGTTCTGGAACTTTGCCTGAAATTTTAAATATTGAAAAGGTTGCACAGGGCGATGTGTTTTTTATACCAGCCGGTAGAATTCATGCAACAGGTCCTGGTGTTTTATTTGCTGAAATACAACAAACAGCAGATATAACCTATAGAATCTACGACTGGGAGAGACTAGGAATTGATGGTAAATTAAGAGATTTGCATACGGAACACGCTATTGAAGCTTTGGATTTTGAATATCAAAACTCCTATAAAACAAATTATTCAATATCTAAGAATGAAAGTATAGAAGTAGCCAATTGCAAGTATTTTACTACTAATGTTATGGATTTTGATAAGGCAGTAGTTAAGAATTATAATTGGTTAGATTCGTTTGTAATATTGATGGCAACAAAAGGAGATACACAGATAGATTATTCTGATGGTGAGACTTTGATAATAAAACAAGGAGAAACCTATTTGTTGCCCGCTATAATTGATGAGATTGTTTTAAAGCCAATTGCTAATGAATCGAGATTACTAGAAGTTTATATACCCTAGTTTAATTTGTGTAATAGTTTTTTAGTTTTTTCTCGAAAACCATTTTATTTACTTCGTTAATTTCATGAATAACGGCTTCCATCTTTGTTAAGCGCTTCTCTACTTCTTCAGTACTTAGTAATTCTTCATTATTTATAACAACTTTTTCAATTTTATATCCATCATTATCAAGAGTCATGGCCACTGCAGCCTCGTAATTGTCAAATACTATTACCGAAGGTAAATTGTTTATATTGTAGTGCATAACTGATTTTATTACAGCATTTTCAATATAGTCAATTTGTTCATTACCTAGATATTTGGCTGCTAGTAATAATCGTATCATATCAATAATGGCAGTCTTGTTAAAGTCCTTGTTGCTTTTTAATCGTGCATATTGTTTGTCAGTAGTATTTTTAAATAAATCGACAAAATACGTGGGTAGTAACTCAATGTCGCCCAATTCTCCATTTTTGGCTTGTATTTTAAATTCTTTATGTGCAAGTTTTTGATTATTTGGAATAAAACATTTCCATTTTTTCGTTCGCTTGTAAGTTTGGGTCATTGGTTTAGGCTTCCATGTAGATATAGGGCGGGTCATTAAAGGTGCCGTTAAATTTAATTTCCCCGATTCAAGTGCATAAATTATGGAGTTTATAAAATGAATATACCCTCCTCCAAGTTTTGGATGAAGTGTACTCCATAGAGTTTTTATCTTATTTTTATCTTTGTTGGTTTTGGTTATAGGCTCGCTGGTAAGGCTATTGATATTTTTATTCTTCAAATTTTCAATAAAAGTTGGATCGAGCGATACCGGATAATAAGTTACTTCACCGCCACTATTTGAATTATCGGAGGTATGGTAAAGAGCTTTTACGTCATGAATTGAGGTTGAATCGTTCGAGAAAGTTATATGGATATTAAAATCGGCTCCCCATTTCATGTCTGAAATTTCATAGCGATTCTGGGCATGTGTAATAATAGTTAATAAACTAAAAGATAGAATTAAGTAATAACGCATATTGTGATACATATTAGTTCATTTTGCCTTGCATTAAACAAATGTAAAAAAAGGTTTGTATTCTAGGTAACCTTTAGGGTAAATTCATTTATTTTTAGCTAAATTAGAAGTATATATTCATCCAAATATTATTTTCAAATGCATTTAAATATTGTAGGAATATTTTTCAAGTTGGCACAAGATCAACGTGTTGCAAAAAGGGCTTTTCGAGTTGCAATAATTGTTGGTATAATACTTAATATTATTAATCAATGGGAGCTTCTTATAACGCTTAACATTGGGGATATTAATTATTTCAAGTTCTTTTTAACTTTTATGGTGCCCTATATGGTGTCAACATATTCAAGTGTAATGGCTAAGCTCAGTTTTCAAGTTGGTGAAGTAGCACCAATGAATGCCACCTTGCGCTGTCGGGATTGTGAAGGTGAAATAATTCAACTAAACAAAGGTGAAGTAGTTCCTGAATGCGATAAGTGTATAGGAAGAACAAAATGGATAATTATTGAAAGAGGTACATCAAGCCCCAGAGTTTTTGAGAATGATCAAGAGTCAATGGCGCTTTTTGCTGAGTTTAACCCAGCTCCAGTATTTCGGTTTGATACTCAAGGTGTGATATTAATATCGAATCCTGCTGCCAATCATGTTTTCGATCAGGATATTGTAGGTGAAGATGTACATAAGTTATTGAAAGAATTGCTTTCATATGATTTTACCAAGATCGTAGACAGAGGTGAAATAAAATCATTTGTAGAAAAAATCAATCGCAAAACTTATCGATTTGAGATAAGAGGGGTACCAAAAATGGGAGTTTGTCAGGTTTATGGAGCTGATATTACCGAAATTTTAGAAACACGTTTAAATAATATTAGACTTTCAGCTGCTATTGAGCAAACGTCAAATTCAATTTTAATAACAAATACAAAAGGAGATATTGTTTTAGCAAATAAGGCTTTTGAAAAGGTGACAGGTTATTCTCAAAATGAGGTTTTGGGTAAAAATCCTCGCTTTTTGAAAACCGATTTTTTGCCAAAAGAAGAATATGAAAAAATGTGGAAAACCATTACTAAAGGTGATGTTTGGCGTGGTGAGTTTCACAACCGCAAAAAAAATGGACAAACATATTGGGAAGAGGCTACCATAAGTCCGATAATTGATGAAAATGGAAAAATAATAAATTATATGGCCGTGAAGGAGGATGTGACGGAGCAAAAAGCCAATAAGCTTGAAATGCGATCGATGGCTCTTTTTGCTGAGCTTAATCCCGAACCGGTGTTCCGTTTTAATCGTGAGGGAATAATAATGAAAGCCAATCCTGCAGCAAATGAAGGATTTAATTCCGATTCAATTGTAGATTGCCATGTTTCAGAATTATTAACTTCATCGGTTGATCTCGATCTTAATAATCTTATTGGGTTAGGAGAAATAGTTACCCTTGAACAGGAAATAGGGGATAGCATTTTTAGGTTTATTTTAAGGGGATTACCAGAGCTTGATGTTTGCCAGATTTATGGTTCGGATGTAACCTTGCGCAGGAAGGCAGAACAAAAAGTTCGTAAACAAAACGAGCATATTGCTCAAAGTATTAATTATGCAAGTAGAATTCAAAATGCCGTATTACCCTCGGGCGATAAAATTGCCGAATTAATGCCTGAGCATTTTATACTTTTTAAACCTAGAGATATAGTTAGTGGTGATTTTTATTGGATGGCTAGGAATGAAAATAAGCTAATTTTGACTGCCGCTGATTGCACCGGGCATGGTGTTCCGGGAGCTTTCATGAGCATGTTGGGCGTTTCGTTTTTAAACGAGATAGTGCTTAAAGAACGCGTAAATAAAGCGCATGAGATATTAAATAAGTTAAGAGTAAGCGTAAAATCAACTTTATCGCAATCGGGTGGTGAAAATGATACTAAAGATGGAATGGACATGGCTTTGTGTATAATTGATTATGACACCATGACTATGCAATTCGCCGGAGCATATAATCCATTATATTTAGTCCGAAATAGTGAGTTAATACAGTATAAAGCCGATAGAATGCCTATTGGAGTGCATTTAAAGGAGAAAGCTACTTTTACGAATCATGAAATTTCATTAGAAAAAGGAGATTCGTTTTATATTTTCTCTGATGGCTATATGGATCAGTTTGGAGGAGATGAGGGGCGTAAATTTTCATCAAAAGCATTTAAGGAGTTGATTTTAAGTATGCAAGAAAAATCTATGGCGGAACAAAGAGTTATTCTTGGAGAAAACTTTAAAATGTGGCGTGGAAATCATTCTCAAATTGACGATGTCTTGGTTATTGGAGGTAAAATATAGAAAAATAAACCAGCCTATTTGTGTCTTGCTATAAATATCCATTAAATTTGCCAAAAATACAATGGATGTTATGAGAAGAATACTTTTTATTTTTTTGTGGGTTGTTGTAATAAACTCCAATGCGAATTGTCAAATTGAGGAAAAGCTTGATGGGTTTAATAAAGTCGAGATATTTGGGAAATTACAGGTTCGTTTAGAAAAGAGCAATTGCGACTCAATCATTATCCAATCAGGCACTTATGATGTGAGTAAGGTGAAGTTTGAAGTTGAAGATGGGGTGCTTTCGGCAAGACTGTTATCGGAGTTTCCACCCTCAATAAAAATTAATATTACTGTAAAATTCCAAGAAATAAATTCATTGGTAGTAGGAGGTGGAGCAAAAATATACAACAGAGGTAGTATTGATTCAAAAACACTTACTATTTCAGCAAAATCGGGTTGTGAACTTGATTTGTTGGTTAATGCTGACTCTGTAATAGCAAAAGTAAATAAAGGTGCATTTGTCCGATTAACTGGCGAGAACCGCTATTTGAAAGTAAAAACTGCTACAGGGGGTGATTTTAGATCGACAGGGATGACTAATATAAATACTGATGCAATATTAAATGGTGGAACTGTTGAAATTCAAACAGCAGAAATATTGAATGCTAAAGTAAGATATGGAGGCAGTTTAAAATATGTTGAGCAACCAAAAAAAATAATTCGCAGAGAAATATTTGGTGGTAAAATTGAGAAACTTGAAGATTTTTAAAAATACTGACTATGGAAGTTAAATCAGCAAAATTCATTATAAGTAATACCGATTACAAGAAATGCCCTTCGCCAAGTATGCCTGAATATGCTTTTATTGGTAGATCAAATGTGGGTAAATCTTCGTTAATTAATATGCTAACCAACTACAGTAAACTAGCAAAAATATCAGGCAGACCTGGTAAAACTCAGCTTATAAATCATTTTTTAATAAATGAAAAATGGTATTTAGTTGACTTGCCTGGATATGGGTATGCTAAGGTTTCGAAAAAGGAAAGAAATAAATGGCAATTATTTATTCAAGACTACTTACTGAAACGTGAGAATTTGTATTGTTTATTTGTATTAATCGATTCAAGATTGGAACCTCAGAAAATTGATTTGGAATTTATAAATTGGGCAGGCGAAAAAAAAATTCCATTCGCGATTGTTTTTACAAAATCAGATAAGTTGACCAACCATAAAATAGAAAGTAATTTAGCGGTTTATCAAAAAGAGTTAAATAAATTCTGGGATGAACTCCCGGTTAATTTTGTAACATCGGCAGTTGTTAAAACCGGGCGTGAAGAAATACTTGAATACATTGATGGTATTAATAGCGCTGAATAACAAAATATTAAATTAAATGGAATAATTATTTTGTATTTAAATGCATGAAAATCGCAATGAAATATTAATAATTTATTAATTTTGCGCCAAAATACTTTTAAACTTAAATTTCAGAAAATCAATTCCTTATGTCTTTAACGGCTCCAATTAAGCTTTTCGCGGGTGAAAAAACCAAGTACTTAGCTGAAAAAATTGCTGAATGTTATGGTGTTAACCTTGGAAGAACTAGTAAAACACGATTTAGTGATGGTGAATTCCAACCGGCTTACGAAGAAACAGTGCGTGGTTCACATGTATTTATAATTCAAAGTACTTTCCAACCAACTGAAAATCTACTTGAGTTGTTATTACTAATTGATGCGGCAAAAAGGGCGTCAGCCTACAAAATTGTTGCGGTTATTCCGTATTTTGGATATGCTCGCCAAGACAGAAAGGATAGGCCGAGAGTATCTATAGGAGCAAAGCTAATGGCTGACTTATTAGAAACAGCGGGTGTTTCTAGAGTAATGACAATGGATTTACATGCCGATCAAATTCAAGGTTTCTTTAATATTCCGGTAGACCATTTGTATGCATCTTCTATTTTCGTACCCTATTTGCGCAATTTAGATCTTGAAAATTTAACTATTGCAGCTCCTGATATGGGAGGATCAAAACGAGCAAATGCATATTCAAGTCATTTAAATACGCCTGTTGTAATAAGTCACAAAAGCCGATCAAAAGCTAATGTTATTGGCGATATGAAAGTTATTGGCGATGTTAAAGATAAAAATGTTGTTATTGTTGATGATATGGTTGACACTGCCGGTACCATAACAAAAGCAGCTGAAATAATGATGGATAGTGGAGCTAGCAGTGTAAGGGTTATGGCTACTCATGCCATTCTTTCAGGACCGGCTCATGATCGTATTCGAAAAAGTCCAATTACTGAAATGATTGTTACTAATACAATACCTTTAATGCAACAAAACGATAAAATTACTGTTTTATCGGTGGCTGATATTTTTGCTGATACAATTAAAAGTGTTTACAATCAACGATCAATTAGCCCTAATTTTATTTTCTAATAGTAATAATTAACTGAATTTTATATATTTGCAGCCGCAAATTTTATTGTATAACGTGTGATGGGAAACTCGGTTTCAGGTAGCACATAAATTTATTTCAGATGAAAACCTTTGATATTAAAGGAACAGAAAGAAAAGAAGTAGGTAAAAAATCTACTAAAGAGTTAAGAAAAAATGGTTTAGTACCCTGTGTTGTTTATGGTGGTGGAAAAAATGTTCACTTTGCTGTTGAAGCTAAGGCTTTTCAATATTTAATTTATACTCCTAATGTGTATATTGTTAATGTTGATGTTGATGGTAAAAAATCTCAAGCCTTAATGCAAGATATTCAGTTTCATTCTGTATCTGATGAAGTTGAGCATGTTGATTTCTTAGAAATTGCAGAAGATAGACTAGTAAACATTGCAATTCCTGTAAAACTTAATGGATTAGCCGAAGGTGTTAAGCAGGGGGGTAAATTAATGCTAAAACTTCGTAAGCTTAAAGTTCGTGGTTTTGCAAAAGATTTTCCTGATACTATAGATATTGATGTTAAAGATTTAATGCTTGGAAAATCTATTAAAGTTAGCGAGCTTAATTTTGATAATTTAGAGCTGCTTGATCCTAAAAACTCAGTAGTTGCCACAGTTAGACTTACACGTAGTGCGATGTCGGCTAAAGGTGCTGAAGGTGAAGAAGGAACAGAGGAAGCAGAATAAGAATTAAAACTAAATGAAATATCTTATTACGGGTTTAGGTAATATTGGACCTGAATATTTCAAAACCCGGCATAATATTGGATTTCAAGTATTGGACGCTTTAGCAGAAGCGTCCAATCTTGTTTTTACCGATAGCCGAAGGGCTTTTAAAACGGAGCTTAAGCATAAAGGGCGTACTTTAATTCTTATTAAGCCTACAACTTATATGAATTTAAGCGGAAAGGCTGTGAACTATTGGATGCAAAAGGAGAATATACCTCTGGAAAACCTGTTGGTAATTACGGATGATTTGGCATTGCCTTTTGGTAAAATACGTATAAAAGCTAAAGGTGGTGATGCTGGTCATAATGGATTGAAAAGCATTAACGAAACATTAGGTACCAATGAATATGCACGTTTGCGATTTGGGATTGGAAACGAATTTGGTGCAGGACAGCAAATAAATTACGTACTTGGTGAATGGGATGAGGAAGAGCGAGCTGCAAAGGATGAACGTGTAAAAAAATGTGTAGAAGCTATTTTGTCGTTCCCCAGAATAGGTATTCAACGTACCATGAATCAGTTTAATAACAAATAGTGTAATTCTGATTTTAGCAAGTAAAACAGCTTGCCAAAATACTTACTCAAGAACCATTTTATCCTCAATAATGCAAAATTTGCAATAATTATCTTTCACAAAATTGTTTTCAAATACTTTAAGCGAGAAATAATCTCCATTAAACAATTCGCAAAATCTTTTAGCATTTAGTTCTCTACTTCGTTCAAGGGCATAATTAAACTTTTGAGTATGCATACGCATTTCAAATCTACTGCACAGCGAAAGGTATGTAAATAATAATTCTTCATTTACATTAGGATTATATACCCACGGTTCAAGAGTTTTTAAAGCAAATGTGTAATCAGAATTTTCAATAAAAAGCTCGGCTAATTTTAATGAGTTCTCAAGCGTTTCATCATGAATATCTACAATTTGTTTTATACGGGTAATACACTCTTTTTTAACTTTCTCATTCGTATTTGTAGAGTCGGCAAAGGTTATTAATTTAAACTGAAGTTTAATATTTAACGCATCAATGGTTTCTTTTTTTAACGGCGTAAAATATAATCTATCAATACGGGTTTGCAATGCATTTGCTTCAGCATCCGACGGAAAAGCATCTTTAGTTACCTTTAAAAATAAATCGTTGAAGGCTATATATTCGTTGTTAGGATTTAATTTTTGAAGCTGTTCAACGTTCAAGGCAAATTCTTCCTGAGAAATTTGATTTGTAAATTGCTGCAACCAAAGATTATTCATTTTTAACCCAGAATAGGCTTTGGAGCATGGTATATCTAATTGTGTTAAAATAGCAGGGTTGTATTGATAGCTTAAAACTTTTTTCATTATATATTTCTGAATAGATAGCGCTAATATTCTATCGTTTTCAGTAATTGCTTTTTTGAATTTCTTTAGAACATAGGGCTTTTCATTCTCGCCTTCTATATCAAAAGTAACCTTCATGTCTATTTGAGCATACCTGTGATTTTGTAATATGGGCTCAAGTTCTTTATTTAAGTTATAGCTGCGTATGTATGCTTGAGCTTCTTCCATTTTCATCGATGCCAATATACTGTGCTTAGTTTTTTGAACATCTTTTTTAAAATCACTCCAGTTGTAATCAGTAATTAATTTTGTGCTTATTAATTCTTTTTGTCTGTCTTCTAAAGCACTAATGATACTTTCTGCACGCTGTTGCTGAAGTCGCTTGTTTTCTGAGTCTGTTCCTTCAATTGAACTGTAAGCTGTTATTTGCAAATCATAAATTAAAAATGCAGGATCGTTTAAAAGTTTTAGAAATGGTTCAATATCTTCTGTATGGTAAGTATGTTTTTTATTTTCAAAAGGTATTCGTAAACATAATTGCATTGAATCGGCAATTGGTTTATATTGAAATTTAGAATTAATGGTTACTGTATCAGCAAGCAATTTAATCTTACGCGTATAGGTTCCTGATGACTTTATTAAAAAACTTTGAGGAATGGTTTTACATGCACTTTTATTTTTTATAAGTACTAAATTTAGTTCATAATCATCAGAAATACCTTCGGGCAATACAGCAACTTGAGCTTTAAATTTGGTTGAGTTATCCTCAGATTCAACAAGGTTATTTTTAAATAGTTTTGAAGAATAAATGCGTTTTGTTAATATTCCTTGATTTAATGAATTGTGGTCAACAATGTTTGGTACTGAACATGAAAATTGTTCCTTTTGTAAAATGTCAATGGCAATGCCATCTTTCTTCTTGTTAATGAGCTTTTTAAACGACTTGTAATCATCAGTTTCAAAATATATGGCATTTCCTTCTATCGAAAGGCCTTTGTGTAAATCCATAATGTTTTCATATCGATTTACCTTTTTACAGAAAACGGGATCGGAATTTGTTAAGCCGTAGTTTCTTTTGGAATAAGGCAGTTTTAAATTGTCGATATATTTAGGACCTTCATTAAACGATTTGTAATTACCTAGTACCATTGATGTATAGACTTTGCGTTTAGATTCGTCAATTTTTACACTAATCCCTACTAAGGTGTAATCAAGGCTTTCAATAATTTTTGCCTTTTTGGAACTCGCAAGCCATTTAAAAACAATATCATCGGCAATTTTTGCATAGGTGTAAGGTATTTTACCACTTTTAATACTTGTTTTAGAGCTTAACTCCTCGGCAAGTTTTGAGCCGCCGTATGCTTCAAGTCTTTCTCCAGTAGTGTTTTTATCTTTCTCGTCCCTAACTAGTTCGTCATCTTGAATTTTTGCCATATAAATAGCCTGATCTTCAGCAGTAAGTTTTAAAAGCTCATTCTTTTGTTTTTTATCGAAGCCTTTTTTTTCTAAAATTTCATTGATTTGATCAAATATTATTTCTTCAATTACAGTTTCATAAAATTGATCAGGGTTTGCCTCTTCTGTAGAATTTACAACAATTTCACCAATTACATACGATTTTTCATATTGTTGGGCCGTTGAAAATTTTGGAGTTAAAGCAGCTATTCCTATAAGTAGTGCTTGCAAGAAAACTAGGTGTCTGATAAAGAAAGCTTTATTTTTGAGCCTGCTCCGAACTTGCTTCGGAGGCTTTTGAAGCAAGCGTAACGAAAAAAAGGGAGTTTTCTTGCAGAGACTAAGTAGGAGAGATAGGAAATGGTATATAGATTGAATAGGTCTTTGTAATAGGAGCATCATGTTAAATTGTTTTTCAAAATCGCTGTTTTGAATATAAACACTACAAATCTAAAAATATTATTCCAAATCAAGTTTATCTTTACTATTTATAATGATTTTTAAACAGTTTTGTTAGTTAATATTTAACATTGTATGACTATTTTTGTAAATCAGTTACAATCATATAAATTTACAGTAGTTATTATTGAGCTTCTTAGCCTCCTTTATTCATAAACTTTTGAGCTTATGATTCTAAGAATTGACAATGAGAGAATTAATTTCGCAGACAGCAAAAATATTTTTGCTGAAATATTTAATTGAATGATAATGTCAATTCATTGTCATTCAGAGTATAAAAGTTGCTCAATTGAACGAAGTGAAATCATGAGTACTTTTGAAAATAGAAATGATTATGAACTAATAAATAACACCTGAAATGAAATTCACAAATACGCAAAAAAATAAATATTGTTGTGAGTAATTTTTTAGGTTAGGCATTAAAAATCTAGAAAAATTAATGGGAGAAGCGGAGATTAGAGTTGACAAGTGGTTGTGGGCTGTTCGAGTTTTTAAAACAAGAAGTCAGGCGTCGGAGGCTTGTAAAAAAGGAAAAGTATACCTAAATGGAAATGTGACTAAATCTTCACGAGTAGTAAAAATTGGAGATGTGATTGAAGTTAAAAGGTCTCCGGTATTGCATAGATTTGAGGTAAAAGAGCTACTTAAAAACAGGGTAGGGCCAAAATTGGTTGAAAAGTATTTAATTGATATTACACCAGAACAAGAAGTCATAAAGCTTGATATGGTACGTATGAATTTAGGCGGATATCGTGATAGAGGTGCCGGAAGGCCCACAAAAAAAGAACGCAGATTAATAGATAATTGGCAAAATAGCGATGAATAGAAATCTAGCACATATTGCTTTTGGAATTGTTTTTTTATTGTATGGATGCGAACTCGATAAAATAGATTATCCAGTTGAGCCACAAATTGAATCAAGAGATTTGACTGTAACTGAAACAGATGATTTATTAGGGAACCCTATTAGATTGAATACAATACATTTTTACTTAATAGATGGTGATGGCGATATTGGACCAGAAACACCTTGTTATAATGGTGATATATATTTGGCCGGAAATTGTTTGGTGGAATTGTATTATAAAAGTGGTAATTCTTATATGATGGACACAAGTATATCAATAGATACTGTCTTTTGTGGATATGATACTGTTTTAATGAATGTTATGGGGTGGTATGCTATGCCGTATTCTGGAGATTTAGGTCAAGATAAAGCACTTAAAGCTGATATTTTTATTGATATTGAGTATAATACTGAACCTCAAAAGAATTATGAAGAATTCTTTTATACGATTACCGTATTTGACAAGTCGTTAAATCAAAGCAATACCATTTCTACCGACACCATAATTATAACTCAATAATGGTGTCTTAGGAGGGGAATAGTAATATTCGGTATTATTATTGTTAATGTATTTTTTTAAATAAATGAGCTACTAAAATTATTAATTTTGAAAAAGAAACTTTGGATTGCGTTAGGTATTGTGGCAGTATTATTATTGATTTTTGTGTTTTTTGGAGGATCAAAAGACGATGGAGAAGCTATTATTGAAGTCAAAGTAAAATCTGGATCTTTTAAGGTTGAAGTTAATACTACTGGAGAATTACAGGCTGAAAATTCAACAAAAATTCTGGGACCATCAGGTTTGCGTATGATTCGTATTTGGAATGTTAAAATTTCAAGCTTGATACCTGAAGGATCAGTTGTAGATTCCGGTGAATGGGTAGCAACGCTTGATAAAACTGAGGCTACCGATAAACTGAAAGACATAGAATCGGAAATTGAGGTAAAACAAACGAGGTACACAAACAGCTTGCTTGATACTACGCTTGAGCTAAGAGGCTTGCGCGATAATTTAATAAATTTGGAGTATGCCTTAGAGGAATCGAAGATTAAATTGGAGCAATCAAAATTTGAACCTCCGGCAACAATCCGGCAAGAGGAAATAAATCTATCAAAGGCAAAAAGAACTTTTGCGCAAGCTTTAGAAAGTTATAAAGTAAAAGTTGAGCAGGCCAATGCAAAAATGCAAGAGGTAAATATACAGCTTAATAAAGAATTACGTAATCGTGAAAACGTAGCAAAAGTACTCGGTAAATTTGAGGTTATGGCACCAAAACCTGGTATGGTAATATATAAGCGCGATTGGAATGGAAATAAACTTAAAGAAGGTGGGCAAATTAATGCCTGGGATCCTGTAGTTGCTGAATTACCCGATTTGAGTCAAATGATGTCAAAAACCTTTGTGAATGAAATTGATATAAGTAAAGTAAGTGAGGGACAGGTTGTGTCTATTGGAGTTGATGCCTTTCCTGAATTGCAATTTGATGGGGTAGTTACGAGTGTTGCAAATATTGGAGAACAGCTGCCCGGTGGTGATGCAAAAGTTTTTGAGGTGCTAATTAAAATGAACTCAACAGATTCCTTGCTGAAACCTGCTATGACAACCAATAATTCTATTCTTATTTCAGCGTTTGAATCGGTGCTTTCATTGCCCATAGAAGCAGTTTTTGGCAACGACTCCATAAACTGGGTATATCAATCAGCTGGTTTGTCTCAATTTAAGCAACAAGTAATGGTTGGTGTGGCCAATGAAAATGAAATAATCATAGAAAAAGGCCTGATAAAAGGAGATGTTGTAATGATGTCGGTACCTGAAAAATCTGAAAAATTAGAACTTAAATCTTTCGAAGAAAAGTAACATGGAAAGATATCTGCATGATGTTGCCATAGCTTTAGAATCTATTCTGGCGAATAAAATTAAATCGATATTGACAGCATTGGGAATTATTTTTGGGGTAGCTGCTGTTATTAGCATGTTGGCTATTGGAAATGGGGCTCAGCAAGAAATATTGGAGCAGATGAAAATGGTTGGGGTAAACAATATTATTATTCAACCTGTAATTGAAAGCCAAGAAACCAAGGCTGAAGAATCATTTCAGACCACTAACAAATACTCTCCCGGGCTTACAATGGCTGATTTATTAACTATTAAAAGCACCATTCCGGTTATAAATTCAATAAGTCCGCAAATTACTAAGGATACCTATGTTGTTCAATCGGGTATTAGGCGATCGGCAAAGCTCTATGGTGTTGAACCTGCTTTTTTTAATCTGTTTAATATAGCGATGCTTTCAGGCCGTATATTTTCCGAACATCAGCTTAAGCATGGGTTACCGGTTTGCATTATTAGTGAAGACGTTGCCATGCGTTTCTTTTCATCAATTGATGTGTGTGGAAAAAAAATAAAATCGGGGCATGTGTGGTTGAAAATTGTAGCTGTGGCCGAAAAACGATCGGTAGGAGAAAGTACCGGTAAGCTTGGGTTAAGTACTGGGCAAGATGTTATATATATTCCGGTGCAAACCATGTTATTACGATTCGAAAACAGGGCATTGATTACTGCTGCTGATTTAAAAAAGAACGAAAATAATGATGGACAAAATAATAAAGTTGCTCGAAGTAATTATAATCAGTTAGATAAAATAATAGTTCAGGTAAGCGAAACAGAAGAACTGAAACCAGTTACCGAAATAATTTCGCGCATTTTGAAAAGGCGTCATCTTGACGTAGAGGATTTTGAAGTAATAATACCCGAACTGTTGCTAAAGCAACAACAACGTACGAAAGATATTTTCAATATTGTTTTGGGAGCAATTGCAGGTATTTCTCTATTGGTTGGTGGAATTGGTATAATGAACATTATGCTGGCATCGGTGCTTGAGCGAATTAAAGAAATTGGTACAAGAATGGCCCTTGGAGCTACTCGTAAAGATATTGTCGTTCAGTTTATTGCAGAATCTACCATAATAAGTATATCGGGCGGATTAATAGGTATAATACTGGGTTTTGTGTTGTCAGCCTTAGTAACTCGATTTGCTGATATTTTAACTATAGTGTCGCCGGGTAGTGTATTTGTGGCCTTTGGTATTTCAGTAGGCGTAGGTATCATATTCGGATATATGCCTGCTCAACGAGCAGCTCAACAAGATCCAGTGGTTAGTTTACGATCAGAATAAATAAAATATAGAATGCGAGCAATAATTTTTTCAGTAGTTTTTTTTATAATGTCGGGGCTTTGGGCTCAGGAAGGTGAAAAGGTATTGACTTTAAATCAAGTCATAGAATTAGCCAAAGAACAATCGCCAGATGCTATTTTAGCAAAGCATAGGTTTAAAAGTAGTTATTGGGAATACCGTAGCTACAAATCGAGTATGTTGCCTTCGTTAACAGTAGGTAGTCAGCTCGTGAATTTTAATAATGCAATTAACACCAATATTTTAGATGATGGTAGTGAGGTTTTTCAACATATTCAAAGAAATAGTTCTAATATAGGTTTAACGATAGATCAGAATGTGGGGGTTACAGGAGGTAACTTTTTTATATATTCAGGAGTTGAACGACGTGACGATTTTAGAGATTCTATTAATCCAACATCCTTTTTAAGTACTCCTTTAACCATCGGGTATTCGCAGCCAGCTTTTCAATTTAATCCATATAAATGGCAAAAGAAAATTGAGCCACTAAAATATGAAGAAGCTAAAAGGGAGTATTTATTTCAACTTGAGCAAATATCTGGCAAGGCAGTTAATTATTTTTTTAATTTATCGACAGCTCAATTAAATGTTGAGATAAATGAAACAAATTATCAAAATAACGATACCTTATTTAAAATAGCCGAGGGCCGATATAATATTGGAACCATTGCAGAAAATGAATTGCTTCAACTTGAATTGGCTTTCCTGAATTCGAAATCGGAATTGGCACAATCAAAAATTAATTTAGAGATATCGAAATTTCGTCTTCGTTCCTTTCTTGGGTATAATAACAAGGTTAATGTTATTTTGAAATTAGATACTTATGTTCCGGATATTAAAATTCCTCTTGAAAGTGCGATAAATGAAGCTATGAAAAATAATGGGCAGTTAATTTCAATGGAGCGAAGATTGTATGAGGCTGAACGTGATGTGGCGAAAGCAAAAGCGGAGAACCGATTTAGAGCGAATTTATATGCCAGCTATGGGCTTAACCAGTCGGCAATAGTAATTGATAAGGCGTATCAAAACCCTGATAATCAACAGCAGGTAACTTTTGGTGTTCAGGTGCCTATATTAGATTGGGGAGAAGGTAAGGGGAAATTCAGAATGGCACAAAGCAATCAGGAAGTTGTAAAAACGAGAGTTAAACAAGAACAGGTTGACTTTGAACAGGAGGTAATGTTAAAAGTAATGCAATTTAATTTACAGACCGATCAGCTTGATATTGCAGCAAAGTCAGATACTATTGCTCGTAAAAGATATCAGGTTGCTAAGCAGCGCTTTCTTATAGGTAAAATTGATGTGCTAGACTTGAACGTAGCATCGTCGGAAAAGGATATTGCCCAACGTAAATATTTGAATGCTCAAAATACCTATTGGAATTATTACTACAATATTCGTCAATATACACTATTCGACTTTGAATTAGGATTACCTCTTGAAGCTAGCTTTGAAGATTTTCAGAAATAATATCAAAATTCATAAAAGCAAAAGAGCTTTCGGGGAGAAAGCTCTTTTTTTAATATCAGGTACTTACTATGAAAATTTTTACCAATTGAACGGTATAACAACAAACAACATTTAACAACTATTTTTCAGATGCCTGATATAATAACATTAATCAAAAAGAATGCCACAATTTGTATTTTAGTTTATTTTTTTAATCTTAGGGTTAAATAGGTAAAAATGTAACAGGGAATGGTAGAAATTGTCTTAAAAATTGCGCTTCTTTTTGTAAGATTTAATGACAACAGTTGTCATAGTTGATTTGTAAGAGTTATTTTTTTATAGGTTAAATATCGTTAACAATAAGTAATAAGGTATTAATAACGATTCGCCAAATTTCTTGCTTCTAGCTAGTGACCAACCAAAAATAAGGTTGGGAAGGTTAGTATTTTGTTTAAGTGGCCTATCAAGTGTTTGAGAAAAACAGCGAAACTGTTCACCAATATTTACTTCATCGAAATTTGATGATATTTTCATATTTTGTAAGTTAATTGCATTGAAATAATCGAATCTGAAAATGTAGCCTAACTGTGTTGGCACTATTAATACTTCAAGAATACATGTAATTACTGTCTCAGCAAGAAAACTCCAATAATTTCGTTACTCTTGCATTTCAACCAGTCATCCCGAGATTTCGGGACTCCTGATTTTCAATGCTGCGAAAGTCTCATTCTTGGAGCTTTCTTATCAGAGACCGAGTTTTCTTGCAGG
>JAQICC010000388.1 GCA_027858735.1 Salinivirgaceae bacterium
ACTTCTACTGACTGATTAATCGATACTAAAATACAAAATCAATAACAATTAACCTTGGCAATGCAAACCTAAGGGATAGCTATCGTGTACATTCTTGGAGCTTTCTTATCAGAGACCGAGTTTTCTTGCACGCACTACTTATAATAATTGTTTGCCGGAATCTCTAACAAATTTGAATTATATCATGTAAAAATGCTCAGCAATGATTTAGATTAATAGATAGTTATTTTTTTTGGAATAGCTTTTTCTTTACCTAATTATTGTCGGAAAAATATAGAGGATAAAGGATTGTATGAAGTGATTCCCAGATCAAAATCACCTGATTTTCAGGTTCAGACTACAGGCAAATTTATAAGTTTAGCCGCCTGATTTCTGAGACTTCAAGCTTGCTTGAATGGCGAAAAAGTATAAATGCATTATTAGAAATCATTAATTCAAGTGGTTATATATTTGATTGTATTGAAATAAGCAGATAAGGTACAGGGAAGTCCAGAAATGGGATAGGTTGTGGATTGATCTTAAAAATAAAATAAGCCTTCTATGCTTTAAGGCTTTGCGATGGATGTTGAGCTAAGTTACCCAGAATTGTTTTTCTATTGGCGTAAAAACACAAGCATTGCCAACCAATGACAAGCTGTGCCAACCATCACCATTATATGCCAAATTAAATGCGAATAAGGTAATTTTTCTAATTTGAAGAAGAATACGCCAAAAGTATATGATAATCCTCCTGCAATAATAAGTACTATACTAGTGCTTGATAAATGGTGAACTAATGGTTTAATAAAGAATAAAAGTAACCATCCCATTATTATATAACTAATAATTGTAAAAGTATGTACCCCTTTTTCGAAGTTGTTTGGTGCAAATATTTTAATGAGTAGACCTGCTAACGCAAACCCCCATTCAATGCCAAACATAGCCCAACCCCAATCGTTTCGTATTACCATAAGAGATAGAGGAGTATATGTTCCAGCAATTAGAAAATATATGGCTACTTGATCAAAGTTGTGAAAGAAATTCTTCACTTTCCCCTGATTAAGGATATGGTTTAAAGTAGAGGAAAGGTAAAGTAAAATCATGGTAGCTCCGAAAATTGCATTGCTAACAATACTCCAAGTATTGCCATACCTTGCAGAGTAAATAAGAATTATAATTGTAGCAGCAATAGCCAACATAAAGCCAACACCATGTGAAATACTATTGGCAAGTTCTTCTTGTTTTGAAAAGCGGGGAGCAGTTGTCGTCATTAATTAGAGTTTTGTTGCAACTCAGCGCTATGGCTTCGTTAATTATTATAAATCAAATTTTTCCTTAAAGATAAGTATCTTCAGATTTAAATTACTTCTTGTATATCGCTTTTTACCTTTTCAGTGATGGCATCGTAGCTTTGGTTTTCTGGATATACAGGCTTTAAAAAATCAACAGTAACGGGTGTGAAAAATCTAGGAAATTTTTTGCCTGTAGGCAAAGCTTTAAAAGCTCCATTAATGGCAACTGGTACAACCGGTACGTTTAATTCCTTGCTCAAAATGGCAAACATTTGTTTAAAATCACCAAGGGTTCCATCTTTGGTGCGAGTTCCTTCGGGGAAAATGATAATATTTTTACCCATGCGTAAAACCTCGGCAAGTTTTTGTATCGATTCTTTGAGATCTCTATTGATATCCATTACAATAATATTGTTTTTGCGTGCGAAAAATCTTAAAAAAGCATTGTTTATATGCTTTTTCTTTGCGTAAAAAAATGTTTTGCGCATAGTTTTGCTTTGCAATAACGAGGCAACAAACATACCATCGAAAAAGCTTTGGTGGTTTGGCGCAATAATGCATGGACCCTCAGGGATGTTTGAAATACCTCGCCCTTTAAATCTAAAAAATATTTTGAAGAAAAACTTTGAGAGATTTTTAAATATAGGTTGTGTTATCCAAGCTTTAGGAAGATTTAAACTTACTTTTTCTTTAATAATAGCATTCCAATTAATGTTTTCAATTGAATGGCGTAATTTATTGTTTGTTACAAATTCAACCAACTTACGCACCGATGGGAAATTTAATAGTTCTTCTTGATTTATTTTTACTCCAAATGAACGGTCTATAAAATCAATCAAATTGAGTTTGCCCAATGAATCTAAAGCAATATCAAACTCAAGGTGGTCATCAGCTGATATGCTAGTATTAGCCTGATCCTCAATAAAAACCTTTATAGTTTTGTATTCATCACTTTTGGGATCCTCGCTATTTGCTTTCTTCCTATCTGATGAACTTAGTAATTCGTCTAACTTAAATCTTTGTATTTTACCCAATCGTGTTCTTGGAATTTCATTCTTAGTAATTGTGAATTGTAAAATACGTTTATATGAGCTTTCATTTTCATTATGAGGTTGTATTACTTCTGATTTGAAGAATTCTTCAATATCTTTTACTTCACTACTGGCAAGCTTGTTATAATCGGGTACAATTACTACATGCAATACTTCTTTGTGTAGTAAAACTGCAGCTTCTGCAATATATTCCGAGTTTTTTTCAAGCTTTGTTTCAATTTCAACCGGATTTATATTTTTACCATTTGATAAAACAATAATTTCTTTCTTTCTGCCTGTAATAAAAAGAAATCCTTTTTTATCAAAATATCCTAAATCACCTGTGTGTAGCCAGCCATCTTTTATTACTTCGGAAGTTTCATCAGGTTTGTTGTAATAACCTTGCATTATTCCTGAACCTTTTGCCACAATTTCTCCATCACGTATTTCGACATCTAAATGGCTAACCTTTTGTCCGGGCGAACCTGGTTTTATGTTATCTGGTCTTGTGAATGTAATCATAGGAGCCGACTCGGTCATACCATAACCTTCAACTATATTAAAACCAAGTGTATAAAAGAAATGACCTACGTGTTTTGGTAAAGCTGCTCCACCAGCAACCATTATTTCCATATAACCACCAAGACCCTCGTGTACCTTAGCAAATATCTTTTTTGCTAAGCCTCTTGCATTGGTAGTAGAAACAAATCTGAAAAGCATTCTACCTACAAAACTAACATCAATTTTAGCCTTTATGCCTTTATACATAAGCTCGTACAAACGAGGAACGCCAATCATTATTGCCGCCTTATTGTTTTTAAGGGTTTCCATTAAATCGCTATTTTGCATTGATGGGGTAATTACGATGGTAGCATTTACATGCAGCGGTGCAGCCATTGTTCCAATTAATGGAAATATGTGGTGCAATGGCAAGAATATTAGCACTTCGCGATTGGCATTGTAGATGCTAGCATCTACAATAACACAATTTAAGTTTGCTAGTAAATTTGTAAACGATAACATTACACCTTTAGGACTCCCTGTAGTACCACTCGTATAAATTATAGCTGCAGTGGCCTCATTATTTTTCGGATTTTGCCATTGATCTTCAGTAGTTTTATTCTCAAATTGAAGGGTGTTGAAATTTAATACTATAGGTTGATAATCAAGTGATTCTAAAATAATATTTAAATCATCTATTTTGTCATTACTTGTAAAAATAACTTCTGGCTTACAGTCATTTAAAATATAGCTAACATCATGATTTGAAGCCATAAAATCGAT
>JAQICC010000321.1 GCA_027858735.1 Salinivirgaceae bacterium
ATGCCAGTTTTGAAACCCATATATTTTCGTATTTTAGTTAAATGAAAAATGACTATAAAAAATCAAAAATTAGTTATTCGCATAAGAAAAGTAAACGTATTACATATGCGAAATAGAAGCCGTAACCAAGAAATACGGTCTCTATAACTAAGTTACAGCCAAGGCATCCAATCCGCAAAACTTATCTACTAAACTAAACCCAACCCTCAGCTTACACACGTTCGCAAAAGCCAACGCACAACCAATCATACATTTTTGCAAAAGAGTGTAAGCACTCGCTAGTAAATGTTGTGCAAAACCGGTTTATAACATTTCACGTTCAAACAATGCCAACGCTCATAGATTATTATACATTTGTATATTGAACAATATTTAGACTTAATATATGGCTATATTTCAAAAGACAGTATTAGCAAAATACTTGAAACTACAGGATTTCGATAAAGTGGATAAAGCTTTTAAAAAATATTCTAAATATTTTCATAACGCCGAACGACAACAAAACATTAGAGATAGCAAGGAAGAGCAATTTCAAGAGGGATTTTTAAGGGAATTATTCGTAAACGTTTTGGATTACACATTAAACCCAGAGCCAAACTTTAATTTAACCACCGAATTAAAAAACGAAAAGAATGCAAAAAAAACCGATGGCGCAATAATAAAAGATGGACAAGCACTAGCTGTAATTGAATTAAAAAGCACCAAAACCAAGGATTTAGAAACCATTCGCCAACAAGCATTCGATTATAAAGCAAATCAAACTGGATGTGTTTACGTGCTAACTTCAAACTTCGAGAAAATCCGGTTTTATATAAACGACGCCGTTGAATTCGAAGAATTTAACCTATTCACATTAACCAAGGAACATTTTGAATTAATGTATTTGTGTCTACAAAAAGACAACCTACTAAACAACATTCCCCTTAAAATTAAAACCGAATCCTTAGTAGTAGAAGAAGCAATTACCAAAAAGTTTTATGCCGACTATTCACTGTTTAAACGTGAGTTATTCCGCGATTTGGTAAAGGAAAATATGAAAAATGAAGTCTTCCGCAGCGAATTACAAAAAGATGATACCGACAGAGCAAAAAAGAATATTAAGCTTACACTCTTTAAAAAATCACAGAAACTAATTGATCGTTTTTTATTTATATTTTTTGCCGAAGACCGTGGATTATTGCCACCAAACTCAACCCTGCAAATACTACTCGATTGGGATAAACTAAAAGAATTAGACGAAGAAGTCCCCTTATATAAGCGCTTTAAACTATACTTTAAATATCTCGATGAAGGACGAAAAGGAACTGATAAAAAGGCTGAGATTTTTGCTTACAATGGCGGTTTATTTCAACCCGACTCCATTTTAGATTCACTAATACTCGACGATAACTTATTGTATAAGCATACTAAAGCACTATCCGATTACGATTTCCAAAGTCAGGTAGATGTGAACATACTTGGACATATTTTCGAAAACTCACTCAACGAAATTGAAAATATAAATGCCGAAATTGAAGGAGCCGACTTTGACAAACAAAAAAGCAAACGGAAAAAAGACGGTGTATTTTATACCCCAAAATACATAACCAAATACATTGTCGATAATACCGTGGGTAAACTTTGTACCGAGAAAAAAGCAGAACTTGAAATCATTGATGAAGATTTTACCCCCAATCGACAAAAGGAAACCAAAAAGAAATTATTGGCTACCTTAGCAACCTATCGTGAATGGTTATTGCAACTAACTATTTGCGACCCAGCCTGTGGTTCAGGGGCATTTTTAAACCAAGCCTTAGATTTCCTAATAAAAGAACACAATCACCTTGACGAACTCCAAACCGCTCTATTGGGCGGTGGCATAGTATTCCCAAATATTGAAAATACCATTTTAGAAAAGAATATTTTTGGAGTCGATTTAAACGAAGAATCCGTTGAAATTGCCAAATTATCTCTTTGGTTACGCACCGCCCAACCCCGCCGTAAACTAAATGTATTAAGCTCCAATATTAAATGTGGCAACTCGCTAATTGATGATAAAAAGTTTGCTGGCTCCAAAGCCTTTTCGTGGCAACAAGAATTCCCCGATGTATTTGCTAAGGGAGGGTTCGATATAGTAATTGGAAATCCACCTTATGTTTTTGCTAGAGATAATATTTCGCAAGAATTAAAAAATTATTACACAAAAAATTATGTTTCAGCCGAATACCAAGTAAATACATATTTGTTATTTATTGAACAAACCATTAAAATTATTCGTAATACAGCAAACTTTGGACTTATCATTCCAAATGCTTGGTTAATGGTTAGCTCTGCCACAGGATTAAGAAATTTTATACTGCAAAATTGCTCCGTAAATGAAATTATTAATTTAGCTGGTTACTCTTTTGAAGGTGTAAATGTTGAAACAATAATAATTCTTGCTACAAAAACAAAACACAAAATAGAGGATAATTCTATTAAAGTATTGTTAAGCGATGATAAAGAATTTAAATTTTCTCATGAAAGGAAACAACTTGACTTTCAAAACAATGAAGGATTTGAGTTTAAAGTTTTTTCTGATGAAATAAGTGTTGAGTTAACCAAAAAGCTAAAAACCAAATCTACAAATTTAGATGATTTGGTTTATATAAAAGCAGGCTTGCAGGCGTATGAAAAAGATAAAGGAGAACCAAAACAAACAGCAGAAGATGTAAAAAATAGACCTTATGACTACACCTACAAGTTTGATCAAAACACTTACAAATATTTAGAAGGTAAAGATGTAGGCAGGTACTATATAAATTGGTCTGGTCAATATTTGCAATATGGAAAACAGTTAGCAGCTCCAAGAACTTTTAATTTATTTGATGGCGAAAAAATAATTATTAGAGAAATAACAGGTAAATTTCCAAATAGCATTATTGCCACTTATTCTGATGATTTATATCTATATAATAGAAGCAATATTGCTATAGTTTCAAGAGAAGAAATTCACATATCTTTAAAATATATTATTGCACTACTTAACAGCCAATTAATGGCATACTATTTTGTTAAGAATACAGCAAAATCTGTACGAAAAATGTTTCCAAAAATTATCTTAAATGATTTAAGAAAATTCCCTTTTAAAGAAATTTCGCTAACAGAACAACAACCATTTATAGAAAAAGCGGAAATAATACTACAACTTAATAAAGATATTCAAAAGGTATCTTCCAAATTTATTGGCTTGTTGCAATCCGAATTAACTCTTGAAAAGTTATCCGCAAAAATTGAGAATTGGCACACTTTAGAATGGGTTGATTTTGAAAAAGAATTGAAAAAGCTAAAAATAACCCTTTCAGGAGTACAAAAAGAAGATTGGTTTGAAAGATTCAATCGGCTTAAAGCCGAAGCCCAAACCCTAAAAGCCGAAATTGATAAAACCGATAAAGAAATAGATCAAATGGTTTATGAATTATACGACTTAACTGAAGATGAAATTGAAATAGTAGAAAACGCAACAAATTAAACCTTTGAGGGTGTGGCTTACAGTCCACGTTCTCAATCTTTAATACAAGTAGTAAACCCCATGCCTAAAAAGAAAAAAAAGAAACCACAAGTATCAGCCAAGCTCCAACAAGCCCAAAAGTTTAACGATTATAAAAAACGCCTACTACTAATTGCTCAAGCCTGTGGTGCCGAACAAGAATTCAAACTGCTGCCAAAGCGCGAAATTGAATTTATGTTTTTTGCCCGTTTTAAACCTTTCGGATTAATTGCAGCCGAAGGACAAGAACTTTCATCCAGTAATTATAAAATAATAAAGCAAATAATTACTTACTTTCTTAAGCAAGAAACCATAACATTTATTGATGGCGGTGCCGAAGTTAACCTTTATGATTATTTCTATGTTGGCAATTCATTAAGTACATATATAAATGAATTGGCAGATGAAAAATTTAAAGGAGTTGACCAAATCATACAAGCCTTTAAGCCATTATCCGAAAAACAATTTGCACTCGATGGTCCGCACAAAGGCTTATTTGAAATATCCAAGCTCATAGCTGGTTTATTAAGCCGTTTCAATAAAGGGTATTGGTTATTTCATTATCATATGAGAAACAAGCTTGAATCCTTCCCCGAAGTTCGCTCCTGTTTTAAAGTAGAATATGTAGCCCCAAAAATACTTCATCTCACCGAGCATGGAAATAAACGCCCTGTTTACCGTGTCGGTTGGCCTACCGTTGGGCAAAAAGTAAAATGGGCTCAGCTTATACCCCAACAATTAAATATCGAAAGCCGGTTTACCGAACTCAAAATAGATATATACATTCAAAGCCATGCTTTACACCGAATACAAGAGCGCCTCGATACTATTCCAGAAGATATACATCATTACTTATTGTATCAAAATGTAGCTAATTGGGATGCCCTAACAAATAGCCGTGGCCAATCATTAATTGCCTATACAACAGGCGAAACTAAAATTGGCTATCTGGTGTATGAGTATATTGAAGGCATTGTTTTAATCAAAACTTTTTTGTTGCTAACCAATAACGATACTCCCGAAGGAGAAAAATTAAATAAGTTGCTTGGGTTGGAAAAAACTGACAAGCAATACCTCGATCTCGATAAGTTGAGCCATTTTGTAAAATCCGATATTCCTAAAAACCAAAAGCTATATAATCAATTTAAAGATGCAGGTTGTGCAGGTTTGTTCGAGGTTAGCGAAGAATTAATGATACAAAACACCCATGAAAATATTCATGCTGCCTTAATCGATGATTATATTAATTCAGCAGCTAATAATACCAGTCCAACGGAATAGTTTACCAATACAGGAACCCATTTTCCCAACGCAGGAGTCAATTCTCCCGTAACAGGAACGCATTCTCCCATCACAGGAGCCTATTTTCCCATAACAGGAATGCATTCTCCCATCGCAGGAACCAATTCTCCCAACGCAGGAGCCTATTTCCCAATTGCAAATACTCATTTTTCCATTACACAATGGTATTTTTCCTTAGCAAGAATACATCTGACGCATACAGGCATAATTATTTTTTAAGTTTCGTTATTGTTAATTAGCGAAAATGATGTAATTTGAACTTTCAAAACAAATTATTAACCAAAAAATTACATTAAAATGTCATTAAATCTTGAAAAATCAGAATCAAAATTCTTAGAACGAGTTCGCACAGCATTGACCAATGCAGCATCTCACGAAGAAATAAAGCCGCCCTTGCCAACTTTGGTATGGATGATGCAAAAGTAGCCGAAGGCAATAATCTTTACACCACAACCAAAAATATTTGGGAACTAAACAAAAAAGAAGATACAGAAAGTGGGGTTGCATCAAATTCTTACAAAGCTAAATTCGATGAGTTGGAGTCTATATTTAAACGTCATCGCAATTACACCTTGATTTTCTTCAAAAAACAACCCGATGTTTTAGTAACACTTGGCGTAAAAGGTCGTTTCCCTGCCACATACAACGATTTTTTTGATAAAGTAAAACAGTTTTATAGCGGCATAAAAAATGATCCGCCACTACAAGCCAAAATGGATGTTATTAAAATCACTTCATCTGTAGTAGACTCAAGTCTTGCAATACACGCAGAATTATTAGCAGAACGTTCAAACTTCGACAAAGAATTAAGTGAATCACAAGACACAACAAAATCAAAGAACGCTGCACTTATGGAGCTAAAAGAATGGATTGAGGACTTTGACGCCATCGCCAAGATTGCCTTATACGATAATCCACAACTTTTCGAATCGCTAGGCATTTTTGTTCGCAGCTAGCCCACACACTTGCAGGCACATTGGCAAAGCCCATCGGATTATCAAACGCACAAAGCTTTCCAAAGAGCCTGCAATTTTCCATCACACACAAAAACAACAGTATTTCAATGAGAAAATTTAAAGCCCAGGCTGTAACACGCAATAAAAAAAATGCGGTTTCAAAATTCAGTTTTGAAATGCTTTGCATTTAATTAACTTTGAATGTAATTTTAAAAGCAACAGCGGTTCATTCCGCACTTTTATTATTGCCATCGTTGTAGTTTATTCGAATTTTTATCTTTTTTTTTGGTCAATTTGATAGGGTTTATTAGAAAAAATTCGGTCATGTGACGGCGGCCTTATTCATTGGCTTAATGTGGAGCTTGTATCTG
>JAQICC010000393.1 GCA_027858735.1 Salinivirgaceae bacterium
GAATTATACAATATTACCAAATTAAAAATCCAAGTAATTTATTATTGAGCTCTTATTCAGTTTATTCATTGTCAGTTAAAAATCTCTATGAAATTCAAAAATCCATAAATAAAACTACAATCAATACAATCAAGCAAACTTGGCATCGTAACAATTCATGTTATATTATTGATTCAAATTCTTTCTTTTTGTACCAGAACTTTGACAGTATTAATTCTCATATCACCTATAAAGGGAATGGCGCATTTTTTGGTGAGAAAAAACAGTATAATGTAGTCTGTACTTTTCCAACAAATAAGCTAGATACTACTGAAGAATACATACTCAGTTATTGGTATTATAATCATATTTGGGATCAAACTTTTAATACTGCAATTATTGAAGAATGGGATAGCTTAGGCAATTCTGTAAGTTATAACTACTATTCTCCACTTAAAACAAAATTTATTGATAATTGGTGGTATTTATCAGAGTATAGTTTTAAACCAAAAACAAAGGAAGGTTTAATAAAAATCATATTTAAAGGTGACGAAAAATTTGAAAATTGGTTTGCAATTGATGAATTGTTGATTAGACCAAAGAAAAATGATATTTATAGGTTTGATACTATTGATGAAAAACCTAAGTGCTATATGAACAATATCGAAGTATTTATTGACAGTATATCATTGCAAAATTAAACAACTAATTATTAATACAGGTTTAAAAAATGCAAAAAAAAGAACGTTTTCAAAAAGTTATCGCATATTTCAAAGAAAATATGCCTGTTGCCGAAACAGAGCTTGGTTATACCAATCCTTATGAACTATTGGTTGCCGTGATTCTTTCTGCACAGTGCACTGATAAACGTGTCAACCAAATTACGCCCCCTCTTTTTATAAAATATCCTGATGTTTATGCAATGGCCTTAGCTACCACTGATGATATTTTTGAATTTATTCGGAGTTGTTCATATCCCAATAATAAGGCTAAACATTTGGCTGGAATGGCTAACATGTTGGTTAATGATTTTGGTGGAAATGTACCTGAAGATATAATGGATCTGCAAAAATTGCCGGGAGTTGGTCGTAAAACAGCAAATGTGATTACTTCGGTTGTATTTGATAAACCAGCAATGGCAGTCGACACTCATGTGTATAGAGTAGCGGCAAGAATAGGTCTTTCAACCAATTCAAAAACACCACTCGAAACGGAAAAACAGCTTGTAAAATACTTTCCTGAAGAATTATTACCCATAGCACACCATTGGCTTATTTTGCATGGGAGATATGTTTGTATTGCGCGCAAACCAAAATGTAATGTGTGTGGATTAACCGACTTATGTGCTTATTACAAAAAGACCATTAAGCAATAATACTTTATGGTTGTAAGCCTACTTTATTAATTTGAGCTAGAATTAACTCAGCATTTCTCTTATTATCAAACCTTTTGCTTAGAACCTCTTTGCGCAAAATTAAATCTTTATTTTCAAAAGGCAATTTCATTAGCTTGTCGGTTTGCGCTATAAATTCATTCTCGGAATTGGCTCTATGACATAAATTCTCAAGTCCCGTACCAACAATCATTTCATTGTTAACTATGCAGTGACGACCAGCAAATAGCGATGCTATGAGTTTTAATTTAATACCTGTAGGCTGAAACGTGGGTAATAAATGAATATGAGCATCAGCAATTAAGTTATTCATTTCAGAATATGAGGGGTTTGCCACAATTTTCATATTACTTTTCTCTTTAATCGCTTTATCGAGCTTTGAAGAAGGGTTTTTACCCGCAAAAATAATATTAACATTCTTTGCATTTGAGAATGCCCCTATTAAAAATATTGCTGCTTTTATATTTTCTGGTACTGATAAATTTCCGTGATAAAGAGCATAATTACCTGAACCAATCTGTACTTTAATGTCATTATTTGGGTGAAAAGGAGGCAACCAAAACGCATTTTGATAATTGGAGTTGAAGTAGTTAAAATCATTTGGTGATATTGCGGCTATATTGGTTGCTTGATTTAATATTGATTCATATTTTTCAAGTTTTCTAGCAGCATTTTTAAAATATAGCCTTTTTAAGGCTCTAGGTTCTTGTTTCTGTAAAAAATGATAGTACTGATGCTCAATATTATGAGCTCTAACAATTTTTGTTCTGTTTTTTAGAAGGTGTGAATCTAAAAAATAGCATGTATGTAAGCCTTCAAATATAATGGGGTAATCGTTTGTTAATAAATTGTTTAATAATTTTTTATTTGATCTTGAAAAAACAATGTAAGGCATTTTTTTAAGTGAATATAGCAATCCCGTTTTTCGTTTATAATAATATACTTTCTTACAGTATTTGTTTAGTTCCGTTTGATCACCACGCCCATAATCAAAACAATGAAGATAAACATGCACACCAATATCATGCAAAGCTTTAAGTTTATAAAAAACATCGATTATTCCACCATAATTAGCTGGATAGGGAACATTAAAACTAACAATATTGATATGTGAATCTTTCATTTGAGTTTACTTATACTACAATAATATAAAAATTATGAATGAAATAATGAGCTACATTAATTTATTTATCAATAAAACAATTAACAATTGTTGAGTGTTTAAATATTTATGTAAATTGATTATTCAATATTTACAGCATAAATATTATCCTGCTATTATGAAATGGATTATTATTATAGTGCTCGGTTTTTTGATATTTTCGTGTACTTTCAAGAATGAGGATGCGTATTTTGGTGAAATACCCTGTGATAGTTCATTGGTTAATACTGATACCATACAAGTTAACTATAATGATTTAACATACACATTTTTAGGTATTTTCCAGCAATGTCTATATACCGCCTTTAGCAATAAGCCTGGCATTAATATGGATAGTTATGAGCATGTAGTAAGTTCTATTAATACTGGAAAAGTATTCCTTGCAATTAATCATGAAGTATAATTAATATCGAAATAATTGAACCAAAGGTATTAACTCACATTAACATTACTTAAAATATTCTTAATTGGACGGAACTCATTCCGAATGGTGGGCCATTTATCAGGATAATTATTCATTAAGCTTAAAAGCTTTTTTTGATGATTTTTTAAAGCATCGCTAATTGCCGGAGCAGATATTGGAGTAGGACAAGAATGCCCAACATTTTCACTTGTTAAACGAAGGTGTTTATTAGCAACCGAACGCGCAGCTTTTTCCAATTTATTTAAAAGCTGTACTGTTTTTTGGTACCTGTCATCAACTTGTAACTGTTGAGTATTATCTACAATATTAGTGGACTTAGTAAAATTAATATCCCATGCTTTAAGCACTATTTTTTCTTGTTGTTGACCAAAATTCATGTTTAATGCTAATAGTGCACTTTCAGTTAAACTGTTTTTTAGTTCGTTAAGATTCCCGTTAAAATATTGTAATTTTTCAATGGCATCAGCAGCAAAGCTAAATTGAACTCCATATTCATTTGATATGGAGTTTAAATGAATATTACACATTTCTATAATGCTGGCTAAATAATTTTCGCTTACGTTGTTTAATCTTTGGGTTAAGCCTTCGTTTTCGTTCTGCAGCAGTTTTACCTTTTGATTTACCATTATCAAAGTTTCGGCATCTGATAGTTGTTGCGAAAGAAATACATTTAAAAATCGGCTTGACATATTACCTATAATAGCCTTATCACTGGTTGAAAGATTCTGGTTACTGTTTGAAAGTCCAAAATTACCCTTGTTATGATTTAAATACAAAAATATAAGGTCGGTATTGTTATCATGCGTATTTTTAAAACCAATACACAAAACAACATTTTCTAGTTCGTCGAAAATATTAAACTGCTTTTTGCCAATTTGTTCTGTTTCAAAAGGTAAATTAGATGATGACATCCATTGAAATTGAAATCTTCTTGATCGTAACTTTTGAGACCCTTGGATATCGTTTATTTTAAAATCCTCAATAATACTATTTTCGCTATTGCCTAGTCCTTTGCATTTAAGTTGTCCATTTGTATTATCGTAATACAAAGCGATTGCTTTTTCCAATCCTGGAATAAGCTGCTTGGAATTTTCTAACAATCCTAGAATAGGATGCTTTATAAATGAGAATATACCGGACATAAAATTGCAATTACAAAACAAATTTACGCCAAATATTTAAGTTTTTAAAGTAATAATTAAGATATACTTAAGTAAGGCTTAATAATTACTTAAGAAATAAATTAAGTGGCTGTGCTTGAACAATTAAGCTAAAACTTTAGTGTAAGTAATAGCTTAACTTTGTTTTATTGGGATTGAAGGCTGTGTATTTTTGTAGAAGAGAATTAAGGAAAGATATTATTCGATCTTTTACCTATTGAAAAAATGTTATTTATTACTTAAATACTTAAATAGAGGAGGCCTTGTTATGTTTTATGTTTTACTAGTGGTTACAGTTATTTTATTTCTTGATTATTTTTTAAGTTCTCAAAAGAAAAAAGCGCAAGAGTAAAATTCGATTTTTACATTAAAAAAAAAGCTAGTTACAAAATCATAATTGATTTGTAACTAGCTTTTTATTGTTTAAAAGAATAGATTTAGGCTATTCTAATATCTTTTTTTTTGTCCTTTATTACTATCGCGGCGTGGCTTTCCCGAATCTTTTTTTCGGCTACCATCTCCTCTTGATGATCTTTCACTACGGCCTCCACCGCTGCTATATGATCGATCGCTTCTTCCGCTACCACTCCGATTGTTATCTCTTGGTTTGGCTTCGGGTTTCGATAATTGTACTTCAAGTTCAATGCCATCAACCTCCTGACCGGTAAATGCACTGAGTATTTTACTTTCAACGCCTTTTTCAACTTCAAAGAATGAAAATTTGCGTAAAATATCAATTTTACCAATTGAAAGGCTTTTGTCACCCGTTGCATCGTTAACAATGCCTATTAGGCGAGCAGTGTTTAAATTATGCTTTGTTCCTAAATTGATAAAAAAGCGAGCGTATCCATCTTTTTCTTTTCTTACTCTATCTACCCTTGCAGAGGTATCTTTTGTAATATTAATATCTTTAGCGCTTCTATAATATTCCAAAAAGTGATTAAACTCAACACTTACAAAGCGTTTAATTAATTCGTCTCTTTCAAAAGAAGAGAGCTTCTTTAGAACATCAGGAATAAATGATGCAATTTGTGCTTCGTCAATTACTACTTTCTCAACATTCTCAATTAAAGTAAAAAGTCTTTTTTCGCAAATTTCTTTTCCACCAGGTATTTTTTTGGCTTCAAACTGCTTTTTCGTAATTCTTTCAATTTGTTTCAATTTTTGAGACTCACGCGAATGAATAATAGCAATTGAGATTCCAAATTTTCCGGCACGACCTGTTCTACCACTTCTGTGTATGTAAACTTCAGGATCGTCTGGTAAGTTAAAGTTAATAACATGGGTTAATTCACTTACGTCTAATCCACGTGCAGCTACATCGGTTGCAACCAATACTTGCAAGTGACGAGAACGAAAACGTCCCATTACTGAATCACGCTGAGCTTGAGAAAGATCACCATGCAAAGCATCTGCTTTATAACCTTCGGTCATTAATTTGTCAGAAATTTCTTTCGTTTCACGACGTGTACGGCAAAATACAATACCGTACATGTCAGTATTAATATCAATTAAACGTCGTAAAGCCATATATTTATCAGAAGCTTTCACCATATACGAATGGTGAATTACATTGTCTGCTCCTGTATTTCTTCCTCCAACAGAGATCTCTTCCGGTTTATTCATGTATTTGTTGGCAATGCTACGAACGCCACTAGGCATAGTAGCTGAGAAAAGGAATGTTTGTTTTTTGTCGGGTGTAACTTTTAAAATTGAATCCAGTTCTTCCTTAAAGCCCATATTTAGCATTTCATCGGCTTCGTCAAGAACAACCCATCTAATGGTATTTAATTTTAATACTTTGCGGTTAATTAAATCTAAAGTACGACCTGGAGTCCCTACAACTATTTGTGCACCTGCTTTTAATGCATTTATTTGAGGTACAATACTTGCGCCACCATAAACTTCCTGAACTTTTAATTTAGGCGTATATTTAGCATATTTGTTTAAGTCACTTGCAATTTGTAAACACAACTCGCGTGTAGGACATAATACAATAGCCTGTGTGTTTTTATTGTTTAAATCAACTTTGTTAAGAATAGGAAGACCAAACCCAGCAGTTTTACCTGTTCCGGTTTGTGCTAAGCCAATTAAGTCGTTTTCTTGATTTGAGATGGCAGGAATGGTTTTTTCCTGAATTGGGGTTGGGTTTTCAAAGCCCATTTCACTAATGGCCTTATAGATTTCGTCTGAAAGACCCATTTCACTAAATTTCTGCATATTTCTTATAAATTCCGTCTAAAACCCATTTTACCTTCAGCTCGGATGTTTCTACTTGCTGAGTGTAAATGGACAAAATTAGACGGCTACGCAGCCAAAGAACCCGAAATGAATTCCATACACACCCAATGTTTTGCTATGGCGCAAAATCGCCGCAAAGGTAATGTTATTATTCGATTTTGCAAGAGAATATTTTTTGTTTAACCCTGACATGCGTGTTTGGCCTAAATTAATTTGAAAAAATAGTTGCATAGTAACCACACCTCCATATTTTTGGGTTAAAACCCATATATGCAAGCCATTCAACATCTAGAACACGAAAGATATTACCCCATTTATAGCCAAAAAGTAAGTTGTGCCAATTTATTCGAAAAACCTGAAAACTTCGAGTACTTTTTACAACTATACGATAAATGCATTTCGTCTATAGCCGAAACCTGCGCATGGTGCTAAATGCCCAATCATTTTCATTTGCTTGTCAAGATACGACCCATGACAGGGGTGGAAAAAACTCCAAACCCCCCTCACCAAGTATTTTTCCAACCTTTTTAACGCCTACACACAAGCATTTAATAAAATGTATCAGCGCAAAGGTGCTTTATTTCAACGTCTGTTTAAACGTAAATGGCTATGATATAAACATTTGTTGTTCTTAGTGTATATTTTGTGTCTTACTAAGGCATCAAATCTCTAAGATTTCACAAAGATTTTAACCTCTACATTAATTTATATCAGAGCCATGTAAACTATTCGAGAATGAAAAGTATTTCCAGAATCTGATACTATATATTCATAACAATCCGGTGCATCATGGTTTTATTACCGATGTTATTGAATGGGGCTGGAGTTCTTACCTAAGCTACCTTAGTTCTAAACCAACTAAAATGGAGCGGGCATAAGTATTGGAATTGTTTGGGGGTAAAGATAATTTTGAGTATTGCCATCAAAAATACCAGTTAAATACAGAAGAAGAGGTGTTTGGTGATATTTAATAATTAATTTTTTACCCCAGACAGGGTTCTGAACTTTGTCAGGGGTAAAAGATGTATAAAAAACAAATCCATTTACTATATTTGCACCAAATTTTAATAACATAAACAAAAATGGAAATTATAACATTATTGAAAGACAAAGTAGCAGAGGTGATTAAGGAGCTTTACGCCGCTGAGGTGAACGATAAAATGATTCAGTTTCAGAAAACACGTAAGGAGTTTGAGGGTGATTTTACTTTGGTGGTTTTTCCATTTTTAAAAATTGCTAAAAAAGGACCTGAGCAGGCTGCACAAGCTATTGGAGAGGAACTTGAGAAGAACGTTGATGAAATTAGTAATTTTAATGTTGTTAAAGGCTTTTTAAATCTTAAACTAACTGATGCTTATTGGGTTGACTTTTTAAATGCCATTAGTAAACAAGAAAAATTTGGTATAGTAGCCCCTGAAACCAGTGGTAAAACTATTATGGTTGAGTATTCTAGTCCGAATACAAATAAGCCTTTACACCTAGGCCATATTCGCAATAATTTATTGGGATATTCAGTTGCAGAAATACTTAAGGCTAATGGTCATAAAGTGCTGAAAGTTAATTTAGTAAATGACCGTGGTATTCATATTTGCAAAAGCATGTTGGCTTGGCAAAAATGGGGAAGCAACGAAACTCCGGAAAGTACAGGCCTAAAAGGCGATAAGCTTGTTGGTAACTATTATGTGAGATTCGACCAAGAATATAAAAAAGAAATAGCAGCCTTAATGGCAAGTGGTAAAACCGAAGATGAAGCCAAAGATCAGGCTAACTTAATTCAAGAAGCTCGTGAAATGCTTCGTAATTGGGAGGCTGGCGATATAGAAGTAAACGAACTTTGGGCTACCATGAATAGGTGGGTTTACAAAGGATTTGATGTTACCTACAAAGCCATGGGGGTTGATTTCGATAAAATATATTACGAAAGTGAAACCTACAAATTAGGTAAAGCCATAGTTTTAGATGGGTTAGAAAAAGGCATTCTAATTCAGAAAGAAGATGGTTCTATTTGGGCTGACTTAACTGCTGATGGATTAGACCATAAAATTTTATTGCGGTCTGATGGTACTTCGGTATACATGACACAGGATATTGGAACAGCACACCAACGTTTTTCAGAGTTCAACCTTCATCACCATACATATGTGGTTGGCAATGAGCAAAATTATCATTTTCAAGTGCTTAAGCTTGTATTGAAAAAATTAGGCCATGATTGGTCTGACAACATCAATCATCTTTCATATGGAATGGTTGAACTCCCTGAGGGTAAAATGAAAAGTAGAGAAGGAACCGTTGTTGATGCTGACGATTTAATAGAAGAAATGGTATTAACCGCAAAGGAAACATCGCTTGAGTTGGGTAAACTTGAGGATATGAGCGATGCTGATGCTTCCAATGTGTTTAATATGATTGGATTAGGTGCATTAAAATACTTTATTTTAAAAGTGGATCCTAAAAAGACCATGATGTTTAATCCACAAGAATCGATCGATTTTAATGGTAATACAGGGCCATTTATTCAATATACTCATGCTCGTATAAAGTCGGTATTGCGTAAGGCTGAAAATGCCGGATTTACTGTTGAAGGAGATGTAACAAATGCCATTATGCTTTCAAAAAAGGAGCAAGATTTAACAAAACTTATATTTGATTTTCCGGAAACTATTGCTGAGGCAGGAAGAAATCATAGTCCTGCAGTGGTTGCTAATTATATTTACGATTTGGCAAAAGAATACAATCAATTTTACCATGATCATTCGGTTGTAAAAGAAGAGAATGCTGATAAAAGAGCATTTAGAATCCAAATATCGAAAAAAGTAGCTGACACTATTAAATTGGGAGCAATGTTACTGGGTATGGAAGTGCCTGAGAGAATGTAGATCAGTCCTCCGTTTTCAGTAGGCAGTCTCCAGTCTGGAAGTATATAAGTTCAGACTGAAGACTGTGAACTGAAGACTGAATTACCCCACTTCACTTAAACGTTCCAGCAGCTGGTAGCTTATAACTTCAAGGTTTTTACCTTCAATATTTACAATTCTATCATTATGAAATTCTTTTAAGATACGAATTGCACTTTCCGTTGACATACCGCAGAATTCAGCAATATCGCGGCGTGTTAATAGCATATTGAATTTATCGGATTCGTATATTTCACGTGACAGGTGTAGAATAACATCGGCAATACGACCATGCAATTGTTTTTGAGTTAGGCTTATTATGCGCTCAAAAAATTGTGACATATTTGTATTGATTTGAGTGATCATTCTTTCTGCAAAATCGGCATTATTTTTTACCAAATATTGCACTACCTCGGCGCTTATACTGTAAACCTTCGAGCTGTCGATACTTGCTGCACTGTAATTAAATACTCCTTTATTGTATAATGAAGAAAGTCCTATAAATTCACCAGGTTTAACAATTTTTAAAATGACTATCCGCTTTTGTACCCAATTTTAAATACCTAAAACCTAATGCTTTAATAATTGTTAGGACTATGTTTAAGGCAATAATGAAGATTTTTCATTCTAATAAAATTCATTTAGGACGATTTTATGAACGTGCTATTTTAAGCAATACAAATCGAATTTTGGTAGTAGTTTAGTAATCTGTACGTTACCATATTTCAACAAA
>JAQICC010000398.1 GCA_027858735.1 Salinivirgaceae bacterium
TGGTTTTCACATTTTGAGTAGCCTGCCCCGATTATTTCGGGGAAACGAAAAGTATGAAAACCTTACAAGACCTCAGTCGATTGAGCAGATTTGCGATAGCGAATCGCTCAATTTGGGTATAAGTGATAAATAACATTTTCTTGATTTCTGATTAATTCTTCATTTTCGCTTCATTTTCACATCCTACATTTGAACTGTCAAAACAATAAATGAATTATTAATTTAAATTATAAAATTATGAACACACAAAAATTAAATTTCAAAAGTCTGTTAACATTTATAGCTTTATTTGGCTTTGTTGTATTTGTAACATCATGTGAAGAAAAAAATGATATAGATGTAACGAGTTCAAATGTTGAGGTAAACGATGAATTGTATGCCTCCAATGTATTCGATGAAGTATTAGACATTACTGATGAGGCCTCAGATTTGATAGACGATAATTTGAGCACTTTGAAAAGTGCTGAGTTAGATGAACCTAATGGTAATAGATTCGGACCAGGGCGAAATGATCATGGTCAGCATGTTTCTTGCAGAGGAAACGTAATGAATAATAGATTGGGTGAAAGTGTTACTGTTACTCGTGACTCAATAGAGAATGGTTTTATGACAACTATTGATTTTGGTGAAGTAAATTGTTTGTGTAATGATGGGCGTGAGCGCAGGGGTAAAATAATTATGACTCATGATGGATTTTATATGGATAGCCTTGTTCATATTTCGGTAAGCTTTGAAGATTTTTATGTAGATGATAATCAGGTTGCAGGCGAAAAATCAATTACTCATACTGTAAATAGTGATGGAAGTCGTGAAAGCACAATTATTGTTTTAGGATCATTAATATTAGCGAATGGTGAGGGAACTATTACACATGAAGCAGAAAAAACACGTACAGTTGTAGTTGGTTCCGACACCAGAACAAAAAGAGACGATGTAACCGAAACAGCAGGGGAATCAAAATGTGTGATGGCAGATGGAACAGAAGTTTCTATGACCATTTTAGCCCCATTAGTAAGAAAAAATGAAGTGGGTTGCTTTAGGTATATTGTACAAGGTATTCGCGAGATTGAAACTAGCGGTGAATCTACCAGAACCATCGATTATGGAGATGGAACCTGTGATAATATAGCAGAGGAAACTGTGGATGGAGTTACTACAGAAATAGTTTTAGAAAGAAAACGACATGGCCAAAATTAAGGGTGTTAATATTATTGGTAAATCTCCAGTTTAGTTTGAAAAATGAAGCTGTCCTGCAAAGGACAGCTTTACCTTATAAAATGTTATGTATATTTGCATAGAAAGTTAATAAAAGAAGTTTATCAGGAGGATGAAATGAAAAATACGATTATTATATTTTTTTTCCTTTTCAGTAGTCTTTGGGTAGCTGGGCAAACGCAACCGCAAAGTAAAAAAGAAGTACAAAAGGTTGAAAAACAACAAAACCAGAATGCACCTACAGCAGCACAAAAAAAGCAGCAAAACCAGGATGCACCTACAGCGGCACAAAAAAAACAACAAAACCTTGATACACATGCAGTTGGAGAAAAAAAGCAACCTAAACAGGTACCTAAGGTAAAAAAAACTCAGGCTCGTATTCAAAAAACACAACAGCAACATAAAAAAGTTAAAAATGCCCAAATGCAACAGAGGCGAGCTGTTCAAACACAACAACGGAAACAGCAACGTACAATTCAACGACGCGGAAATCACAAATAGTGGTTATGAGTATTAGAATTAAATTAAAAGTTAGTTTATTTATTGTCCTATGTTTATTGGGTTCTCAAAATAAATTAGTTGCTCAACAATCATTTACAGATTCAACGCCAACCGATACTGTTTTTGAAGAGTTTAGTAGTTATTTATCATTCGATATAAGTTTTAGCAACAATAATCTTGCTTCTAGCAATACTCAATCATCAAGTTCATCGGCAATATTATCCGATATTTCATTTTATCATAAAAGTGGTTTCTGGGGCTCTCTAATGCCTGCAAACTATCCCACTGCTGAAATTTCATCCTACGATATTGATGCCACACTCGGTTATCTCTACCTTTTTTCTAACGGATTTGATATAAATACGTATTACTTACATCACAGTTATATTGGTGATACTATTTTGTCAGGCATAAATTATGAGCATTCTTTAAACTTTTCGGTGGGTTATACATTTGGCGGTTTTTATGCATATACCGATGCTTATAGTTTATGGGGTAATACGAGTAATTATTTTACCGATGTGGGTATCGGTTATTATCATGAGTGGTTAGTGGGTAAAAAAGGGTTTAATAATATTTCAATTTTCCCATTTTTATCATGTTCATTTGGAACCGATTACTGGATGTATGATAACTTAGAGAGTAGCGATTTTTATCAAACTAAACTAGATTTATTACAAAATGGTTATAGTTGGAATACGTTTGATATGCAAAGCATTGACTTAATGTTGCCTGTTACTTATACACTAAAAAATCTGGCATTTTCAGTTTCGTATCTTTATTCTGTACCAACCAAAAAATATAGTTTCTTAGGTTGGGATAAACAATCAGCACTTATGCTATCGATAAATTATATGCTAATTGTAAAATAGTTAAATTATGAGGTTGCTAATTATTGAAGATGAAAAGGGCTTAGCACAAGAAATAAAACACTTTCTTGAGAAAGAGCAGTATAAATGCGACTTGGCATTTACAGGAAATGAAGCATCAGAATTAATAGGCATAAATCCGTATGACTTTATTTTACTAGATATTGGATTACCAGATAGGAATGGACTTGATTTAATTAAGGAGATTCATGAATTTAATGCCGAAGCTTACATAATAATTATTACTGCACGCGGAGAATTAACCGATAAAGTAAATGGGTTTAATTTGGGTGCTGATGATTATTTGCCTAAACCATTCTCATTAATTGAGTTGCATTTGCGCATACAGGCCATCACTCGCCGTAAATTTGGACATAATCAGAATGCTATAGTATTCGGAAAATTTACAATTGATACCCAAGCAAGAATGCTGAATTACGAGAAAAATCTTATTGACTTAACTAAAAAAGAATACGATTTATTGAGTTATTTGGTGTTGAATAAAAACAGGGTGCTTGATCGTATGCAGCTAACAGAGCACATTTGGGGCGATTTTTACGAAGATGACTACGACTCAAATTATATTGATGTTCATATAAAAAATATACGCAAAAAGTTGCAAAAATACGATGATAGTGCATGGATTAAAACGCTAAGAGGTATAGGTTATCGATTTGAAATTTAAGCAACAAAAAACAATATGATACTTCCCAAAACAAAACTTAAAAATCAATTGGCTTTTATAAATGCTTTATCAAAAGTATTAATTGTATTGCTTTTGGTTTTTACACTTCCGTGGTTGGTAAGTAGAATTTCAATTGACCAAACCGATGATAAATTAATTGAAAACCTCGACGATGTTTTTGTATTGATAGATAGTTTAGGTGTTGATGCATTTTTTGATAGTGATTCTGATTTTAAGGCTTTTGGCAGTTATAATATTTTAAAAGAGGAATTTATTTCGATTGAAAAATTTGATTCTGATTCTTTAATTAATTTCATAAATTATTCGCAGCGTATTATTGAAGACGAATTGGTTGATTATCGAGTTTTAAGTTATTCGTTCGAAATTGATAAGGAGTATTATATTATTGAAATAGGAAAGAGTATCTCAACTATTCTGCATTTTGAAAAACAGTTAAAGCGTTGGGCTTTCCTTTTTATGATCATACTTTTGGCCATTACCGTAATTGTTGAAATATCGGTTATTCAGTACATGTTGAGGCCTCTCGATTTAATAGTTTCGAAATTAAAATCAACTTCAAATCCTTCATCATTCTCTTTTAAAAAAGTAAAAACAAATACGTCCGATTTTAAGTATCTTGAAGAAACATTGCATAGTTTAATGCACAAAATTCAAGAATCGTTTAACAATGAACGCGAGTATATTGGCAATGTATCTCACGAATTGTTAACTCCTGTAAGTATTATTAAAAGTAAGCTTGACAATATTATTATGGAGGGGAAATTAAATGAACAAGACATGCTTAAGGTTTTTGAATCGAAAAAAACCTTAGGCCGATTAACCAAAATGATTCGGACTTTACTAACCCTTTCGCGGATTGAGAACGAAGAATATATACTTAAAGATGAAATTGATGCTGTGCAAACAATCAAGAGTGTTGTTGAAGAGCTTGAAGATAGAATAGGAGCTAAATTACTAAACATAAAGATAGATTTTAAAGAGCCTCATATTTTATTGAAGGGCAATCAGGAATTATTCTTTAATATGGTTTATAATTTGCTTAATAATGCCATTAAATATACACATAAAGGACATATTGCTGTAGAATCAAAAGTAACAAATGGCGTTCCTGAAATTGTCATTTCCGATACTGGCGAAGGCATTGATTCCAATTTACTACCCTATATTTTTTCACGATTCCGCAGTTTTAAAACAGGTAAAGATAGTTTTGGGTTGGGACTGGCATTGGCAAAAAAAATAGCCGATTATCATAAAATTGAAGTAAAGGTAATATCTGAAGTAGGCAAGGGGTCGAAATTCACCTTAGTTTTTCCAGATAATTAAGTCTTATTTATTCTAAAACCCAGTAGCAACATATCATCAATTTGTTCAACTTTTTTTTGCTTATCATGAGTCATCCAGGATTTCATTGTAGTAGAAAACAGTACCGTTTGTTTGTTGCATTTTTCATTCGATAATTCAATGAGTGTTTTTTGAAGTCTCTTGCTCGTGAATTTTGTTCCTTTAGGGTTCGTTTGGTCTGTTATACCATCGGAAAACATATAACACATTTCGCCCCCTTTTAATTCAATATTGGTATTTGTAAAGGCGGTTTCTATCAAATGAATACCAATAGGCATATTGTTGGCCTTATAAACCAATAATTCATTGTCCTCAGAAATTATATACATAGGATTCCGAGCCCCGGCAAATTCCATTCTTTGCTGGCTTGGATAATAGGCAACCAGAGCCATTTCCATTCCATCTCTTTGATCACTCTGCTTTCCTGACTGGTTTAGAGTAACTTTGATATTTCGACGCAGTTTATCTAAAATATCGGCTGCATTTGTAAAATTGTTGTCTTGTATAATTTCATTTAGCATAGAAATTCCCAGCATACTCATAAATCCACCAGGCACACCATGTCCAGTGCAATCTACAGCGGTTAATACTATGCAAGTATCGCCATTAATCTCTACGTTCTTTATAAAATAAAAATCGCCACTTACTATTGACTTTGCTTTATAAAAGACAAAACTGTCATCAAAAAAATCTTCAAATTTCTTTTTGTCTGGTAAAATAGCACTTTGAATATATTTGGCGTATTCAATACTGTCAGTTAAATTTTCATTTATTTCTTCAATTTTGGCATTGGCATGTTCAAGATTTCTATTTTGCGATATTATGTGAGTTTCATACTTATTGTTTATGCTATTTAAAGAAATAAATCCAAATAGAATAACGGCAATAGGAAATAGAATTAGAAAGTTTATTCGTTCATAATTATCTAAAGAAACAAGCTCTATGTCAATGCCAACACCCATTACTTGATTCATTTTTTCAACCAAAAAAATGCACGATAAATTTATTAAAATAGCAAGAGTTAATAAAAGTTTATTGCGGGAGTCAATTAGTACAAAGGGTAACACCAAGAAACTCATTAAAAATAATTTTGGAAATAGATAGGCTAAAATTGGAATAGGAGTAGGCATTAATGTTTTACTTAAACTGCTAAAAAATAATGCAGCAAGTGGCATAAGGGTCACTATACTAAACGAACTAATTTTATAATGGCCAAACCTGTTTAACAAAGGTGCCGATAATATAATGGGTGCGGTAATTATACTCATAGGTTCAAATTCAATAAAATCGATAAACCAAAATGATGAGTTTAATAACACAACAATAATAAAAGAAATATAGGCTAATTGATTAGTAAGGATTACTTTACGTGATGTTTCAATAGGCATGGTGATAGCTATGCCAGTATGCGAGAGTTTACTCCAGAGCTTAATCATGAATAATTACATTTCTATATTCCAATTATGCTTAAAAGATGAATTGCTTCTAAAACGAACGCTTTTATGCTCACATTTATAGTATGTCTAATTCATTTTTTAAGAATTATTTTTCCCGAAGAAGTATGAATATAGTGAATTTTAAATTTTTAGCCTTGATTTTTTTATTTTTTATTCAAAATCTTTATCATTTAAAGCTTTATATCGTCGGCCCCAGAACTTATATTTTGTTAGCGAAGTATACACCATAAGCCTTTCGAATAATCGGAATCGTAGTAAAAAGTGGGTTAAACGGTACCAAAGAAAAACAAAGAAAATAGGAATAACCCATTTGATTATAATCGGAATAATGGGATTCGCAATTTGAAAGAAAAACAATTCGAAATATTTGTAAAATAGGCCTACAAGAATGCCTGAATAAATAATAAAAAAAACAGTTAAAGAACCATGAGCAGTTTCTATGGCAAGCTTTGGGCAATTACTCATGCACTTCATGCAACTTTCGCAGTCAAGTGTCCAAAAGGGTCGGTTATTAACCCATTTTATAGCTTTTACAGGACATTTCTTTATGCATAAACCGCAATTATTGCAATCTTTTGAGGCATAATACGATTTTGCCAGAAAAAACCTGCCAAATAAATAATACAGAACAGCAATGGGAGCAACAGCAATATCCTGTACAATCTCTAGTAAAGCTTTAAATGACGATTTTCCTGAAAGTACTTTCTCAGCAAACGCAACTACTCTTTTTCTATTACGTATGTGTAAATACTTAATTGCTCTTTGATTAAGTCCAGGGTGAACTGATATCCAGTTTGAAGGCATATCTACCGGACGCATTCCTTTTATTCTGTATCCTTTTATCATTAAAAATAGCCACCCTAGAATAAATGCAACTCCGGTTAGCCCGGGAGTAATCAGTTTACCAATTCGCATACCCGCCCTGGTATTCATTAATATTACCTTATTTTTTCCTTTTGGAAAACGCCATAAATAATGCAGCATGGCCGGGGGGTAATTAAATCCATGAATGGGCGATATAAATACAATTAGTGATTCAGGATTTGGTGGCGTAGAATACCGTCGGTTAATTTCACCAATATTTATCAGCTCGGTTTTTATGTTGTTCTGGTTGGCAGTTTCAGCAAACCATTCCGCTACCTTGCCTGAATTTCCGGTTCCGGTAAAATAGTAGATGGTTATGGAATTAAAGGGGGTCATGGTTCATAAATTTTTAAAATAGTACCTAAATATACAAATTCACGATTAACTGATAAAAAAAATATGAGTGATTATTAATTTAAGTTTCGGACTTCATACTCTATTGACATTCAGCAGTTTAAGATTTGTATTTATCACGTTTTGCAACCATATACTACGATAACTAACTGTATTGCTGTTAATTACAAAAGCAC
>JAQICC010000410.1 GCA_027858735.1 Salinivirgaceae bacterium
TTAAATTTATATTCAATAAACAATGGTATTTCGGGTAGGTAGTCAGCAGCTTCTGCAATAGAATCAATCATATACCTCCATGCTTTTGGATAATCAACTTGAAATAGATTATCGTATCCATCGGAAAGAGGACAACAGGTAACTAATGGTGCCCCAACTGCTTTTGCATAATCCTTTGCATTTTTAATAACTTCAACTGCACTGCTTCTTAATTCGGGCTGCGGACGAGATAAAGCACCAGGTACCCATTTTGTTTCTTTTTTAATATTTGCATTCACTGCAGCAAACTCCAAACCCATTATTTTCATAAGAGCTTTTGTCTCAGTAGCTATACCTGTTTCATACGGAAATACAATTTCTATCCCAGTAATTCCATCAATTTTTTTAACCAATTCAAGTCTTTCTTTTAGTTCGGTTGGTTCTTGATAACCTGAGAATCGATCTTGTGTTTTCCCTAAAAATGCGGTTATTATACTTTGTTTCATCTGTTTATAATTAATTTTGTTGCTCTTCTTCAATGATTGTTTCTCTTACAATATTTTTGTCTGTAAACTGATCAAGCAGATCGGTTACTTTTGTTGAAAATGAATACATAACAGCGCCTGATTTACCAGCTTGAAACCAATGCTTGGTTCCAGCCGGAAGTATAAGTTGTTCGCCTGGTTTTAATACAATTTCGTTTCTTAATGTGTAGCAATCTTCCTTACCTTTCACAATAAAACCATGCTTCATATTGTCATCTCCTGGTATATAGAAGTAGAGTTCTCCGCTAATAGCACGAATTATTTCTTCTTTTCCAGCATCATCTCCCACAGTAGGATGCCAATGCTCAGGTTCAGTTTGATTGGGTAATAAAACCAATATTTTACCTGCAATTCTGTCTGTGTCAAACATGGTTAATATTTGTATACCTTCTTTTTTAATATCACTAAGCCCAAAATCGGCTGAAACTATTTTCTTTCTATCTTCTTCGGTAAGGTGAATTCCTGCATCATCAATCATTTTTAGTGACTTTTCGCAAACTTCATTGTATTCATCAATTTTGATCATAACAATAATATTAAGTTAGTTCAAGGGGTGTCTGTGGTTTAACAGCCAGCCACATTGGTATAGCCAATAAATTAAGGGCCGCAGCGAGAAAGAAAAATGGTAAACTAGATCCGGTAAATGCCATCATATATGGGAAGGCCAATGCTGTAAAAAACGAACCTAAATTACCAGCCATATTCATTGTCCCACTTACAGTTCCCGAGTGTTCTTTTCCTATATCAACACATGCCGACCAAGAAGGACTCAAAGTCATGTCGGCACCGAAAACAGCTATTGAAATAAATATAACTGCTCCGCTTACTTCTTTCATGTAAATACTTGAAATAATGCCAATAGTAGCTAGCGAAAAGCCTATAATTGCAGGAATCTTTCTTGATAAACTCCAGTGATTTTTTTTATAGATATAATCAACTAGAAAGCCAGATACCCAATTTCCGATAGCACCAAAAATTAATGGAGCAGAGGAGTAAAAGCCAGCTTCAATAGCATCTAAATTGTATTTGATCCTTAAGTGAGGAAAAAGCCAGGTAAGACAAAAGAAAAATGTAAAGTTGCTGCTAAAATACTGACCCATCAAAAGCCATATAGTTTTAGACTTGAACATTTTGCTAAAAGAAATATTTTTTGTTTCTGCAGAGCTTGAAGATTCCTGAATGTTATTCTGAATATAGTTTAATTCATCGATTGAGATATCGGGGTGGTCGGAAGGGGAATCGCGAAACCAAGAATGCCATATAACTGCCCATACTATACCAATAGCTCCCAATATCAAAAAACTTACTCTCCAGCTAGTGAGCTCAATTAGCCATGCCACAACTGGTAGGGCAATTGCAGCTCCAATTCTTCCTCCTGAGAAATTAATTCCATTTACTATTCCTCGTTCTTTTAAAGGTATCCAACTGTATATTGCACGGGCCATACTAGGGAATGCACCAGCTTCACCTGCTCCAAAAATAAAACGAACTATTAGCAGTGTAATAAAATTATAAACAGCTCCGGTTAATGCAGTAAAAAGCGACCATAAACTAACTACAATTGTAAGTATTTTACGTGCTCCAAACTTATCTGCCAAATAGCCTGATGGTGTTTGGAATAATGCATATCCTAACGCAAAAATTGATAAAATCCAACCCATTTGTTTATCGTTTAGTGACAAATCATTGGAGATCGGGTCTTTTGCTACCGAAATTAAAATACGATCGAAAAGAACAATCAAGGCAAGAATAAAAGTTCCAAAAACCATTCTATGTCTTACAGGAAAGATATTTTTCTTCCTCATTTGTTATTTATTTTTTTGGATAAGAATTTTAGATTTATCCAGATGTTCTTTTATTAATTGCTCAGCTAAATCAGTGTCTTTTTTTTCTATAGCATCTATTATGTTTAGGTGTTCAGTGAGGGTTTCTGTAGCAGGTCTTTTTAATCCTATTAAATCAATAAATTCAAGCAAATTACCATTTTTAAATAACCTGGCTAAAAAACTATTACCGCACTTCTCAATAATTGTATTGTGAAATACCATATCAGCTATTTGATATAGTGAGCGATCAAGCTCTTTAGTATTTTTTTTGAATGGCTGAAAAAGTTTTTTAAGGTTACTTATGTCAGTTGTAGTACAATTTTCTGTAAATAATCTTATTGCAGTTCCTTCTAAGGCATTTCGGCAATCGTAAATTTCAATAATTTCGCTGTCAGAAAATTCTTTAACTATCATTCCTCGTCTGGGAAGCGATTCAACTAAGGATTCAGCTTCAAGCATTTGCAGGGCTGTTCTTAATGGTGTGCGGCTAATTCCTAAATCGGCAGCGAGTTTATCTTGTACTATCTTTTGTCCAGGCTGAAGTTTCTTTGTAAGAATCATACTCTTAACCTTTTTATAAGCCTGATTTCCAAGTTCGTCGTTCGTTATTTTCATATCTGTTTGTGGTTTAATATTTGTTGTATAAAGCATAATAGAATATATACCGTATACAAATTAAGTAAAAATTAATCATATTTCGTATACCGTATACGATAAAATGAATATTTAACCCGGAAAATTAACTTTGTTGAGGGCTTTGCCGTTCATGAATTTTCTACGATTAAGGTATACCAACAAATTTGAGCTTTTTGCATAGCCCATCCCGATGTAGAACATCTAAAATTTTAGAATAAAATTTAGATAGTTCTTTATCAGGACCTAAATCGGGGTTGCCCGCTTTGCAAACCACAGCCAAATCCACATTCATAGAATTCGCTTCGCTTTTCCATGAATAAAGCGGGTTAGGTTACTTAAAATTATTGAAACGCTAAAGAACATTTAGGAATTTTACGTATTATGTTTCTGCTATAGAATTAAATTAATTTTTTATAGCTTATTTCGCCCTGTTTAATAGAACCACCCAATCTTCACCAAGTCTTGAAGGAGGAATCCCCAAATCTACAACATTGCCAGCACTTAGTTGCTGAATCGACCCCGATTGTAACTCACCTCCTGTAAAGGGATTGTACCAGTTAACTAAAAACGTACCTGTAGCATCTTTTAGATTAATCGAAGCACTTTGGTAAGATGGAAGGTATAAGGCATATGTTTGGTTAGTTTTGCCTAAGCAATATGCACCAGATACATTTATTAAATGAGGCTTTGGCTGCATTTCCCAGTAGGGTATATGTTTTTGAAAAAACTCCTTAGCATAGCTTGATATTTCCCAAAGCTGATTGCGTAAACGCCAATCTTCAGTGTTTAAATCGTTTTGTGCTGTATTTGCACCAAAATACCACTCAACACCAGCTGCTCCTGACAATAGCGTTCCCCAAAGCGCATATCTTGTTAGTGTTGGGTGGTTAGGGTCTTCTGCATCGGTTTTTGCACCCGTATGCCACATACCTATTTCATCCATAGTTATCAACCATGGATGACCAACGCTATCGGATTTTGCTTTCCAGCCAGATACTATTTCAGGTGCTGTTTCTCTTTCGGCATGCTGCAGGGAAATACCATCCAAATATTCGTATCCAAGCATGTTGTTTAAAATATCCTTTCTAATATCTTCATTAGGTAAGGTAGGTTGTAAGGATCATTTTCTTTTATAAACCTAGCCATTGCTTTTCGTTGTTTATCATCCTGAAAAGGATCATCCGGAGCCCAAGGTGTTAGTCCATTTTCCTCACCCAGGTTCCATACCAATCCTAAATGATGCCCAAAACGAGCAATGATTTCATTATAATATAGTTTTCTTAATGGCCCCGTGTCTCCACCATCAAGCAATGTTTCATTTTCGGTTTCTTGCAACACAACATGCATTAAAATGCCTTTCGACTGCATATGTTCAAAAACAATTTCCCATTGTTCAAGTTTACTAACATCAAATCTCGTAAAATCATCAGGATCAACAAACATCCACACATCTTTTCCATCACCCTGAATATTAAATGTTAAAAAATATATACCATTCATTCCCTTGGAGGCTAAATAATTTATTGCACCTATTATTGATTTACCTTTACCGTCTTTCCATGTTGGATCACCTTCGTTCCAATCTTTTAGATGAGGTTTATACGAATGAATTTCGGTGTTAGTTTTAGCTTCACCGTCTTTGTTAATTGTTTCAATTCGGTAGGTGTTATCAAAATCACAAAAGGCCAAAAAATTCTCAGGACTATCCGCTCCAAACTTTAAAAAATAATTATCGGAATTCTGAAATGTAAAGTAGCCTTTATTTGCTATTATTCGTCCACTTGCCCTGAAATCGAAACCTTTTTTATCAGAAGGAACTACTTCAAATTCACCTTCATTATTATCAATAAATACCTTTTCAGCTTTTTCATAATCACTACTCACAGCAATGGAGTCACCCTTATAAAGGGTTGCAGAATACATCCATTCCCCTATTAAATCAGGTGTAAAGCGCGCTTGCCATATTGTTCCGGAATCTGAACTTGTTTCGGCTGCATTGCCATCAGCTGCATAAAATCCACGAATAACTTTTTTAGTTTCTTTGTTTTGAAATTCAACTATTAACAAATAATTTAAAAACGGATTATATGAATCCATCTCTGAGGTATTCGGCCCATTAAACGATAATGTTAGGTTATGCCATTTTTGAACCACCCTTTTCTCCTGCGTATTGGAATTGCAGCCAAATTGACATAACAAGAAAACTGTTATGGTTAGTGTTAAATATAGATTCTTCATTTTAAATTCTGTTTGAACATTTTAAAATATAAATAATTATTAAATCAGTTGGTACCTTATACAATAGTAAGGCCTGCTATAACTAGCTGTTTATCACAAATTAATTTATGTTCTGTTGATAGTTGTAACAGCAGATTGTGCTTTCGGAAAAATGGTTGCATCTGCAATATTAACCCTTTCAGGAAGATTCACAATATAAGATATGAAATCTGCAATATCTTCAGCTATAAGGGGTTCAAAACCCTCGTAAATTTTCTTTGCTCTTTCTTTGTCTCCTTTAAAACGTACTTCAGAAAACGCTGTTTCTATGGCGCCTGGTGCAATATTAGTTACTTTAATATTATGTTTGGTAAGTTCTAGCCTCATACCTTCGCTAATTGCTTCAACGGCTTTTTTTGAAGCACAATAAACTGTACCACCTCCGTAGGTTTGTTTTCCTGCAATTGAGCTAATGTTTATAATGTGACCTATTTTACGTTCAACCATCTGTGGTATAACAGATCTTGAAATATAAAGAAGACCTTTTGTGTTACCATCAATCATGGCATCCCAATCATTTATGTCACCCTCATGAATGTCACCTAAGCCATGAGCATTTCCAGCATTATTTATTAACAGGTCAATGTTTTTCCACTCATTGGGTAATGTATTTATGTTTTCTGCAACTTCAGATCTGTTTCTGAGATCAAAAGCAAGAAGATGTATATTTGTTTTCGGTGTAAGAGATTCCTTAAGTTCTTCTAAGATGTTTTTTCTTCTTCCACATATAATTAAATTATAAGCATCATCGGCTAGTTTTTTTGCGGTTGCTTTACCAACGCCTGAAGTTGCCCCAGTTATTAAAGCTATTTTTTTCATTTGTAATAATTTTTCAGAAAATTTTTAAATGTAAAATAAATACCATAATATTGTATACCGTATACTAAAATACAATAATATACTTACTATTCCAAATGAAAATATCAAACGATGAATTAAGTGTTAAGGCCTATCATAAGGTTATAAATATGATAGTTTCTGGTAAATTAATAACCAGCAATTTGTCGAAAAATATAGATAAGAATTATACAAATTCTTATATTTGATTAGTACATCTTAACACAAAAATTATGATAAGAATAATTGCCACCCTTCTAAGCTTAAGTATTTTTATTACAGCTCTTTGGGCTAGTGTTAACCCTGCATCTAAGTATACCCAGAAAATGGTTGATTCCGAGGCTGTGTATTTTACATCTGAGAACTTTAATATTAAAAATGATGGATCGAAAGATGTATCAGATGAATTACAGAAAGCAATAAACACCCTAAAGCAAGAGAAAAACTTTGGAGTTGTTTTTATTCCAACGGGAAAATACATGATAACAAAAACCATTTATGTACCTAAAGCAGTTAGACTAATTGGCTATGGGGAAGAGCGTCCAGAGTTTATTTTGGCTCCTAACTCACCTGGATTCGACAAAGAAGTTAGTACCGACAAAGGAAAATCAAAATATATGTTTTGGTACACCAGCCGGATTGTTGAAGATGAGAGCGATGTGCCAGATGCTAGTGCTGGAACTTTTTATAGTGGATTTACAAATATTAACATTATCATACAACAAGGTAATCCACATGCTATTGCGCTAAGAACGCACTTTGCACAACATAGTTTTGTGTCGCACTGTATTATTAATATTGGCAACGGTAAAGCGGGATTGTTTGATGTTGGTAACGAAATGGAAAATGTAGCTTTCTACGGAGGTCAATATGGTATTATTACAACCAAAACATCTCCTTCATGGCCAATGATGATGATAGATACCTACTTTGAAGGGCAAAAAAAAGCAGCAATAAATACTCAGGAAGCAGCCTTAACTATAGTTAGGCTACAAGCCGTAAATGTACCTACGGTAATTGAGGTAAACAAAAACTATTTCGACAAGCTTTATTTGCAAGATTGCTATTTTCAAAATATTTCTAATCCAGCACTTATTATCAGCAACGATTTAAATCATAACAATCAGTTAACTGTAATCAACACCGTGTGCGAAAATGTGTCAACATTTGCTTCATTTATGAGAAGTAGTGGAACGATAAAAGCCCCTGCAAATACTTATGTAGTTAATAAACTTACACAAGGGGTTCACTTAAATGAAATGGGTGCATCTCCAATAACTGAAACACGCTCAGACATAAAGCCTTTGGATAAAATGCCTGAAATGTTTAAAACAGACATACCTGCATTACCAGAAATGAATACATGGATAAATATTGCCGACTTAGGGGCTGTGGGCGATGGAAAAACGGATAATACCAAGATATTCAAACAGGCTATTGATAAGCATGCTAATATATATGTTCCACAAGGATGGTATATTGTATCAGAAACCATAAAACTTAAGAAAAATACTTGTTTGATAGGTATGCATCCTATTGGAACACAAATATGTTTGATCGAGAGTTCGTCTAATTTTAGTGGATTTGGTTCGCCCAAGCCGGTAGTTGAAACCGAACAGGGAGGCTCTACCATATTGTCGGGTATAGGAATAAATACAGGGGCATATAATAATAGAGCGGTAGGATGCAAATGGCAGGCAGGTGAAAAATCGTATATGAACGATGTTAAGTATGTTGGAGGCCATGGTTCAATGAGTAAAGGACTAGTCGAAAGGAGGCACAACAACAACGATGCTCAAATTAGTACTCCTGAAGCTCCTGTGCATAATATGGGCAACGACAAGGCATGGGATAATCAGTATTGGAGCCTGTGGGTTACCAATAATGGTGGAGGAATAATTAAAGATATATGGACAGCTAGCTCGTACTGTGCTAATGGATTATATGTTAGCAATACAAGCACTCCGGGTAAAATTTATGCCATGTCAATAGAGCATCATTTACGCAATGAAGTGAGATTTAATAACGTGAAAAACTGGAGCATGTATGCTTTTCAGCTTGAAGAAGAAGGGAGAGAAGGACTTGATTGTATTCCTATTGAACTCAATGAGTGTGAAGATTTGAATTTTGCCAACCTCTACTTATTTCGTACCATACGCGTGGTAAAACCATTTCCTTACGGGATAAGAACTTCAAAGTGTAAGAATATTAACTTTCATAATGTCCATAATTTTGCTCAAGTTCGGTTGTCTATGGATTTAACTATGGTTGATTTCAATACAAAACAAGATGTCAGACCTTGGGAGTTTACCCATTTAACAATTACAGGAAAGGAGCAACGTTTATCACCATTACAAATGGAGAAAGGTGAAGTTGTAAAATTGGCAGATGGCTTTGAATTTGCACAAGGAATAACTTCTGACAGTAAAGGCAATATTTATTTCTGCGAAAAGCGCTTAAAACGAATTTATAAATGGAATGCGGAAACTAATACTATTAGCATTTTTGCGGATTATCCATATAAACCACTGTCATTGGCTACAGATACAAAAGATAATTTATTGGTCATATTTAGGTACGATCCGCAACCTGGATATTTGGTTGATGGAAAACAAGAAGCTGTTCCTGTGTTACCTGATGCGGGAGGTACTTCGTTTAGCGCATGGGGAAATTCCGGCTTTGCAACTTGGGTGTATGCTGTTGATCCTAACAATCCTGATGAAACTATTACTAAACTAGATCGTGTACCAATGAATAGTATAACCAATGTTTCTAAAGCAATATACCCATCACATCGCTGGAGAGACAATCACGATTTTGAACAAGCAGTAAAGTTTGTGCCTGAAAAATGTTTTGTTGCCCCTGATGGCGTAACCATTATACCGGAGCAATACGATTTTGCTCGATCTACATCCTCAATAGAGGCTATTCCAGGTAAACTTATATATAATTCAGATGAGTTCTTTAAAAGAGTTGTAATAGCTCAGGTTAGCTCAAATGGTACTTTAACTAACCCAAAGCACTTTGTAGAGCAAGCCGAATTTGGTTCTGCTGTAGATGCCAATGGTAATGTATATGTCGCCGATGGGCATATTTATGTTTATGATAAGGAGGGTACCCTGAAAAATGAAATTAGAGTGCCCGAAAGACCTTCATCTATCACTTTTGGTGGTGCGAATAATGATATACTCTTTATAACAGCACGTTCAGGGTTTTATGCAGTAAAAATATAGACATTCTAAACGCAAGCTTATAGAGCGTGTTAGCATTATTATATTTGCATCTTAATACAAATAACACTAGCTAGAGTTTGTCTCGTATGTTTACAAATATAAAATTTAATTATTGCTTTGTAAATATTAAATTGAGAAAAGACAGAGCGTTTTGGACTGTCTAGGGACATAATTAATGATCTCGTTTTA
>JAQICC010000428.1 GCA_027858735.1 Salinivirgaceae bacterium
TCTGGTTATCTTATTGCTGATGAGTTGCTCCTCAGCAGAGCTCATGTCCTCTTCAGATAACATGTATAAAAGTATAATAATTTTTAAAAGAAAATTTGGATTATCCATAGAATTCGGTATTCGCAGTATTGAAAATCAGGAGTTTACTTTTGTAATTGACTGATTAAAATGCAAGAGTAACGAAATTATTGGAGTTTTCTTACGGAGACTATATCGTGTTTTTTTATAGGCGCTAAATAGGTAACTCATGAGTTACCTATTTTTTTTTGTCCCTTATCTATTAAATGGGTAAATTAGAGGTGATTAATTTATAGTTATAACTAAAATGCAGTTTTTATGACAAAAAACAGTTATAAAGGAACCATTGCCATACTTACTGGTGGTGGTGATGTGCCTGGATTAAATCCGGCAATTAGAGCTATTACAATTCGTGCATTAAGAGAAGGGTATAGGGTATTGGGTTTTCGCCGTGGATGGGCAGGTCCCATTAATGTTGTGAGAGATAAAAAGGTTGATAACACTCCTTTTGTTATTGAATTAACTGAGGAGATAGTGAATAGATCGGGTAGAACAGGAGGTACATTTTTGCATTCTTCGCGCACTCGACCAAGCCACGTGAAGCAAACCGAAATGCCCGATCATCTCAGAGATAAATACACTGAAGAAACAAATGACTTAACGCCCGAAGTGCTTAAAAACTTTGAATTTTTGGGCATCGATTATTTAATACCTATTGGAGGTGATGACACCTTAAGTTATGGGGTGCGTCTATATCAAGAAGGTGTAAAAGTGGTGGCTATACCCAAAACCATGGATAACGATGTTCCTGGAACCGATTATTGCATTGGTTTTAGTACCTGCGTTACCCGAACCATCAGCTTGGTAAATAGTTTACGAACATCGGCTGGCTCGCATGAGCGTATTCTTGTGATTGAAGTATTTGGTCGTTATGCCGGATATACTGCCTTGCTACCTACAATGGCTGGAGCTGCAAATCGTTGCGTAATACCCGAGCACAAGTTTAATGTCGAACATCTTACTCAGTTACTAGTAGAAGATAGAAACTCAAACCCTAGCAAGTACGCTGTTGCTCTTGTTTCAGAGGGAGCAACTTTTGAAGGGATGGGTGAAATGTCGTTTTCTCATCAAGCTGCGGATGCTTATGGTCACAAAAAATTAGGCGGAGTAGGTGCGGTTCTTGCTGATCATATAAAGGAGTATACACCGAAATTCAATAATGGGAGAACCATTAATTACATTAGCCAAAATTTAGGCTACATGGTTCGTGGTGGCGATCCTGATGCTATGGATTCTATTGTACCTATGGCTTATGGAAATTTGGCACTCGATTTAATCTTAAAGGGAATTCACGGTCGTTTAGTAATTCTCAGAAATGGACGCTATGATAATGCTCCGTTAGAAGTGGTAACGGCTACAAAAAAACTTATTAATGTGGCTGAATATTACAATACAGAACGACTAAGACCTTTGTATAAATCATTTGAAAGCAAACCTACATTTATAATAACAGGTGGGTGAGAGAGATGAGTGTTTTATTGTATGAAATAAATTGATAAGCACCAAAGCCTGTTTTATAAAAAAGCAGGCTTTGATTTTTTATTGTCTTCTTTATCCTGAAGAATTCATGCATTTAGTTTGATGTAGCTGTAAGCTAAGTTGAGCGATTCGAACAAAGTGAAGAGGCGCTTTACTTAGGTATAACCCTCGCGACCTCCGGTACGGGAAAGGCTGACCTAGGAATTGTTGGTTTTCACATTTTGAGTAGCCTGCCCCGATTATTTCGGGGAAACGAAAAGTATGAAAACCTTACAAGAACTCAGTCGATTGAGCAGATTTGCGATAGCGAATCGCTCAATTTGGGTATCAGTTAAATCATAAAACCCAATTCAAAAAACAGTGTGCAATTCTTTATATCAATTGCAATATTATTAAAAATATACGTGTTAATAGGTATCTGCAATCGAAATATATTTAAGTTTATCGAGCGTAAAACTTTCTGATTCTACTTGAATTACATACTTTATTCCGGGTAAAACATCAAAATAATTATCGCTAAAAACATCCTCACTTTCAGTATATACATAAAGGTTTTTAATTAATAGTGATGATGAAATTTCTAGAGTTCCATTTTCAAACGTAAAATTTGGCTTCCCTTGTTTTAGGTTCATATCTTTAGGTTTTTCGAAATAAAACTGATTTACCGCCAAACTCAACGTCTCATCCATCAATTCAGCATGCAATACCATATTATTTGAGGCATCTAAATTCTTGATATCTTTCATTGCTATCTTCATTGCCAAAGCTGAAGTGTTTCCTTTAATATTCACTTCTATTTTCTTATTCATCAATACCTTACCTTCAAAATCCATGAGTTGAACTTTCAACTTTGAATCTATATTCTCCAACTTATCAGAAACCACCCAAATCTCAAGATTATCTCCTTTTTCAAGCATTGAAATTAAATAAGGCTCGTATGCTTTTTTCACAAAATAATGCAAAGCTTTCCATTTGCCATAATAGTCCATTCCGCTCCACGACGCAACAGGCCAGCAATCGTTTAATTGCCAGTACAAAGTACCCATGCAGAAAGGTTTATTTCGCCTGTGGGCTTCCATACCCATACGCATACCTTCCGCCTGTAATACTTGGCCAACATATAAAAATTGTTCAAAATTGGCAGGTATTTTATAATCCCAACCCATGTATTCTTTAATGCGTAAATTGCCAATTCCACTCCGCTGGTGCGATGCCATAACATCCGACTCAATATCCCAATCTTCTTCTGATGTATATTTCTTCACCGATTGAAAATCGGGGAACGATTGAAAACCATACTCACTCATAAAGCGAGGAATTACTTCGTTAAACCTTTCAAACTTTTCTAGGCCATGCCAAACTCCCCAATAATGCATATCTCCTGCCTTTGTATCATAAGTGGCTATTTCTTTAAAATCAGCTACAGGAGATGAAGGCCAGTAGAAAATTTCACTGTGGTTGTTTGCTACCACTTTTGGTAAAATACTATAGAATATGGTATCATAAGTCTGCCAAATTTCCTTGCGTTGTTTGTCGTTATACTGTTGTTTCCAACCCCAGCCGGCCTCTTCTCTTCCTTCGGCCCAAGCACCTTCTATTTCATTATTACCACACCAAAGTGCTATACTCGGATGATTTCGCAATCGCTTTACATTATCGATAGCTTCGAGTTCTATGCTTTTCAAAAAATCATTATTACCAGGATACATGCTGCAAGCAAACATAAAATCTTGCCAAAGCATTAAACCAAGAGAATCGCACATCTCATAAAATACATCGTATTCGTATATTCCTCCACCCCAAACTCGCAGCATGTTCATGTTAGCATCAACTGCCGATTGCAAAATATGCTTGTATTTTTCGTTGGTTACACGAGTAAGAAAATTATCATTCGGAATATAATTGGCACCTTTTGCAAAAACTGGTACTCCATTTACTTCAAAATAAAATCCTGCGCCTTGATCATCTTTTTCACGGATTACCTTAACGCTTCGCAATCCGGTTTTCACCTGCTTTTCGGCAATTAGTTCTATTCCCTTATAAAGCTCAAAAGAAAATTCATACATGCTTTGTTCGCCGTAACCATTAGGCCACCAAAGCTTAGGTTTAAGTATTGTAGTTTCATTCTTAAAGATGTTTTCACCCTCTTTAAGTTCTAATTGTCCACTTTCTAGTATTCGATCATCGGATTTATTTCTTATCACATAATCAACTTTCTCAGCTTTATCTGAATCAATTTCTAGATTAAAGCTGATTAATGCGTTATCCTTATTAATATTGATTTGCTCCACGTATAAGTCTTCTATCTTGGCCTCGTTCCAAGCCGTTAAAAAGATAGGTTTCCAAATGCCTGAAGTTACTAAACGTGGCCCCCAGTCCCAACCAAAATGGTAAGGAGCCTTACGAACAAATGTGCTAACTTTCTTAGCTCCCAATTCGCCATTTTCGCTTTGGTCGTTGTTAGCCGGATATTGATAGCCATTGGCTTTTAACAATTCAAGCCCCTTATTAACAGGCGATTCAAAAACAATATGCAGTGTATTTTCGCCTTCAGTAAGTAAATCATCAACATTTATTTTATTAGCACGAAACATGTTATCCGAAGATAGAATCTCCTTACCATTTAAAGAAACCTTGGCATAGGTATCAAGTCCTTCAAAGGTTAATTCAATATGTTTATTGGATAACATTTTAATATCGACATTAAACGTGGTTTTATATTCCCAATCTACCTTGTCAATCCATTGTTGCTTTTTTTCATTTAATCGATAAAACGAATCGCCAATACTATCATTGGCCATAAGATCAGTATGCACAGTACCTGGAACGGTGGCTGGCATCCAACAACACGTGTCAACCTGCTTGAATTCCCAATTGAAATTTGATAAATCAATTTTTAACGCTGATTGTGTTTGTTCGCTCGAATTGCTACAATTGCATAGTGCTGCCATAATTACCAAAATGAATAAAATACGATTCATACCATGGAGTTTTAATACATCAATAAATTTTGCTTTAAGTTAAGTAAAAAAGCCGTTATCAGAAAATAACAGCTTATCCTGATTAAGATAAATTAGCTTTTACGGCAATCTCCATGCTAATCCAATCTTCGAGCGTAATAGACATTTCTAATGCATTTTTTTATTCGTTTTGTCCTATTTTAAGTTGACTTATTAACATTCTCTTAGTCAACCTATTTCAGGACTATACAGCAGGCAGGGACTAAAAGAACAAGTCCAACTGGTTATGTTATTTCGTTACAAATCCTTAGCCTTATTTTCTTATATACACAACTTTTAATAATTCCTCAGAATTACCACCTACCATAATTTCAAATTCACCAGCTTCAATAAGAGGTTTTAACTCTTTGCCAATGTAGCTCAGTTTATCATCCGTTATATTAAAGGTAACAACCTTGCTTTCACCTGCTTTTAAGAAAATCCGTTCAAATCCTTTTAATTGTTTATGAGGAGTGGCCACTTGGGTTACTATATCTTTAATGTAAAGTTGAACGACTTCAAAGCCATCAACTTTTCCACTGTTTGTAACTTTAATGCCAACAGTTGGAATATCGGTATCGGTGTTTACTCGCAAATTAGAATATTCAAAAGTAGTATAGCTTAAGCCAAAACCGAATGGAAACAGAGGTTTGTGCGTAATATCTAAATAATTGTTTTTGTAACGATCTTTTAAATCGATACCTTCAAAGTCATGTGAACCTCGCTTAATATTGTAAAAAATGGGTATTTGACCGGTATTTTGAGGAAAGGTAACAGGTAGTTTGCCGCAAGGATTAAAGTCGCCGAACAAAATATCGGCAATAGCATATCCACCCATGGTTCCTGGTTGCCAGGCTTCAAGAACGGCATCAAACGACTCCACTGTTTTGCGAATATCAAACGGACGACCGTTAATTAGCACCGCCACCACAGGTTTACCTGTTTGAGCAAGGGCTTCAACCAATTCGGGCTGAGCTCCTGGTAAGGTAATATCACTAATGCTGCCCCCTTCGCCACTCATCCAGTATTCTTCACCTAAAGCTAAAATTACAACATCGGCTTGCTTCGCAGCTTTTATAGCGGCCGGAATTAATTCCAAACCTTTCTTTTCAAAACCTTCAAGTATAATTCCTTCAGTGTAAGTAACTTTTGTTGAAGATGAAACTGCAGCCTTAATACCATGGAGTAATGAAACCACATCGTTTTTGTCGGCTTGCGAATGGTTGGCAGCCCACCAACTTAATAAGTCTTTTTGACGTGTTGCTAAGGGCCCAATTACAGCAATTGAATTAACAGATTTAGATAAAGGAAGCAGATGCTTTTCCTGCCCAGACAGGCGGGCATTTTTAAGCAATACCATGCTTTCGCGTGCTGCTTTTCTTGAAAGCTCGAGATGCGAAGGGTGCATAACCCATTTTTTTTCTCTAACAGAATCAAAATATACATAAGGGTCATCAAATAATCCTAGGTCGGTTTTGGCTTTAAGCACTCTGCGTACAGCTTTGTCAATAAGTTTAATATCAACTTTACCTTCGTTCACTAATTCTTCTAAGTTTTGAACATACAATTCTGAAACCATATCAATATCCAAACCAGCTTCAATGGCTTGATGCGTTGCATCTTTATTGTTGGTTGCAACTCCTGTTTTTACCAAGTTGGAAACGGTACGCCAATCAGATATTACGATTCCGTCAAACCCCAATTCGTCGCGTAATAAGTCTTGCATTAACCATTTATTGGCTGTTGCTGGCACTCCATCAATGGCAGAATAAGCTACCATCATGCTTCCTACACCACTTTCAATGGCCGCTTTAAAAGGAGGAAGGTAAATCTCGCGTAGTTCTCGTTCTGAAAAATCACCAATATTGTAATCAATACCGGCCATAGCATCACCATAACCCAGAAAATGTTTAGCACAAGCCATTAAGGTTGATGAATCGGCAAGATTATCGCCCTGAAAACCTTTAACCCTTGCCTTAGCAATTAAACTTCCTAAATACGGGTCTTCGCCTGCACCTTCCACAATACGTCCCCAGCGTGGGTCGCGGGTAATATCAACCATTGGCGCGTAGGTAAGCTGAATACCCGAGGCGGTGGCTTCTTTTGCCGCCGCGGCAGCGGTTTGCTCAATGCGTTCTAAATTCCAACTTGCAGCTTCGGCCAAAGGACCAGGAAAAGCCGTTTTGTATCCGTGAATAACATCTTCTTGAAACATAATGGGAATGCCCAAACGACTTTCTTCAATGGCAATTTTTTGCAAATAAAAATTGTTTTTTACGCCGTTGCTTTTTAAAATATGTCCAACCTCACCATTACGCACTTTATCTTCAACATTTTCAAGCGGATTGTTATAATCATCGAGAGCGGTGATCAAATTCAGTTGTGCAATTTTCTCTTTCAGCGTCATCTGCGAAAGCAAGTGGTCTATATGGTTCATTGTTTTATCAGAATTGTTTTGTTTTGTTGTGCAGCTGATGGTTAAACTAGCTAACAAAATTATTGGTAAAATATTCTTCATCTTTGTGAAATTAATATTGTTTGTTTATTATCATTTTATTCCCCCATCGCCTCCCGAAATCGGGACAAGTTATCGGCACTTTACCGAAGCTAGTTCGGCACGACCTGTTCCGAACTTATTTCGGAAGGCTCCCTAGGATAAAGACTCGCTTCGCTCCGAGAGCACCAGTTCTCCCCTTGGGGAGATCCCGAGAACTCGGGAGAGGGGGAATATACTTGCTTTGCCAATAATGCAATATAAAAATTACTCAACAGTTAGTCTAACTTTTACTAAATCTTTATCATCCGATGAATTGCCAACCATTATTTCGAATTCGCCGGGTTCAACCAAATAATCCATGTTAATATCGTAAAAAGCCAGCGATTTACTTTCTAAAGTTAATTCAATCTGCTTTGTTTCGCCAGCTTTCAAATAAACTTTTTTAAAGGCTTTTAGTTCTTTTACAGGACGAGTAACCGAACTTTGAACATCGCGAATGTAAACCTGAACCACTTCGGCACCATCCATTTTACCTTTATTAGTAAGCGTAGCTTTTACGGTGAAATTTTCGCCATTATTAATGGTCGCGTCTTTTAATGCAATAGCTGCTATTTCAAATTGCGAATAACTTAAGCCAAATCCAAAAGGATAGAGCGGACTAATGTCGCCGTTTAAATAACCACGACGTGCTGAAGGTTTATGGTTGTAGTACACAGGTAAATGACCAACCGATCGAGGAAAAGTTATTGGCAACTTACCGCTTGGGTTGTGCTCACCAAACAATACTTTTGCCGATGCAAATCCGCTTTCCTGACCTAAATACCAACATTCGAAAATGGCATCGGCTTTTTCAACCAAATTATTAAATGCGAGGGGACGACCATTATAAACCAGAGCGATAATAGGCTTACCCGTTTTGTGTAAGGCATCAATTAATTGATTTTGATAGCCTATTAAATCTAAATCGGCACGGTCGCCAAGGTGCGAATTACCCCATGCCTCGCGCGATGTTTGCTCGTTTCCACCAATGGCCAATACAATAACATCGGCATTCAAAGCTACTTTAACAGCTTCTTTAATCAGTTTAACATCTTCTTCGGCATTTGAAAATTCCACATGATCTTCAGCCCAACTACCTCCTTCGGTTATTCCACAGCCTTTAGCGTACACAACCTCGGCGTTGTTGCCTATTTGTGTTTTAATTCCTTCTAATAATGTTGAATTATAATTAGGCGTCCCGCTGTATCCGCCTAAAAGATAGCGGTTTGCATTGGGGCCAATAACTGCAATTTTTTTAATTTTGTTGAGATTTAACGGGGCAATGTTGTTTTTGTTTTTAAGCAGTGTGATGGATTCCAAAGCAGCTTCAAGAGCCAATTCTCGGTTTGCCTCAGTACCACAGAATTCTTCTGCTTTTGCAGCATCAACATACGGGTTATCGAATAAGCCTAGCTTGAATTTTAAGTATAACATTTCACCAACCAATTGGTTAATGCGCTCTATTGAAACGGTACCTTCTTTAACCAATTTCGGAATGTGCAAGTAACAGTCGGGGAAAGGGAGTTCAATATTAACACCTGCTTTTAGAGCCAATTCTGCGGCATGCTTTCCGTCACGGGCAACGCCATGCGCGTATACTCCTTCGCGGTAATGCATTTCTCGTATGGCAAAATAATCGGACACAACAAAACCTTTAAAACCCCATTCTTCGCGAAGAATATCATTTAGCAACCATTTATTGCCGTGGCCAGGCACTCCATCCAATTCATGGTAGGTTGCCATAACACTATAAATGGTTTCATTTTCTATAATGTTTTTGAACGGAGCAAAGTGGAATTCGCGTAAAACGCGTTCTGAATAATTGGCAGGAGCTGTGTTGGTGCCGCCTTCGGGTTGTCCATGTGCGGCAAAGTGCTTTAGGGTGGCGGCCACATGATTGCCATCAGAAAAATTGGCATCTCCCTGAAAACCACGAATGGCTGCTCCGCCAATAACTGTAGTAAGGTGCGGATCTTCGCCAAAGGTTTCTTCCACACGTCCCCAGCGGGCATCGCGGGCAATATCTAAAACAGGAGAAAGCACTTGATGGGCACCACGTAAACGGGTTTCTTTGGCCATTAATGCGTAAACTTTTTCAATAAGTTCAGGATTAAATGAACCTGCCATTGCAATAGGCTGTGGAAAACTGGTTGCGTGAGCAGCTGCCAAACCATGTAAGCTTTCTTCATGAAAAATGGCAGGAATTCCCAAACGCGTTTCTTCAATAAAGTATTTTTGCAAGGTGTTGCTTAATATTGCATTTTCGTAGGGTGTAAGAGGTTCTGCCCCTTTATCGGAAGTTTGGCTTTGTCCGCCTTTAGTTTCGCTAATTCTTGTAATTTGTCCAATACCATTAGGCAATTCTGTTTTAACCTTCGAAATATCAAATGTGCTGTCAGATTTGGCTACAATCAGATCTTTCACCTCGGTATTAACGGCAACCATTTGCGCCAGTTTTTCTTCAATGGTCATGTGACTAAGAAGATCGTTTACCCGTTCATCAATGGATAATGTTTTGTCTTTATATTTATAGTCAGTCATGTTATTATCGTTTTTTGTTACACAATTATATAAAGAGAAAGCCAATACAAATAAAAATAAGATGTTTTTATTTTTCATGCCTGTAGATTTTTTATTTATCGATAGTTTTTTTTAGCTAAAGTAGCATTTGATTTTCAAACGATTTTATGTTAATTAATTACTTTTTCTAGATGCATTTTTTAGTTAAGATAAGATTATCATTACACACATGCATATAGTCTTAATGACTACAAGAATAAGATAAATTTGCTAAAACTCCAAATAATTTTGTAATTATCGATTATCTTTGGGGCTTGAATGCAAGATGGTTATATGCCTAATGAGCTTAATTGCTATGGTTTATAGTCGTTTTAACCATAACTGTAACTATGCATACTACAAATATTATAAAACCCTTATCGGTCGATTCTGTTATTTTTGGTTTTGAGGATGATCAATTAAAAGTGCTGTTGATTAAGCGAATTGTGGATAAAGATTCTGGTACTTGGGCTTTACCAGGTGGCTACATAAAATATGATGAAGATATTGATGTTGCTGCAGCTAGAATTTTAGAAGAACGAACAGGGGTAAAAGTGTTCATGAAACAGCTTGGAGCCTTTGGAGAGGTTAATCGTTTTCCTGATAAAAGAATTATTACTATTGCTTATTATGCCTTAGTTAAGCCTAGAAATTTCGCGTTATCGCTTGAAGATGATGCCAGCGCTATTGAATGGGTAAATGTTTATGACTTGCCAAAGCTATTGTTCGACCATGGTATTATAATAGAGCATGCTTTGCGAAGTTTGCGGCGGCGAGTTCGAATTGAGCCTATTGGTTTTAATTTATTGCCTAACAGTTTTCCACTGCTTTCATTGCAACGTTTATACGAATCTATTTTAAATACAACTTTTGATAAGCCCAATTTTAGGCGAAAGATTTTAAAAATGAAGTTGCTTATTCCGTTAGAAGAAAAGCAGGAGGGAGTAGCACATCGATCGGCACGCTTGTTTAAGTTTGATAAAAACCGCTATGATAAACTAATTGATAAGGGATTTAGTTTTGAGGTTTAAAACAACTACTGTTCCACCGCCTTTCAGTCGGTAAAAAAAACTAACCTTCATATTGAATTAAAGCATGTTGTTTTTCACCGAATAGGTGAGGTGAAAAGCTTACATTTCCTACATTGATTGAGCAGATTTGCGATAGCGAATCGCTCAATTTGGGTCATATTGAATTCTAAAATAAAAGATGTAATTTTCAATTTACTGATATTTTGATGGTTACAGAATCACCTAATTCACAAAGCACTCATTATTTGCCAAATACACAAAGTTCGAATTAATAGTACCTTATCATAAAAATATTAGTTATAATATAGCTTGATTGAACTTCAATCCGGCATGTATTTATTGTTAATACAAAAGAATGGTAAATTAGTTGAACCCAAAAAAATTATAAAAAAAATGAGTAAACTATTTGTTATTTGTGGCATCATAATTTTAAGTTTATCCTGCTCAAAAGACATAGTGGATAAACATTGGTATTTTTGCGAAGAAACTAAATGCGCTGACCCATGGCATTCTTATTTTACCATTAACGATGATGATCTTTTTTATGCTATAAATAAGTATATGAATGAACAACAAATTGAAATTTCTGACATTGAAATTGGTTTCGATTCAGTTTTAGTTCAACTTTGTAAGTCTTGCTCTTGCCGAACTGGCAGGTACATTAAAATTGAAACGGATAGTAAGCACGATAGTACATTAAGAGAAATCGGCTTCAGTAAAATTGATTAATTTATGACATCAAAGAAAATATTAATAACCCGATTATTCCCCGAGATTGGTGCAAAACTACTTAAAAAGGCAGGTTTTGAAATTACGCAATGGCAAGAAGATAGGCCAATGACTCAAAGTGAACTAATTGAACAAGCCAAAGGCCATCATGGTATTTTATGCACTTTAACCGAAAAGATTGACAGTGAGCTTTTAAGCTCATGCCCAAACATTGAAATTATCTCACAATTTGCAGTTGGTTACGACAATATTGATGTTAAAAAGGCTACTCAACTCGGCATACCTGTGGGCTATACTCCCGATGTTTTAAGTGCTGCTACTGCCGATATTGCCTTTGGCTTAATGGTGGCTACTTCCCGCAAAATGTTCTATTTACACAAATCAATAATTGAAGACAAATGGGATTATTTTAAACCCAATGCCAACCTTGGAATTGAGTTACACAACAAAACACTCGGCATATTCGGACTAGGCCGTATTGGTTTTGAAATGGCGAAACTCTGCAAGGGAGCTTACAATATGAATGTTATTTACAATAACCGAACACCTAATAAAAAAGCCGAACAAGAACTTGGTGCTAATTGGGTTGATTTCGAAACTCTATTAGCCCAAAGCGATGTGCTTTCGGTTCATTGTGCTTTAACTCCTGCCACCAATGGCATTTTTAATAAAAAGGCCTTTGATAAAATGAAACTTTCATCGATATTTATAAATACAGCACGAGGACTAATACACAACGAAACTGATTTAATTGAGGCTTTAAACAGCCAACAAATTTGGGGTGTCGGTCTTGATGTCACCAACCCTGAACCTATGAAAGCTAACAACCCACTATTGGTTATGGAAAATGTTTCTGTCTTGCCTCATGTTGGTTCGGGTACTGTTGAAACACGTGATAAAATGGCCATAATAGCTGCAAATAATATTATCGGATTTTACAAAAACAAACAAATACCTCATATTATAAATCCCGAAGTGTTACAAGATTAATTCTACCAAAAACTCAAAATTATATAAAAAAAGTAATAAATTTTATATCCCTGTTTTTATACCGTTAAAACTAAATGTAAGTCTCTTCACAAATTTTTTGGAACATAAAACAAAAACCTACGTATCACACATAAAACAAAACTCAGTTTTCTTTGTATTAAATAAATAAACAAACTATTTTAGTGCAATCCATAAAATGTAACAAAACATAATTATTTAGCAACAACTAAAAATTTAACTTATGAAAATTAAAAATTTACTATTCGTAATGACTTTTGCAGGCCTAGGATTTGTTTCTTGTGATCTTGAAGATATAGCTACTACCGAGGTCAGTTCAGATATTGAGGTTGATATGCCTTTAGCTGGCGAAACGAACAAATCTGCAGATGATAGCATTCCTTTCTCAGGATCGGGTAAAGTTAACTTAGCAGACATCGCTGAATTTAAGAATAACATTGATAATTTAAAAGGTTTCAGAGTAAAAGACAGTTCTAGTTTTACTGTTAAAGATTTACCTGACACGCTAAGTGTATATTCCGTAAAATTATCAGTACAAGTTGGTACTAATGGTATAGTTAATCTTTCTGAATATAAATCAGTCGCTGGATTTGCAAATGACAGCATTGTAGTATTAAAAGCTCTTGACATTACAAATATTAATGCCGCATTAGGTGCATGGGAAGGCTCAAATTATACCGATACTGTTTATTTTACGGCTAGTGGTTCAGCAAATCAAGATATGAATAAATATGATAAGAGTGATATTAAGCCAAAAGTTAAATTATTGCTTAAATCAATAGCTGAAGTAGGTTTATAGAAATTATACGAATTTATTTATAGCAAGCCTGATACAAAATAGTATCAGGCTTTTTTTTTAGCAAAACATAATAAAGAAAATTTATAAAGTTGACTATCCCCGAGGCAAGCCTACGAGGTATTTCGCCAACTTTATTTCAGCTACCGCTGAAACTCAAATTTTCTTTATTCACCCCTCTGTCCGACTTTCGTCGGACATCTCCCCTGAAATTCAGGGGAGAGAAAGCGAAACCCCGAGGCAGAGCCTCGAGGAATTCTTTAGATTAAATCGGTATAAAAGCTTCGGAAATTCCATAACCCAAAACAATCAATTTAAAATAATGATTGTACTTTTGCACTTATATGAGTCAGAAAGAAGAACCAATCGTTAAATCAAAGCTTCATCCGCTTAATAAGCACAGAGGCCAATACAATTTTAAGGAGCTTATTGAAAGCTACCCAGAACTTAAACTATTTGTTCAGTTAAATAAATACAATGTTGAATCCATTGATTTTGCCTACCCCGAAGCCGTAAAAGCATTGAACAAAGCGCTTTTAATGCATTTCTACAATATTCAGTTTTGGGATATTCCCAAAAACTATTTATGCCCACCAATACCTGGGCGAGCCGATTACATTCACAATATAGCAGAATTATTAGGTAGCCTAAACAATGAAGAAATACCCACAAGTAAACACATTAAGTGCCTTGATACGGGTGTTGGCGCAAATTGTATTTACCCTTTAATTGGCAATCATGAATACCAATGGTCATTCGTAGGTTCCGATATTGACCCTATTGCCATAAAATCGGCCAAGCAAATTGTTGATTCTAACGCTGATATTAAAAACAGTATTGAATTACGTTTGCAAAAAAAAGTAAATAACATTTTTAAAGACATTATAAAAGAGGATGAAAAGTTCGATGTTACGATATGCAATCCTCCGTTTCATAGCTCACTTGAAGAAGCGAATGCCGGCACAACACGTAAACTAAAAAACCTAAACCCAAAACCAGCCCCAAAACCTTCAAAACCCGTTTTGAATTTTGGTGGTACAGGCAATGAATTATGGTGCATTGGTGGAGAAGGAAAATTCATTAACGATATGATTCTCGAAAGTAAATTATATAGCTCTTCATGTTTATGGTTTACTACCTTGGTATCGAAAGAATCGAATTTAAAAAATATTTACAAAAAGCTAAAAATAGTACAAGCTACCACGGTAAAAACATTACATATGGGTCAAGGAAATAAAAAAAGCCGTATTGTTGTCTGGACCTTTCATACAGAAGAACAACAAAAAGAATGGGTAAATAAACGGTGGCTTAAATAGCATATTAAACTAGTGTTAAGTCAAGAATCAAGTTTCGGGTTTTTATGGATTATTTAATTCCCTCTCTGCCCTGCGGGCATCTCTCCCAGGAGAGAATTACAAAGTGGAAGCGGGCGAGTCTTCCCCTGGGGGAAGTGCCTTTAGGCGAAGGGGGAATAAAGGTTAATTTACCCGTATTATCATGCTTGACTTGATACTAGTATCTACAATACAATGTTAGTTATTATTTTGTATTCGGGGCGCGACTTTAAGTCGCACTCCGAATAATAATCCGAAATTTGAGTTTTGACATGCCACTAACTTAAATTGCTAAATGTAAGTTTACCTTCAATAAAATCAATAATAATGGTACTTTCAGAAATAATTTTACCTGATAGAATCGCTTTTGAAAGTTCATTTAAAATTTCTCGCTGAATAACTCGTTTAATAGGACGGGCACCAAACTGTGGTTCGTAACCAAGCTCTGAAATATGTTTTATTGCCGCATCAGACACCTCCATTTTTATATCTTTTTTTTGCAAGTTTTTCTTTAAATTATTAAGTTGAATTTCAACAATTTGCTGCACTTCATTAATATTTAAAGGGGTAAACATTACATATTCATCAATACGGTTTAAAAATTCGGGTCTAATCGTCTGTTTCAGCAAAGCAACCACCTCCATTTTTGTATCTTCAACAACTTGCGAACGGTTAGTCATATCAATATTTTCAAATCTTTCTTGAATAATATGAGCCCCCATATTCGAAGTCATAATAATTATCGTATTTCTAAAATCGGCAACCCTTCCTTTGTTGTCAGTTAATCGGCCTTCATCAAGCACTTGCAATAAAATATTGAAGGTATCTGGATGGGCTTTTTCGATCTCATCTAAAAGCACAACGGAATAAGGCTTTCTTCGAACAGCCTCAGTAAGTTGTCCGCCTTCATCGTAACCTACATATCCGGGAGGCGCACCAATTAAACGACTTACAGCATGACGTTCTTGATATTCGCTCATATCAATTCGTGTAAGTGCATTTTCATCGTTAAATAAATAATCGGCCAATGTTTTTGCAAGTTCGGTTTTTCCTACACCCGTGGTTCCTAAAAAAAGGAAGGTACCAATAGGACGTTTACTATCCTGCAAATCGGCACGCGATCGGCGCACAGCATCAGAAACATACTCAATTGCTTCATGTTGACCTACTACTCGCTTATGCAATTCATCTTCTAGGTGCAATAATTTTTCACGTTCGCTACTCAACATCTTCGATACCGGAATACCGGTCCATCGGGCTACAATTTCAGCAATATCTTCATTCGTTACCTCTTCTTTAATTATGGCATTGTCTTGATTTGCATGCAGTTCATTTTGCAACTGCAGCAACAATTCTTCATTTTCCTTAATTTTACCATAGCGTAATTCCGCAACCAAACCAAAATCACCGTCACGCTCGGCTCTGTCCGCTCGTTGTTTAAAATCATCAATGTTGGCTTTTATGTTTTGTACCTTATCAACAAGGTCTTTCTCTGTTTTCCATTTAGCGTATAATCCTTCGCGTGTTTCTTTTAAATCGGCCAACGT
>JAQICC010000001.1 GCA_027858735.1 Salinivirgaceae bacterium
GGAAGACTCGCCCGCTTCCGCTTTGTAATTCTCTCCTGGGAGAGATGCCCGCAGGGCAGAGAGGGAATTAAATAATCCATAAAAACCCGAAACTTGATTCTTGACTTAACACTAGTTTCTTGTTATTGCATTCGGAATCTGTTTAAACGACTACAAACCAGTAACTAGTATCAAGAAACAATAATTATCTGAATCTATTTTTAGAAATACAAAGCCAAAACCATGATTTTCTAAATATAACGCATAAAACGCATTAAGCTCCTAGCATTAATTCTTTGAGTAAAATCAAAACTAAAAGAATAGAAGCTTCATGGATAAGCAATTTGTACATTGAATTTTTTAAAACAAACAAACATACAAACTACTTGCTAATAATTCAAAACTACCTACATATTGTCGCCACCTTCTTCACCTCCACCATTGCCATTTCGCTCACTGCGATTCGCCTTATAATTATTTATTTTATACGATAAAGTTAGCATTACTGATGGTGTATTAGGCTTATATAAACTGTACTCGTAAAAATCTACTCCTCTCGTTATATGTTCATGTTGCCATGTGCCCAATACGTCGCGTATTTGCAATGTTGCAGACATTTTTCTTTTAAAAAAATCTTGCTTATAAGCGACACTTGCTGCGTAAAAGTCTTCTGTTCTTCCTTGTGCTTGTACACTAGCGCTTTGATACATAAAATCGATTTGGAAACGGCTATTCATGCCTGCTTTAAGGGTATTGTTAAAACGAAAATTCCAGCTAAAATCGTGCTGCTCATAGGCTAACTCGTTCAATTCACCCTTAAGAGTATAATCATACAAGTCGGCCATTAAATTCGTTGTATACCATTTTGTTGGTGAGTAATTCAGCATGAATTCAACGCCAAGGGCATAATCAGCTCCAGCATTAATAAAGCTGTGCATTAACTTTAACTTGCTTGTATCGTCAATAAACGGGGTTTTGTACCGTTCAATTTTATTTACTGTATTTCGGTAATAACCTTCAACAGAAGCAAAATTTTGTTTTTGAAATTTCTTCTGGTAGCTCAAATCCACCGAATTAATATATTCCGGATCAAGACCAGGATTTCCTTTTCGAACATTATAAGCATCCATATAAGTAATAAATGGTTCAAGAAACCAGCCTCTGGGTCTGTTAATACGTCTTGTATAACTTATCATTGCTTGTTGCTCGGCTGGCATTTGATAAGAAAAATGTAAGGTTGGGAAAAAGTCGGGTCTGTCAATTAAAAATTCTTCATTGGTTTCTGTCAGTTCTACAAAACGATAAGTGTATTCAGCTCTTAGCCCTGCCTGATATCCAAAATCGCCATATTCGCCTCCAAAAGTCCCGTATAAGGCATGTGTATTTCGAGTATATTTTGTATTATTACTATACCTCTGTTGAAATACGTAATTGTTATTAAGGGTATCAAAGTGATATACTTTATTTTCGTCATTACTAATTGAGTAATGGCTTTGCCAGCCTGTTTCAAATTTGCCTCCCCAATCAAATGGTTTTGTATAATCCAGCTTTAAACGCAAATCAGATGACGGACCTATTTCTGTTGATCTTTGACCCGTAAGAATTTCATTCTTTAAGTTGCGTTCAATATTTTCTGATTCTTCATCACCGTTTCTACCATGAACATTGGTCTGAAATTCAATAAAATGTGTTTTATCTTTATTGAAATTATGTCGGTAGTTCATAGCCACCGACCAAAAATAACCACCTCTACTCGAGTTATCTTCCGTTTTTGACAGGGTTTCAATTCCAGTTTCAGAATTATACTCATAATAGTTTTTTTCGGTAGATCTTTCATTGAAACGATCGCCTGCCCTTACATTAATTCCAATAACATCATTTGAAGTAAAGTCCCAATCCATGCCAGTACGAAAACTATAGCGTTGCCTATTTCTAGCAAATTTTCCATCCGATTGTATGTTGGTTGTATCATCCAAAAAAAATAAATCGCGTTGATATTTCATATCACCCGGACGGTTTCGGTTATTATAATCAGCACCCAAAAACAGACGCAGCTTTTCCATTCTATTTTCCAGCGTAAAGTCGCTCCCATAATTCTCAAACCTTCCTACGTTCACATTTACAATTCCAGAGGTTCCGTTTAGTTTGTTTTTTTTGGTAACAATATTAATAATTCCAGAGGTTCCATCAGGTTCATATTTTGCCGATGGATTGGTAATAATTTCGATATTCTCGATAGCACCCGACGGCATCTGACTCAGGGCATCACTAGGATCTAAAACCGTTGGTCTTCCATCAATCAATACGGTAAACGAAGTACTTCCTCTTAAAGACACATTCCCATCAATATCAACTTTTACCGAAGGTACATTCTCTAAGATATCGACCGCGGTTCCCGATTTTGCAGTTAACTGCTGACCTACGTTTATAATCTTCTTATCAATTTTGTATTGAACAGATGCCTGATCAGCCATAACATCAACCCCTTCAATTTCTCTGGAATTAGGTGCAAGTTTTAAATTACCCAATTCTATTTCACGAGTATCTTCCAATATTTTAATATCAGGAATTGTTACAGTATTATAACCCAAAAATGTAACCGTCAAATAATAATTAGCTACCGCATTATTTTTTAATCTAAAAAAACCTTCACTATCTGAAATTACCCCGGTAACTAATTCTTTGCTTTCACTTTTATACAGAGCTATTGTTGCATATTCAATTGGGCGCCCATCGGCGTTATCGATTACCGTACCAACAATATCGCCTTTTTTATTTGCTTTATTTGATTCTTTGCTTTCTGTTGCATATGTTATTACTGATACTACAGCAAAAACCAAAACTAATATTTTCTTCATTTTAATTTTATTATCCGATTTTACCCTATTATGACGTTTTGAGTTGCAAAAACTTGCGGTTTAATATTTTAATTCGAATAACAACATACCTACCCGAAAGTTTTATTATTACTAGTGATAACCCAATATAGCCTGATTGATTCATGAAATTTGACAAAAATCACATATCTTTTTCATTATCTACACCTTATAACTTCAAGTGTTAAAATTATTTTGTCAAATTTTACTAAAGTGCATTTATTTCAGCACATCTAACTTCCTTGCAATCCTTTTGAAGTAGGGAACTACGTCAGCAGGTATTCCAAGTTGTATTTGCACTAAATTAAATGCATGAATTAAACAGGTTGGGGTGGGTATGTTTTTAAAGAGCATCTTGAGGGAATGCGAAATTGTTTTGAAAATGTAAATTTGCACAATAACAGATTAAATATTAGTATTATGAGTTTACAGCAATTTCAGCAAGATATTATAGAAGGAATACCCAATACCTTGCCCAAAATAAAGCCCTATGATAAAACAATTAATCATGCTCCAAAACGAAAAGATATTTTATCGGATAATGAAAAGAAGCTAGCTTTAAAAAATGCATTAAGATACTTTAAGCCAGAATATCATAAAGAATTAGCTAAAGAATTTATGAATGAGCTTAATGTTTACGGTAGAATTTACATGTATCGTTTTCGCCCCGATTATGAAATCAAAGCGCGTCATATCAATGATTATCCGCACAAGTCAAAACAGGCTGCAGCTATTATGCTTATGATTTGCAATAATTTAGATTATGCTGTAGCACAGCATCCACATGAGTTAATTACGTATGGTGGTAATGGTGCTGTTTTTCAAAATTGGGCTCAGTATAGGCTTACTATGAAGTATTTGGCTGAAATGACCAATGAGCAAACTTTGGTAATGTATTCCGGACATCCGATGGGTTTGTATCCCTCGCATAAAGAAGCACCTAGAGTTGTGGTTACTAATGGCATGATGATTCCTAATTATAGTAAACCCGACGATTGGGAAAAATTTAATGCATTGGGTGTAACTCAATACGGACAAATGACAGCAGGTTCTTATATGTATATTGGCCCCCAAGGTATTGTTCATGGCACCACGATTACCGTTTTAAACGCAGGTAGGAAAATTGCCAAGCATAACGAAGGTCTTGAAGGAAAACTTTTTATCACGTCTGGATTGGGAGGAATGTCTGGTGCTCAACCAAAAGCAGGAAATATTGCCGGGGTAATTTCTATAACTGCTGAAATAAACCCCAAAGTTACCCAAACACGTCATAGTCAGGGGTGGGTTGATGAAGTAATGGATAAATTAGATTCCCTAATGAACCGTGTTCAACAGGCAAAAGCGAATAAAGAGGTAGTTTCCATTGCTTATCAAGGCAATATTGTTGATGTTTGGGAACGATTTGCTGTTGAAAATGTAAAAGTTGATTTAGGCTCTGATCAAACTTCGCTTCATAACCCATGGGCTGGTGGGTATTATCCGGTTGGTATGTCGTTTGAAGATGCAAACCAACTGATGGCTGATAATCCCGGTGAGTTTAAACAGCAAGTACAAGAATCGCTTAGAAGGCATGTTGATGCAATTAATAAATGTGTAGATAAATTTGACACTTACTTTTTCGATTATGGCAATGCCTTTTTGCTTGAATCGAGTAGGGCTGGAGCTGATATTTTAAAAGCCCAAGGAGATTTTAGGTATCCTTCGTATGTGCAAGATATAATGGGTCCCATGTGTTTCGATTATGGATTTGGTCCCTTCCGATGGGTGTGTGCTTCTAACAATCCGGAAGATTTGGAAAAAACCGACAAAATAGCTTGTAATGTATTGGAAAAATTAATGGAAAACGCTCCCATAGAAATACAGCAGCAACTGGCTGATAATATAAAATGGATACAAGAAGCGGGAAAAAACAAATTGGTTGTAGGGTCGCAGGCTCGAATATTATATGCCGATTGTGAGGGAAGAACGAAAATAGCAGCTGCCTTTAACAAAGCTATTGCAAATGGAGAATTGTCGGCACCGGTAGTTCTTGGTCGCGATCATCATGATGTTTCGGGCACCGATTCGCCTTACCGAGAAACCTCAAATATTTATGACGGTTCGCAATTCACTGCCGATATGGCTATTCATAATGTAATTGGCGATTCTTTCAGAGGAGCTACCTGGGTAGCTATTCATAACGGAGGTGGAGTTGGATGGGGCGAAGTTATTAATGGGGGGTTTGGTATGCTGCTTGATGGTTCCCATGATGCAGATAGAAGATTGAAACTAATGTTGAATTGGGATGTAAATAATGGAATATCGCGCCGCAGTTGGGCACGAAATGAAGGGGCTGTTTTTGCTATTAAACGTGCTATGCAAGCCGAGCCTCTTTTAAAAGTAACTTTGCCAAATATGGTTGACGATTCGGTTTTTGATGAATTGAAATAGTTATTAGAATTTCATTACTAACCGATTAAATTTAGATAGCTGGGCTAAAGCTCATTATTTATTCGGTTTCAATAGCCACTGGCTTAAGCCAGTGGTAATAAATCGTCCACTATCAGGGCTTTAGCCCAAATTGACTATTCGTAATTTATAAAAGAATGTATTTCTTATGTTTTGAATTGGTATTTAAGTCAGATGCTAATATTGGAAATTGATTTAGAATTGGGAGTAGTTAATTTTATCCGAACATTAATTTATACGGACGGTCAACCAATTCGGCCAATTCTTGAACACCAAAAGATCTTGCCTTTCTGTAGGTTTCAGAACCTTCAAAAAAAACAATTACAACAGGAACTGTAAAAACGGAGTGTTTGGCAGCAAGTTCCGGTTGCTGTTCTATATTTATATAGGTTTGCTTAATTTTAGGAAAATGTTCGGTAAAATACTCCGATAGCTTTGGTTTTAGTGTTTTGCAAACACTGCACTTGTCATGTGAGAAATAGGCAAGCACTCCTAAATTATCATTCAATATTTTATTAAAATCTATGTCGGAACTAATTGGTTGCATCTTTTTTATAAATAAGAACAACAGCATTTGCCGAAACACCTTCTTCGCGGCCTTCAAAACCTAGTTTCTCGGTAGTAGTAGCTTTTATAGCAATACCGTCAATATCAATTCCGCATACCTTAGCAAGGGTTTCTTGCATAACAGGAATGAAGTCTTTTATTTTTGGTTGTTGCAGGCTAATTGTTGAATCAATGTTACCAATAACATAGTTTTTTGTAGCAATCAGGTTAACGGTTTTCTTAAGAATAATTTTACTGTCAATACCTTTGTAGTCATTGCTTGTATCAGGAAAGTGAAAGCCAATATCACGCATGTTTGCGGCTCCCAATAGCGCATCGCAAATGGCATGAATTAGGGTATCGGCATCGGAATGGCCAACCGAACCTTTGGTATGGGGTATAACAATACCGCCCAGCGTAAAGGGTAATCCTTCTGCTAGGCGGTGAACATCGTATCCAAATCCAATTCGGAAATTCATATTTTTATTGATTGTTGAAATCGTCTAGGTCAAATATAAGTGAAAAACGCCATGTGTTCGATAATGGGCTATTAGTAAAGTTCCCAGCTGGTATCAGGTATGAAAAGTCTAAACCAAAAACATTCATTTTTAATCCAACACCGGCAGTAAAGTATTTACGGTTACCTTTGTTTTGGTGCTCGTAGAAATATCCTGCACGCACGGCAAATTGCTTAGCATACCAATATTCAACCCCAATAGCATAACTCAATTCTTCCATTTCTTCTTCAAAACCACGGGGGGCATCATAGAACGATTGAATAATACCTTGTGTAATTCCAACATCGGAATCTTTACCTGCAAGAAAAATTTCTTCTCCAGTTACTGAATCTACACCATGAATAGGAGGGGTAGGTATCAATAGTTTATTAATATCCATGGTGGCAGTAATGCTATTATAACTGTCTAAATCTAAAGTCATAGCACCACCAATACGGAGGTTGGTAGGTATAAAGTTTTTGGTGTCTTCAGAATATCCAAGCTTAGCACCAATATTTGATACGTTAAAACCTGCAGCCCAATTTCCCTCGTAACCAGCCAATTCCATTTTATTGGTATAAAAACCATTAATGTCAATGGCTACTGAAGTTCCTGCTTTTGAACCTTCGTAACCTTGTCCACCGGTAAGGTTCGAATAAATAAAACGTCCCAAAATACCTAATGCGAATTGATCCGATAATTTTCTATTGTACGATCCATCAACAGCAAACTCGTTAGGTGCGTAATTTCCAATAACATCTCCATTACCATCGGTAAAAATGATATTTCCCATGGAGAAATAACGTAAGCCTCCACCAATGGTCTGAAGTTTATCAAGCTTGTAATAGCCGGTTACATAAGCAAGACTCATGTCGTCAACCAATTCTTTTAACCAAGGAGTATAGCTTATGGTAGCTCCCGCCGATTTTTCAATAAATGCTAATTTTGACGAGTTCCAATGCTGAGAGTATCCATTAGGTGAAAGTGCAACACCGGCATCGCCCATTGCACCTGATCGAGAATCGGGGGCAATCATCAAAAAAGGTACTGATGTAGTAATGGCATTTAATTCTTGTTCTTGACCTAAAATTTTATCGTAATCACTATTTTGTCCAAACAAACTATTCAAACTCAAGGTAATAACACATACTGTAATACTTAAAATTTTCTTAATCATCTTATTTTTCTTTTAAAAGCGCAAATTTAGAAATACAAACTGTATTTATGGCATTTTATTATTTAAAAATCATCAATTTTGACGATTTATTTGTTTTTTTACCATCAGGGGTAATAATTTGAACACGATAAATGTACATACCCAAAGGTAGTTTTGAACCCGACGAATTAGTTCCATCCCAATAAATTGGGGTAGTTTTATATCCAGGGTTTAAATTCGTTTCATTAATTTCGGTAATCTTATTACCCATTAAGTCGAAAATCCTAATAGTTATATCAAATTCCTCAAAACTCTGATTATGTTCAAAAGTAAAGCGAGTTTCATCGTAAAATGGGTTAGGGGTATTTTGTAGCTTATCAATAATTATAGAATTGCTCTCATGAACATTAAAATCAATTGTTGCTTCGGCACTGTTGTTATAAATATCCCAAACTTTAAACAAAATACTGTGATGCCCGGGTTCAATATTGCTAAATGGGAATCGAACTTCACCGCTATTAAACTTGTCAAGATCGCCTTCGTAATAATTATTTAGCAGGTATATTTTATCCTGATTGCCATCAAGTATTGCGGTAATATTATGGCCAAAACCGTTTCCTGTAGTATTAATACCATTATCATCAATTAATTTGGCTAATAATATGGGGTTTTCATTGGTAGTACCCCCATTAATAAAGCCATAATCATTCATGAATAATTCAATTTCGGGTCCCTTATAATCAGCTTCAATATTTTCGGCACTTCCTCCAATTATTATATTATCAGAGTACCCCATGCCATCCATTGAATCGAGTTTGGCATAAAGGCTAATTTTCCCCTTTCCATATTTATAATTGATATCTTTAGGCACCATAAACTCAAAGTCGAATGCTCCATCAATAATACGGGCTTTTCCTTTATATAAAATATTGTTTTGCAAGGTAAAAGCTATCTTCGGTTCATTATCCTGACCTCTGGTATACAAAGTATCAACTTTGTCATATATGGTAATGTATAATATCCCCGAGTCTCTAACAGGTGTATCATTATAATCGTCAATAAGACCAGAAACATAAACCTTCGATAAGGCCAAAATAGTATCACCCGTAGTATAGGTGATAGATTTTGTTGAATTCAATTCGGGTAAAAAGCTATCGTTTATATTGAGAATGGTAATTTTATGTTTGGGCACTGCAAGCCTTAAAGCAGGGTCGCCTAAAAGCGAAAAGTTTCTGTGATTAATGGAACTGGCACCAACTTTATTTTTAGCCAAACGAATAACATCGCCCAATCGTAAATTGGGGTTTAATGCATTTTCAAAAAATCCACGATTTAATATATCGTTATCTCCAGAATAAACTACTCTTGTTGTTGTTAAGGCTGCAATCCCACCACCTTCAGGGCTAAGTAAAAACCATTCTCCTAGCGATAAGTGTGCATAATCATCATACCGTCCAACTTCACAGCTGGCAGTTACAAATATGGGCAGTTTGTCCCAGTTCTTCCATTTCTTAACGTCATTATCCGATAAAATTTCTTCGTGAGCTAAAATCCTAGGGTTGCCATGTCCCACATAATCAATAATTAAGGCACCCTTATCAACTTCTCTATTTAGAGCTTCGGTAACCTCAGGATATGATTGCCCCGATGGTGTTGATACTTGCTTATAAGCGTCAAATAATATCTTATTTACATGAAATTGTGGATATTGAACACTTATTATATCCTTGTCAAGGTTATTTGCTTGTGTCATGTGTAACCCCCTGTCCTCGTCGTCTCCAATAAGGCAAATGTTTGTTCTCCAGTCTCCTTGGGTTGTATCGTCCATATAATGTGTAACTTTATCGATCATCAATTGAGCTTCTCCAGTATCTTGTACAGGAAAACGACCAATCCCGATATCAAGCAGGCCATATATTAATTCATTTTTTTCTCCTTCATCAATATCAAGTAAACCAAAATAATCGTCCGATACATGACTGGCCGTTCCGCTTAGACCATTAACTCCTTGATAGGTTAACAATAGATTTGTTTTATCGTTTTTTTGCCCTTTATTGTCATACGATCCATCGCCAAAAAGCAATAAATATTTGGGTTCGTTTCCATCCGAAGCTCTATCGTAAAGCATACGCATGAAATTGCGAATGGCCGACACATCAGGAGAACCCGATGAAAATTCATTATAAATTAATTGAGGTTGCGTCACAAGCACATTTAAACCATCCATAGTTCTATGAATCTTGGCTAATGTATCAGCTTTCTCTTGAAAGCGTGGATGGGTGACAATTACCATATCAACAGAACCTGTTCCATGTAAGTTTTGATTCTGCACAACGCGATCATCATCATTAATTATTGGTGTAAAAAAACGGGTGCCATCAAAAGCAATAAATTGATGTAAGGTATCAGCTTCAATTTTAAACGATGTTTGATCGCTGGTTGTGTATAGTTTAAGTTCAAAAGGTTGAACGCTATTGGTAATATTCCAAATAGTTACAGTTTGTCCAGAGTTTTCAATTTTGAATTCCCAAACCCCTCCTGAATCAGCTGTAACCTTATCCCGAAATTGAAATTGAGAACCGTACATTTTAAGTTTTTCATGAGCATTAACACATATATAATCAATGTACCCTTCTATATCAGAACTACTGCCAACAAAATCATATTTTAATTCTATGTTGCTCGAAGGATTAGTCAAATAAAAATTGCTGCTATATTCATGACCATAATCATATTTACCGTTTTTTAAATCAACATCAATAGTGTCGTAATTTATATTGCTTTCACTTATTTTAAAATAGCATGTTTGGTCTTTAAATTGTTTGTGGCCAGCTATCACGGAACGCACTAAAATACTATCGCTGCTTATAATATTGGGAAACTTAAAAGGAAAAGATTTTGATTGTCCACGACTCATTTTATCCCCATACCATGTTCTGCCCGATTTAATTAAATTATAGGTGTTAGTTTCATGGTATTTGTAACTGTTGAAAGAAGTTGTTGTGTATTTTTTATTTAGATTACTGTTGTCTACTTCTTGTATTCTAAGACCTTCTGTACTGAATTGATCAGTTAAAAACAAATAGGTATAATCTGAAAAATAATGTTTGCTATGAACAAACATTTGCAAATAGTCATCAAATTTCCATGTTGTGGTACCTTCTGCATAAAATAATATGTGGTCTCCACTATTAAAATTCCCATCCGATCCTTTCAACATTTTAAGAGGTATTTCAACCAAATCGTCATGATTTTCTTCGGAATTGGAGTAAGGCAATTGCTTTCCTCCGTACGAATATATTCTAACTTGTTCGGGCTTTAACAATCCAATTGATTGAAGCTGCTCATAGCTAAGCTTAAAAATGCCTGTAGTATCAACTTTAATTTTAAACCAGTTCCCAGTGCTTAGAAGTGATTTGCTTGCATAATTTCTTAGACTATTTGCGCTTTGTATTTTACTTTTTAACCTGTCAGATGAAAAGTTTGTTTTCTGCTTATTAGAATTGTCAATGTAGGGGGTGTCATTTTCAGGTGTAAAGCTTATAGTATAATCAATAACTTTTTCGATAGTTTTGTTGTCAGGGTTTATTCTATAGGGAAAAAAAGAATATTGAATAATTGGTTTTTTACGTTCATAAGCAATATCAGTTTCAATATCTATTCTTTCATGCAGTTCAACTTTTTCTAACTGCTCTAATTCATATTCAGAAACGGGTTCATAAAGTACTTCATCAAAGCTTGCATTAACGCGTGTGAAATTTTCTGTGATTGCATATGATCCTATGTAATTCTTAACTCCATAGTTTGCTCCCGCAGATGCATTAACAAAACCTACATGATTATTAATGGTGTTTGAAACTTTATAATATTGCGCTTTGTTATTACCTAAAAAGCAGAAAATTATAATGGTTATTATTAGTATTTTATTCATATTATTTATAATTAGCGTCGAAATATTGCAAGTTTTTTTACGTTTGCTGAAGAACAGAACGTAAAAATGAATATTTTTATTATTAGTTAAACGCAGCTATTCCAAAAACAATGCCCTTAAATTTGGCGAAGATACATATTTTGTTGGTTAGTTTTTTTTGTACTATACTGGTTATGGGACAAGATGCTCCGATGTCTCAGTTTTACTCAAATCTAGTTGTGCTTAATCCTGCATTTGTTGGAACTACCAATGGCGATAGGGTAAATTTGTTTTACAGAAATCAGTGGCTTAGTACAAATGCCGGATTTCATTCATTTGGCGCTTCGTACGATAAAAGTTTATCGCAGTATAATAGTGGGGTTGGTGTTATTGTAACAAATGAACTAAATGGAGCATATATTTCACCAACAATTGATGCAGCTTATAGTTATATGGTGAAGCTGAAGCAAGGGTTTTTTATAAGTATGGGTTTGCAAGGAGGTATGGCCCAAAAATATTTACGAAGTAACGACCTGATTTTTGAAGACGAGCTTAATGGAGGGGTGACAAATGAAGTTTTATCCTCAGGGTTTAGTAAAATTGTTCCTGATTTCTCAAGTGGAATAATTGCATATTACAATAATTATTATGTAGGTTTTTCAGTTGATCATATTGCACAACCCTTTCAAGGAGTATCAAAATCGGCCAATGAACGACTAAAAAGAAAATACACTGGGTTTGTAGGCTACATGTATAGTTACAATACCAGCTTGTTAGCACAAAAAAGAGTGCTGTCCCCAAATTTATTGGTACAAATTCAAGGGCTTCAACAAAATATTAATTGGGGTTTTTCGTTTCAATATGACAATCTAGTTGGAGGCTTGTGGTTAAGGCATAATTTAAAAGCAAACTTTGATGCCATGATTTTATCGGCAGGATATAAAACCCAAAGCTATAAATTTGCGTATAGCTATGATATAAACCTTGGAAAAAAGACAACTGTTCCATTGGGAGCTCACGAAGTTTCTTTTACAATGTTATTTGAAACAACTAGAAAAAAGAAACATAAATTAGTGAAATGCCCTTCTTTTTTGGAGTGAGACTATTATAATTGAAGTTTTTATTTATATTTGTAAGTACTAAAAGAAATGCAAAAAGTATATTGTTATGAGAATTAAGTCATTAAGCATTTTATCCTGTTGCGCTATAGCGCTTTTATACACTTCTTGCTCAAGTGGTGGTGGTTCATCAGCTACAGGGTGGGATTACAATAACCCCGAATTTGGGGGATTTGAATACTATGGTGATTTTTATGAGCAAGAAACCGGTCCGGGATTGGTATTGGTAGAGGGAGGATCTTTTACCATGGGACGTGTTGAACAAGATATTCTTTATGATTGGAATAATGTTCCTAGAACAGTTACTGTTTCAACTTTTTATATGGATGAAACAGAAGTTAGAAATGTTGATTACCGTGAATATTTATATTGGATAAGTAGAGTATTTGTTGATTATCCGGAGGTTCACCGGAAAGCTTTGCCCGATACTTTAGTATGGCGCAGAAAATTAGCATACAACGAACCATATGTTGAGTATTATTTTCGTCACCCTGCTTATGCAGAGTATCCTGTTGTAGGCGTTAACTGGCTTCAGGCGAATGATTATTGTCAATGGCGTACCGATCGTGTAAACGAAATATTGCTTATTGAGAAAGGTATTTTATTGCCTGATCCAAATCAGCAAGGAGATCAGAATTTTAATACAGAAGCTTATTTAGCTCACCAATATGAAGGTGCAGTAGGACAGGAACTTGAAGATTTAGACCCGAATAAAGATTTTAGAAAAGTTCGTATGGAAGATGGAATATTACTTCCTAGATATCGTCTTCCCACAGAAGCAGAATGGGAATTTGCAGCTTTAGCTTTAGTCGGTACTTCAGTTGGTGAACGTGTTTATGAGCGTAGAATTTATCCTTGGACTGGTGATGGTTTACGTAACCCTAGCAATGCTAATAAAGGTTTAATTATGGCTAATAATGTTCGTGCAAGAGGTGATATGATGGGTGTTGCCGGTGCATTAAATGATAATGCAGATATTACTGCACCTGTACATGCGTACTGGCCTAATGATTTTGGTTTGTATTCAATGGCCGGAAATGTAAATGAGTGGGTTCAGGATGTTTATCGTGCTCTTTCTTCAGCCGATGTTCATGAATTTCGTCCTTTTAGAGGGAATGTATTTAAAACATTAGTTAGAGATGAAGAAGGTAATGTTGCTGAAAAAGATAGTTTAGGCCGATTGCGCTATCGTGAAATAACCGCAGAAGAAGCTATTGATAGAAGGAACTACCAAAAATCAGATAACATTAATTTTAATGATGGTGATTTTGCTTCAAGTATTAAATATAATGATGAAGATGCTTCACGTGAACGAGGATCTAATCGTATGTACAATACTGGTAAAGATAAAAATGATGCTTTAATGACATCATTAGTAAGCGACCATACACGTATTTATAAAGGGGGATCGTGGAGAGATAGAACCTACTGGTTAGGTGCTGCTACACGTCGCTTTTTAAATGAAAACCTAAGTCAAGATGATATCGGTTTTAGATGTGCCATGACAAGGGTGGGAGACTCAAGAGGAAATTAGAAAATATTTTTACAAATAGATAGGCTCCAGTATTGGGGCCTTTTTTGATCGCTAAAATCAATGAATACACCAGAGCTATACGAGCTATTTCAAAAGTTTCCAAAAGTTTGCACCGATAGTCGCTTTGCTGAGTCAGGTTCAATCTTTTTTGCATTAAAAGGAGCTAACTTTGATGGTAATAAATATGCCAGCAAGGCTCTTGATAAATGTGAGTATGCTGTGGTTGATAACCCAGAAGTAGTTAAAAATGACAAGTATATTCTAGTTGATGATACTTTGATTAAATTACAACGCCTGGCAAAGTATCATAGAAAAAGACTTGGATTGCCAATTGTTGCTATTACAGGCACTAATGGAAAAACTACAACCAAGGAACTTGTTGCTGCAGTTATGAGTAAGAAGTATAAGGTAGGCTATACTCGGGGGAATTTGAATAACCATATAGGAGTGCCATTAACCTTGCTTTCATTTACTACTGATCACGAGTTTGGAATCATCGAAATGGGAGCAAATCATATTGGTGAGATTGCTTTATTATGTAAAATAGCAGCTCCCGATTTTGGAGTCGTTACAAATGTTGGAAAAGCACATTTAGAAGGTTTTGGTTCCTTTGAAGGGGTGAAAAAGGCTAAAGCTGAATTATATAATTACCTATATGAATACGATGGTGTTGCTTTCGTAAATTACGATAATGAACTGTTGGAAGATATGAAACCACCTCATAGTGTTATTTATTATGGCACTAAGGGTTTTACTCATTGTCAGGGGCATATTGAGGGAGACGGGAAATTTCTATCACTTCGTTGGATAGGAGCAGATGATAGTGCCGTAGATGATAATCTTGTAGATTGGAAGGAAAAGGGTAACCTAGTTCAAACAAAACTATACGGAAATTATAACTTCGAAAATGTTATGGCTGCTATTTGTATAGGCGAAAATTTTAATATAGACAATGATAAAATTAAGGAAGCCATTGAAGCATACTCTCCTGAAAATTATAGAAGTCAGTTAGTTGAGACAGGATTAAATACTTTAATAGTAGATAGTTATAATGCCAATCCAACTAGTATGAAGGCTGCCCTGGAAAATTTCAATGAAATAAAGTTGAATAACAAAGTGGTTATTTTAGGCGATATGCTTGAGCTGGGTAACGTTGATGTGCGAGAGCATGGTGTTATAATTGCATTGTTAGCCAACATGAAATTTGAAAAAGTAATATTGGTTGGTGAGGTGTTTTGTAATTATTCCGATCAAAAGAATATTGAGTTTTTTAAAACAAGCAAAGAGTTGGAAATATATTTTAAAGAAAATAAACTATCAGGAAAAAATATTCTTATTAAGGGTTCTCGAGGCATGAAACTCGAAAATGCGATCAAAAATCTTTAGCATAAAAAACGGGAGGTAAACCTCCCGCATGTTATTAACCCTTAAAACCATGACGACAGAAACTGCCGATTCTCAAAATTAACATTTCTTTAACAATCTCCAAAGCGATGTCCGATATAAATGAAGAAAATGATTCAATTTCTATGTTTTTTTTGTTTTCTCCTAATTATCTTATAAAAATCAATAATCTAAACTGTTTTTAGCTAGTTTGTAATATATAATATTTCTTGATCGAGGAGTTCGAAAATCCAAATTATTGAAATATTTTATTACTTCATGGGTAAAATCCTGCCTTTGGTTGATTTTTATTTCAATAACCTTCTATCTGCAATACTTTTGAAACCATAAACTGTAAATTAGAGCATATGGAAATTAGCAAGGGTTGGATAAAAAAAATAAAAGTTGTTGTTTTTATTGCACTTGTCTTATCAACAAGTATTATACGTGCTCAATCATCGACAACAGAAATCTGGTCAGGTATACAAATTGAGAAAAAACTTTCCAATGGTTTTTCATTACTAATAAATCCTGAGTATAGAGGTTCTAATAAATATAGTAATAATGAATTGTTTCTTGAAACTGGACTTGAATTCAAGGCAAATAAGTTTCTTTTTTTCTCCTCAAAATACCGCTTTGCCTCTCAAACTGTTGGAAATAGCGAATTAGAATTGGGGCATCGAATTGCCTTTGATGTAAAAGGTAAACTTGATATTAATAGATTTGACATGAAATTAAGAACTCGTTTTACCAATTATTCTGATTTTGATTCGGATAATTTTATATCAAACCCATATATAAGGTATAAGTTGTCAGTTAAGTACAATATTAAAAATTCTAAAATAACACCCTTCACTGCTATGGAAATATATCATGAACTTGATGATAATGAATTTAATAAATTTAGATATAGTGCTGGAGCGGTGTATAAAATAAGTAAGAGAAGCAGAATTTCTTTAGAGTATAATTTACTTGAGCATATAAAGAAAAGTTATTTTAAGAATATTGTTTCTGTTCAATACAAATACAAATTTTAATTTTTTAAGAATAATTCAAAAATAAAGTTATGAATTCACTGTATAGAACATTTTTAATTATAAGCATTGCTTTTGCAAGTTGTAGCGATGATTTACCGATTGAAGAAAGTGTTAATCCTGAAGACTTTAATGATACTTGGGAAATTTCATCGCATAGTAATGATGCAGAACCAGATTATTCAGTAGTATTTCCTCAAGATAAAGTATTGCGATTTGATATAACAATATCTTATGACTATTGGAGTTCGATGGAATCAGATTTAGCTGAGAATCTCACAACGAGTGGCCCAGGTGGAGGTGGTCCAGGAAGAGGTGCTCCGGTTGATACGGATTCAGATTTTAAGCCGATCTGGGTACCTTGTAACATGCAATTTAATAATAGTGAATGGCATAATGTGGGTATTCGATTCAAAGGAAATTCAAGTCTATCTTCAGTGTATAATTCAAATATCGATAAATTCTCATTCAAACTTGATTTTGATGAATTTGAAGATGATTATCCTGAAATTAAAAACCAGCGTTTTTATGGATTCAAACAATTGAACTTGAATAATAATTTTGGTGATTATTCAGAGATGCATGAGAAAATAGCTCCTGAATTATTTAGAGAATTTGGCTTGGTTTCATCACAAACTGCATTTGTGGCCTTGTATATTGATTTTGGGAATGGACCTCAATTTTTTGGCCTTTATACTTTGGTTGAGGAGGTTGATGATACTGTTCTTGGATCGCAATACAGTTTTAGTAGTGGTAATTTGTATAAGCCAGAGGGTACAGGTGCAACCTTTGCTCAAGGTACATTCAATACAGCTGATATGTATTTAAAAACGAATGAAGATGAAGCTGATTACTCCGATGTTGAGACACTTTATAATGTAATAAATAGTGATGATAGGTTAAATAATCCTGATTTTTGGCAAGAAGAATTAGAAACGGTTTTAGATGTGTCTGTATTTCTAAGGTGGTTAGCAGCAAATACAGTTATTCAAAATTGGGATACTTATGGAAGAATGAATCATAACTATTATTTGTATAACAATCCTTCATCCAATAAAATTGAGTGGATTCCGTGGGATAATAATGAAGCTTTTAATGTGGGTAAGCAAGAAGGAGCCATAAATATTGATTTGAGTGATGTAACTTCGGGTTGGCCACTTATAACAAACATTGCAAAAATTCAAGAGTATAAAGAGCAGTATGATAACTATTTAGAAGAATTTGTAACAGAGGTGTTTTATGAACAAAAAATGCTTGATGTTTATAATACTTACTACGACTTAATTTATGAATATGTAAGAGCTGAGGATTCAGAATATTCATTTACGACTCCATCTAATTTTAAAAGTGAGGTAGAGTCTTTAAAGCAGCACGTTGCTGAACGATCAGAGCAAGTAGAAGCATATCTTCAACTATTGAAATAGATTCAGATAATTAATTCATTATATTTATTGCTTTATTTTACTATGTTATGAAATTGCTGAATAGAAATATAATTTTCAAATACACCGAGCATTTATGGGTATTTGTTATATGGATGGTAGTTATTTCATTGCCGGTAGTTATACTTCGAAATCAGGGTTATGCCGATTGGATTCAAATTTTTAATATCTGGAAACGATTACTTCCTTTCATTGCTTTATTCCTGGTAAATCATTATTTACTCGTGCCTTTTTTATTTTTCAACAAAAAACGTAAAGCATACTATTTAGTCTCGGTTATTTTGGTTTTAATGCTCACCGCAAATGAATTTTTGAAGCCAAAACCCTCAAATATGATGAGACCACCTCTTGGGCTGCAGCATGATTTGAAAGGACATTCGCCAAAACCAAATAATGCACCTCTATCTCCATCGGGAAGGGGTTTAGATACCAAAAACCCGAACAGAAGGCCCCCTTTGCAGCATCCACCAGGACAATTTCCACCTTATGTGAGTGTATTTTTAGTTTCGGCCTTGATTTTGGGTTTCGATACTGGAATAAAGGCTTCAATGAAATGGACAGAGAGAGAAAAACAATTGGCTTTGTTGGAAAATGAGAGTGTCCAAAATCAATTGGCATTTTTAAAGAATCAAATAAGTCCACATTTTTTTATGAATACACTTAATAATATTCATGCACTCATTGATATTGATACTGAAGAAGCAAAAGAATCAATTATTAAGCTTTCGAAACTGATGAGGTATTTATTATATGAATCGGAAGAAGGTAAAGTGCCTCTTGTAAAAGAATTTGAATTTATTAATAGTTATGTGAATTTAATGAAATTGAGGTTTTCTGAAAAAGTTAAAATAGATTTGAATTTTTCAGAAAAAATTCCCGATAAATTGATACCACCTATGCTTTTTACATCGTTAATTGAGAATGCTTTTAAACACGGGATAAGCTATAAAGAAGAATCGTTTATTCAAATCGACTTTTTGACCACTGAGAGTAGAATTGTTTTTGAAATTCGAAATAAAAAAACTGAAACAGCTAATGATTCTAAGCATTCCGGAATTGGAATAGAGAATACCAAAAAACGCCTGGATTTATTGTACGGAAATAATTATCAGATGGACATAATTGAGAATAACGATGATTTTATGGTTAACCTTACAATACCAATAATATGAGATGTATAGCTATTGATGACGAGCCTTTGGCGCTCAGACAAATGAAATCGTATATTGAAAAAACACCCTTTTTAAGCTTGGTAGCTGTTTGCGAAAGTGCTTTACAAGCATTAGAAGTATTAGAAAAGGAAAGTGTTGATTTATTATTTGTCGATATCAATATGCCTGATTTATCAGGAATGGATTTTGTGAAAACTCTTGAAAAGGGATCAATGGTAATTTTTACTACTGCTTATAGTGAATATGCTATTGAAGGTTTTAAAGTAAATGCCGTTGATTATTTACTTAAACCCATAGGATATCCTGATTTTTTGCAAGGAGCTCAAAAGGCCAGAGATTTGTATGAATTGAAATCGGCTAAAAATACTATTGATACTAAAATAACGGATGGCTATCTGTTTGTAAAATCAGAATATAAAATTGTACGTGTTAATCTAAAGGACATTACTTACATTGAAGGTATGAGGGAGTATGTTAGAATTCATTTAGATAGGCAAAAGCCAATAATGACCTTGTTAAGTATGAAAGCTTTTGAAAGTGAATTGCCAAAATCAGAATTTATGAGAGTGCATAGGTCTTATATTGTAAACTTAAATAAAATTAATACCATTGAGCGGCAACGTATTGTTTTTAATGGCGACACCTATATTCCTGTAAGCGAGCAGTATAAAGAGCGATTTCAACAATTTGTTGATGCTAAGTTCCTGTAGTTCAGATTAATGGCTGTCAATAATAATTTTTGATATATCGACATTCCATTGTATTTTTAAGTATGGCAACTAGATGTATGATTTTGGCATGCTTATTACTTCTTATAATATTTTCTTTAGTTGGTTGCAACAGAACCGAAAAGGATCAGGTAAGTGTACCAAAGGTATCGGAATACCATGAGATTAAATGTTTAATTTCGATCAATCATTTGAAATTAAAGAGGTTAACAAAGGTACGTGTATTTCTGATAACCATATTTCAGGCATTGGTTTTGCAAATAATTCCAGAATAATTAAAGTAGAATCAGCTGATCCTCTTGAGGCATTTCTTGTTGCCGATATTGATTCTGATTCTGATGGTTTTGAAGAACTCTACATATTAACTCGATCTGTAGGATCAGGATCATATGGTAAAATAATCGGAATTACATCAAACAAAGGCAAATCATTCAAACAAATATATATTCCGGAATATGATAATTCTCTTAATTTAAACTTTGAATACCTTATAGGATATCAGGGACATGATTCAATTTATGTTAAAAATGAAAAGTTGTACCGACAATTTCTGGTATTCAAAAATGGCAATTCAGCCAATAATCCAACAGGAGGAATAAGAAAGTTAGAATACCGACTAATTGAGTATAATGGTTCATTTACTTTACAAGTTGACGTAAAAGAAAACTTATCTTGATAAAAAATCAAAAAAAACACCAGAATCGTCAATTTTATTTGGAAATTAGTCAATTAATAAACTATTTTTAAAATCTAAAGTTTATAAACGCGTATTTAAATTATATTTGCTTTTTTTATTAATTGAAATTAACTAAACACTAGTTTTACAAAATGAACCCAGTTTTTAAGAAACTGCATCTGCTAGATAAAGATCCAGTTTTGGTTTTGAATGCTCCAGAAGACTACTATAGTCTTTTAGAAGAATTAGAGATAGAGGTACACGACGAAGTACAGGACGATTATCATTACGTACAAGTTTTTGCTGAAGATTTAGAAGAAGGGGATGCCGTAATTAAAGAAGTAATTACTTCACTTGAACCCGGAGCCTATTTTTGGTTTTGCTATCCAAAAGGAAGCTCTAAAAATTATGATGCAGCATTGAACGAAGATAATATAGTTAAAATTTTTGAGCTGTATGACTTTGTGGGAGTAACCAAGGTTTCTCTTGATGATGATTGGCAAGCAATTCGCCTTAAATCGGCAGAAGCAGAAGAGGACGCATTTGGTATGGTTGATAAGGGGCTTAAAAAGTTTAACGGCGATAACGATTAGTTTTCCTTATGGAAAGCTAACCCTTTGGTAAAAATTATTGGGAATATCATATTATGCGGTTTCAATGATTACATTTGCAGCTTAAAGTTGTAAATATGATTATTCTTGATAAGCCTTATGTTTCAGAATTGCTTAAAGAAACTATTGCGCAAAAAAATATTCCTGTTTTAAACACTACTTTTATACAAAGTATAGAACTACATAATAATACCGGTTTAATTAGTGAGGCGAATGCTGTTGCTGAGTTCAATGAGCAATATTATCCTTTGATTTATTCAAATTCGGAAAATGCCATAAATTGGATTGTAACTAATTTAGGGAAGACAAAATTACCTGAAAAAATACATCTATTTAAAGATAAAGTTCAATTTCGGAATTTGGTAAAAGACATGTACCCTGATTTTTTTTACCAAAAAGTTGATTTTAGCAAAATTGAATCACTTGATATTTCAGATATACCAAAACCATTTATTATTAAACCATCGGTAGGTTTTTTTAGTATGGGAGTGTATACTGTTTTTAGCAATGACGATTGGAAAACAATTCCACAACAAATAAAGAATGAAATAGCTCAAACCCAAAATCTTTATCCTCAAGAGGTAATGAATTCAAATACATTTATCGTTGAACAAATGATTGAAGGAGAAGAGTTTGCATTTGATGTGTATTTTAATAGTGAAGGCGAACCAATTGTTTTGGGTATCTTAAAACACCTGTTTTCATCGTCAAGCGATGTGAGCGACAGGGTATATTATTCCTCGAAAAACATTATTGAGAAGTACTTAAAGCCCTTTACCGAATTTTGTGTGCAAATTGGAGAACGAACTCAATTAAAAAATTTTCCCATGCATGTAGAGGTAAGAGTAAATGAGCATAATGAAATAATGCCTATTGAAATAAATCCTATGCGATTTGGAGGATGGTGTACCACTGCCGATTTAACTACTTTGGCCTATGGACTAAATCCGTATGAGTATTATTTTGAACAGAAAAAACCTGATTGGGATACGTTGCTTAAAGACAAGGCTAACTTGAATTATTGTTTAATGGTATTGGACAATTCAACCGGGTATAAAGTCTCAGACATTACTCATTTTGATTACGATGCAGTATTGGCGAATTTTAAAAAGCCTATTGAGATGCGTAAAATCAATTGGAATGAGTATCCCGTATTCGGCTTTATGTTTACCGAAACACATAGCAGTAATTATTCGGAAATAGAGAATATATTAAATTCGGATTTAAAAGAATTCGTAACTTTAAAAAAATAAAAAGGTGAGCAGTAGTTTTGAGGCAACTTCAAAACTTTACACAGAATACTATTACAATGGCAGAACTTGGCAAATACAATGAGTTAAGAGTAGTTAAAGAACTCGATTTTGGAGTTTATTTGGATGGTGATGAAATGGGAGAAATTCTTCTGCCAATTAGGCAAGTTCCACCCAAAACCGAGGTTGACGATATATTTGAAGTATTCTTATACAAAGATTCGGAAGATAGGATAATTGCCACCATGAAAGAACCTTATGCCATAGTTGGTGAATTTGCTGTTTTAGCAGTAGTTGATGTTAATAAAACCGGAGCTTGGCTCGACTGGGGGCTCGATAAACACCTTTTGGTGCCATTTCGTGAGCAAAAGCAAGATATGGAAGAAGGTAAATCGTATTTGGTTTATATTTATATTGATCATGAGACGGATAGAATAGCTGCTTCGTCGAAGCTTGATAAGTTTTTAGACAATGTGCCGCCCGATTATGAAGAAGAACAAGAGGTGGATTTACTAATTAGTAATAAATCGGATATTGGTTACGTGGCAGTGATTAATAATTTACACTCTGGTTTACTTTATATTAACGAGGTATTTCAGCCCTTAAAGAGAGGGCAAAAAATTAAAGGTTATATTAAAAAAATTCGTGAAGACGAGAAGATTGACCTTATGCTTCAGAAGCCAGGTTACAGTAAAATTGATAACATTGCCGATACTATTTTGAAAAAAATAGAGCAAGAAGGAGGCGAAATTGCTTTAGGCGATAAAAGTACTCCTGAAGATATTTATAGCCTTTTTAATATTAGTAAAAAGGACTTTAAAAAAGCAATTGGCCTGCTATATAAGCAAAAGAAAATTGTAGTTGATAAGCAAACAATTACGAAATGCATATGAAGTAAGTGCAATTACTTGCGCTACGTTATTATTTTTGTATTTTCTTATGGCTTTGATATAAATTAATGCAACAACAAATGTTTATATCATAGCCTTTCTTATTCATAATTTCAAATAGCAGTTTCTGCAACTGCCTTATTATTAGAGGTTAGCAATAGGGTTTTGTAGTCGTTATTCAATTATTCTTTTCAATTTGATAAAATACGATTAAGTGTATTATTTCGCTGATTACCTGCGATATAGATATTAGTCCTGTCATTATTTCTTACTGGAACAAGAGATATAGAATAGCTAAATTCAATTGAGGCCTGTTTATCCTTTATCTGGTAACCAATTCCAACATTTGCTAAAAAAAACATGTTTACTAAAAGTCGGTGCCAAACCATTAAAACATTATTGATTATGTCTTTTGGTAAATAATATCCAACAATAAGTGGAAATTCTGTATAATAAAGTTTTACAGTATAATCACCATAAGAGTTGGGATAAATATGGTTTCCTTTAGCAATATATTTTAATTCGAATTTTATGAAAAATCTTTTGAAAGAGGATGATCAACGTATAATCCTTCCTGAACCCAGTAACATTTATACTAAAGACTTGCAGTCGAAACGTTACTTAACCACGATGCATTAAAACCACCTAGTGTCAAGTCAAGCATGATAATACGGGTAAATTAACCTTTATTCCCCCTTCGCCTAAAGGCACTTCCCCCAGGGGAATACTCGCCCGCTTCCGCTTTGTAATTCTCTCCTGGGAGAGATGCCCGCAGGGCAGAGAGGGAATTAAATAATCCATAAAAACCCGAAACTTGATTCTTGACTTAACACTAG
>JAQICC010000049.1 GCA_027858735.1 Salinivirgaceae bacterium
TTACTGTATTCTAAAGGTGTCACAATGCCTAATTTGAAAGAAGAATCTAAATTAGATTTGGAGATTCTATGAAAGCATCAATAAAATATATTTTTGATGCAATAATTTTCATATCTTTCATCGTGTTTTATAATAGGATGAGGGTACTTAAAAAGTTATTCAACAAAATATATCGTATTGCAGGTTTTATTATAGGTTTACTATTAATAAACAATGGTTTGTACGCCCAAAACCCAGTAACCTTTGTTATTACCAATATACCATCGTACACTCCCGAAAACGATACTTTATTTCTTGTGTCATCGGTTGACAATTGGTCATTAGCCAACCCGAATAAAAAGTTTAAACTGTTCCCCGATGGTAATTATCGTCTGACCATTGATGTTGGCGATATTCATAAATTTGAATACAAAATTAACCGCGCCGATTGGGATAAGGTTGAAGGCAACCCCTGGGGCGATTACACGCCTAACCGGCGCTTTACCTACTATGACACCATTTTTGAAGTACGCTTAAGTGTGGAGTCGTGGCAAGATATACACAATATTGAATACCCTCCCATTGAAGTTGTTGTAATATCGGTACCAAAAAACACCCCTCCTGATGCAAGTATTTATATAACAGGTACTTTTAATAACTGGATGGACAACGATCCGGCCTACAAAATGATTAAACATAACGATGGAACTTATCATGGCGAAATTCAGGCCGGAATAGATACTGTCTATTTTAAATTTACACGCGGCTCATGGGAATCTATTGAGGGTAGATGGGATGGCGGAATGCGATCGAACCGTTTATATATTAGCAACCAAGCCTACAATAATCAGTTGGTTGCCGAAATAAAAACATGGAACGATTTGTCGAATCGTTCACTCGGACTAAAGGTGATCTATTTGGTTTTATTGGTGCAATGTATAATTTTAATTAGTCTGCTTTTCCGTTTTGGCCGATCAGGAGTTTTAACCCTGCTCAGCATTATGCTTTCCTTGGCATTTATGGCCAAGTTCTTTTACAGCCACCACAATTTACTTTACAATTTTCCTTACGGATATTTTTTACCGGCAGCCATTTTTCCCTTCGTTGGTGTATGGATATATTCATGGTTTGAATCTGCCATAAACAAAAAAACAGTACAATTCGGATTTGTTCATTTGCTCCCTCTTCTGCCAACAATATGGTACCTTATTAACATTAGCAAACCAAGCCACCGCATAAAGGCAAGCACATTTGCAATTCGCGCGAATCCCTCGCACAAACCAAAAATAGCAAAAGAGCTTGACTTTTTCTCAACTCACACACCAACATTCGTGCAACTTGACAGGATGAAAAACCCCTCCCTAAAAAAATTAAAACCCCACAACAACATTCTTCCGTATTTGGAGAAAAAAACTGACAGACAAGGTTTTAGATTAATAAATTATTATACATTTGATATGTAAACCAGACAAAAAATTAAGGCCAGCACCTAACAATTTGTATATGATCAAGGCAGTTTTAGTGCAAACTCAAACATTCAAACCCGCTCCAAAAGTAGTGGGTATGCGGACAGGAAAACACACGCACTCTGCCACGCCACATACAAGTGGCCGGCTTTGATATCAGTGCTAATGTTACTATAAAAGCTCTTGCATTCGACAGCAAAAATCAAGCATCCGATGCTGCTAACACCTACACTTTTACTGAACCCGAACAAGGGTTAAAGGTTTACATGAATAATACAGCAAACTGGAACGCTGTAAATGTCCATTACTGGAATGAGATTCCTGATGTATTACCAGCATCTAGCTGGCCTGGCCCGAACATGAATGACGAAGGTGATGGTTGGTTCTCTTATACTTTCGAAGGAGTTACAAGTACTATGAAATTTCAAAAGGCATTTACATTATACAGGCAATAACTATAAATAATTCTAATACTTATAAAATAGTAAAACAGTAAATATTTATCGAACTAAAATCTTTTGGCTTCTTTAAAAGCGGCCAAATATGTTTGACTAAAAACCTAAAAGGCTCTCTGATTTCTCAGAGAGCCTTTTGTAATATCTAATAAAAGCAATTGCTATAAAATAATTGGCTTGCCGTTATAAAAATCGAGAATTTTTACTCGGAAAATATATTCGTATTTAGCTTGAATGAATGAAGATTTTGAATTGGTTACTTTGTTTTTTGAATCGTTGTATTCTAAAGGTGTCACAATGCCTAATTTGAATTTTTCCTCAATATAACGAAAAGCTTCTTCTGCGCTAGTTACTGCTTTCTCACTAGCATAATATTTTTTCATTGAGGCAATAGCATTCGCATGGGCTTGCTGAATTTGTTTACGCAAGTTATTCTTTTCTAATTGTAAGTCATTTATTGCCGATTCATATTGAATTTTTGAATTTTTCCAATTTGTTCGTGCAGTAAGTCCGTTTAATATGGGTACACGTAATGTGAAACCCAAATTTAGTCTTCGATTATTCTTAAACTGATCTGAAAAAGGAATATCAGATCCATCAACAAATGTATACTTGTTATTATAGTTATTATAATACGAAGCCCCCATTGATAATGATGGATACAATTGCGCTTTTGCTATATCAACCTGTTTCTCCATACTATTTAAGGTAAGTTCCTTACTTTTAATTTCAGAACGTTCCTGAACAGCCTTTTCATAAACTGTTTCTGCCAAAACCAATGATGTTACCATCTGGTTTCCATCCAAATTCGGAATTACAATATCAAAATCTTCACTTAATGGAAGCTCTAATAATTGCTGCAAATTAATTAATGAAAGAATCATTTGATTTTCCCTGTTGGTCAAGGTAAGTTCTTCTGAAGCTTCCTGAGCTTGTGTTTCAAACAACTTCCCTTTGGCTAAATTTCCTGCTTCCACACGCTTTTTATTGTATTCAATTTGCTCACGAATAACGCTGAGTTGTTCTTTAGCTGTTGATACGAGTTCTTTGTTAAAAAGAATATCCAGATATGCCGAAACTACATTTAGAGAAATGTCATCGCGTGCTTTTTCTAAATCTTGTAATGCCGCTTCAAGTTCAAAATTTCTTTGTTTCAGTGTATTTTGCTTTGCAAACATGCTAAATAAAGTAACTTCCGAACCAATATAAAAAGACGCATCCTGAGAGTTTTGCTCTGTATAAGTATTGTCATAATTGAGCGATCTCCCAAGGTTAAAATCGTATCCAATTTGGCCATTTGCTATTGGTGCCATATTGTATAACGCCTGCGTTTTTTGATTTTCACGGTAATTTACATTCAATGCTTGTTGCTTAATTTGAATATTATTTTCAATGGCATGTTGCACGCATTTTTCGAGCGACCACTTTTCTTGAGCATTACTTTGAAATGCACAAAATATGAACCCAATGCCCAAGAGTACTATTGTTTTTATATATTTAGTATTCATCATGATTTTAAATTTTAATCACTTAAAAATTAATTAGGCTTCGGTCCATCTTTTTTCTTCTCCTCTTTCTTCTCCTCACCTTTAAGCTGATCTTCCCACGCAATACCAGAAAGCACCTCAATATTAATACCATCAGAAAGGCCTATTTCAATAGGTCGTTTTTCAAATTCTTGAGGTATAGTAATAGAATCACTTGTAAGAACCTCAACAAAAGCGGTATCGTTAGTAAAGGTTATTCTTCCCTCTTGTATGGTCATTACGCTATCGCGACGCTCTAATTCAATATCGGCATTGGCACTATAACCAGAGCGAATAAACTGGTCGTTTTTCAAATCAACCTTGGCTTTTATATCGAACTGAATGGCGCCGTTTTCCTCAACTCCTTTTGGAGAAATATACTCAAGATTGGCATCAAACTTTTCGTTTTCAATAGCACCAATAGTTAAAATTAGGGGCATTCCTTCAATAATTTTTCCAACTTCGGTTTCATCAACCTTGCCTTCAAAAATCATATCGTTCATATCAGCAATAATAGCAATGGTAGTCCCATCATTAAAATTGTTACTCTGAATTACCGAGTTCCCTTCTTTAATAGGAACATCAAGTATCATTCCAGCTATTGTTGATCGAATAAGTGTGTTACTAGCACTCTCCGCTTTTTTACTTACTCCTTTTTTAATAATATCGAGGTTGCTTTGTGCAGATTCAAGCTCTTCTTCAGCAGACTTAAAAGCAAGTTCAGCATTCTGATATTCTGACTCAGAAACTACATTTTTCTCAAACAATTGCTTCTGACGATCAAACTTTAGTTTTTCGTTTTTATAATTAAGATCTGATTGATTCACCCTTGATTCAGCAGCATTTAAGCTAATCATGTCAGGTATCACTGTTATTTTTGCAATAACATCGCTTTTATTAATCATTTCACCCGCCTCTTTGTAAATTTCTTGTACAATACCTGAAATTTGTGGCTTAACCATGATCTCTTTTCTTGGCAAAACCGAACCGGTGGCAATCGTCTTTTTAATAATGTTGTTTTTTTGTGGTACTTCAATGTTATAAACCACGGGTTTCTTTCTTGACTTTTTTGCAAGGAATACTAAAGTTCCTATAAATACTGCGCCAATAATAACCCAAACTACGATTCTTAATATCTTCTTCATTCGTACTAAGTATTTATGTTAATTAATTTTGTTGCTTATTTATTAATTCTTTTTCATCATATTACTAATCTTGTCTTATAGCATCAATTGGTTTTATGCTAACAGCTCTGCTTGCAGGCAAAAGTCCGGCAAACGCCCCCGATATAATCAATACCGTTAATGCTATAAACGCAACTTTAATATCAACCTCCGGATTTTTAAACATATCACCACCCGGACCAATCGCAATATTTATAAGCTCTACTACCCAAACCCCTGCCGCTAAGCCAATACAGCCTGCCAAAGCCGTTAAAAATACCGATTCGTTAATAATTTGAATAATAATGCTCATGGGTCTTGCTCCTATTGCCCTTTGTATGCCAATTTCTTTTGTTCGCTCTTTTACAATAACTAACATTATGTTACTCACACCAATTACCCCGGCCAATAGAGTTCCTATACCCACAATCCAAATCAAGGTGTTAATTCCTAAGAATAAACCGGTCATTTTTCGAAATTCCTTCTCTACATTAAAACTCCCAACGGCTCTGTCGTCATCGGGGTGAATTTTATGACGAGCTTTAAGAATATCCTTTGCCTTTTCTTCAACGATCCCAACAGTAATTTCATCGTAAGCTGCCATTGCATACCATCCAACTACATCGCCAAAATTGTATGTTTTCTGCAAAGTTGTAAATGGCATATGTATATTATTCTCTTCACGATCGGCTTGCCCACCCGTTTTTTTCGATTTAAAAGTGCCCACTACATTAAAATAGATCCCATTAATTTTAATATACTGCCCTATCGGGTTTTCGTCTGATTCAAAAAGAGCGTCAATTGCTTTTTGCCCAATGACTACAACTTTTCTTTTATCGCTAATATCAATTTCATTTACAAACCTACCGGCCGTCATCTCAACTGGGTCAATAAGTTGCCATGCCGGATAATCTCCTAATATTGAAAAGGCTCCTGCCTTATCTCCCCGAACAGTATTAACACCCCCTTCAGCACTCCATCCGTTTAATCGTGGTGAGAGTGCTTTAATTTCAGGTAAATTTTGAATAAGTACTTCTGTATCGCCATTATTAAAATTATACCTGCGTCCATGCGAAAAACCCTTGTACGACATGGTGGTATTTTGTGTCCACATAAAACAACTGTTGGTGGCAAAATCTCCCATGTTGTCAAAAACAGCATTATGTAGCCCATTACCTGAACCCAACATAATTACAAGCATAAAAATTCCCCAGAACACTCCAAATGCTGTAAGAAAGGTTCTTAAGCGATTTTTCTTAAGTGCCTGTATTATTTCGTTCCATTTGTCAATTTCGAACATAATTAAAAGTTAAAATTTTTTAAGTGAACTAAAGTGCCTTAAGTTAATTTACTACTTATAGATGTAAATATTGCCAAATTTTCTATTGCCTCATTTATAACTGATTTAAGTTCACAGCTTTCTATCCATTTTAAGTCTTCCACAATTTCTAACCAATAAACGGTTTCACTTGACTCCCCTTCACTTATTTTTATCTTATTTTTAAAATCGGCCTTACTTCTTGCCCTATTAGCTTCTCTATAATTAGCTCCTATACTACACCCCGATTTTGTAACTTGATTTCTTAGCACTCTTCCTTCAGGAGTATTTGGTAACATGCTAGAAAGTTTTATTACACTAATTGCAAATTTCTTGGTTCTTTCCTCTAATTTTTTACTAAACTCTTTGTTATCCATACTATATTAGATATTCTATAACTCTTTAACTTTACACTTTCACCTTTTTAACTTCTTACTCTTCTCTTAGTGCTTCAATGGGTTTTATATTAGCCGCTCTTCTAGCTGGGATAAGTCCCGCCAAAACGCCTGAAATTATTAATAAAAGTGTAGCACCTATAGCAATGCCAATATCAGCTTCCGGATTTTTAAAAAAATCAGAATCTAAAATAGGTGCTAATAACTCCAAAAGTCCTACTCCCAGCACCAAACCAAAATATCCGGCTACACTGGTAATAAAAATCGACTCCAATAATACTAAACCAACGATCGATTTTGGAGTTGCCCCTAGCGCCTTTCTAACTCCAATTTCTTGTGTACGCTCCTTCACTACAATTATCATTATATTGCTTACGCCCACAATTCCAGAAATAATAGTGCCTATTCCTATTATCCACACAAATATTCGGATGCCCGCGAATAGTCCCTGGAATTTTTTAAATTCTTCTAAATTGTTATTTATCCTAATCGCTCTTCTATCTTCTACATCAAATACATGTCGCTTGGCAAAACTTGCTCTCAATTTATCGTCAATTTGAGCGCTTGTTCCCATCATTTCGGATGGAATGGTAATCGCCAAATTATGAATGTCGTTACCTCCGGCAAATACTTTTTGCCCTGTTGATATTGGTATGTAAACTCTATTATTATCTCGGTCATTGCCATCGCGGAAAACGCCTACAACCTTAAATGGAATACCATTAATTTTCATGTATTTACCAATAGGGTCTTCGTCTTTAAACAAGGCCTCTTGCACGAGATAACTAATGGCAACCGTTTTCCTATTTTTTTTAACATCTAATTCACTTATAAATCTACCTATCTCATTGTCAACATTTTCAATCTCTTTAGTTCCCGGATGCACCGCAACAATATCAAATGACCCATATTCGTTTTTATAAGAAAGGTTCTTTTGCTGCCAAATACTTAAGCGCGACGATATTGCTTGAATTTCACCAATTTCTCTTTTTGTAGCCTCATAATCTTGATTAGTGAAATCAATTCTTCTTCCTGGTTGTAATCCTCGATAGGCCATGCTGGTTTCACCTTGCCAAATCCAAATACTATTTGTTGCATCGCCTTCAAATTGGGTGGTAACACCATTTTGCAAACCATTGCCTGAACCTAACAGAATAATCAATATAAAAATTCCCCACGCTACACTAAACGATGTCAACACTGTCCGAAGCTTGTTCTTCTGAAGTGTCGAGAAAATTTCCATCCATTTATCTTTGTCGAACATCTTATAAGTTGTTTGGTGTTAAGTGAGCTAAAGTTATTTAGTTCTGTTACTATAACTAATTGAAGTAAAAATTGCAAGCAGTTGTTTGGCTTCATCGAACACACCTTCAAGTTTTTGAGAAGATACCCATTCCAAATCTTCAATAATTTCCAGCCAAAAAAGAGTTTCATTTGCCTCTCCCTCACTAATGCTTATTTTATTGGCAAAATCAGCTTTGCTTCGTGCTCTATTAGCTTCCCTATAGTTTGCACCAATACTATATCCTGATTTAGTAATTTGATTTCTAACTACTTTCCCTTCTGGAATATTTGGTATAGAGGAAGATAGTTTAATTATACTTACTACAAATTTCCTAGTGCGTACTTCCAATTGTTTACTGAATTCCTTATTGTCCATTTTCTTATTTTGAACTTTTATAATATCTAACTCTGATCACTTTCAACCATAGTTCACTTCACACTTTAGTCACTTTAGTTCACTTTCAACTTATTATTCTTCACGAATGGCATCAATAGGTTTAACTTTTACAGCTTTACTTGCTGGCAATAAACCAGCTAAAGCACCCGCAACAACCAATATAAATAATGCAGTTAATCCTGCTTTTAAATCAATACCCGGATTTAGCAACACTTCACTCATAGTACCCTGCAAAGCCACACCTAATGCCTCGTTCAACAAAATTCCTAATATAAGTCCAACATATCCTGCCGATAGGGTTAATATCGTACTCTCCATAATTATCTGACGAATAATATTGTAAGGTGTTGCACCTAAAGCTCGTTTAATGCCAATTTCTTTAGTGCGTTCTTTAACAATTACCAACATAATATTGCTTATACCAATAATTCCTGCTAATAAGGTTCCTAATCCAACCAAATAGGTTAAGCCATTTATTCCCATAAACAGGTATTTCATTATCATAAATTGCTTTTCAATATTTACATGACCAACTGCACTATTATCTTTAGGAGCAATATCATTTCGTTTCTTTAGAATTTCCATCACTCGGTTCTCAATATCCGATACCGAATAATCCTTTTTAGCAGTAAACGAAAAATAATGCACAATATCTCCATAGTTAAAGGTTTGTTGAACCGTTGTAAAAGGTATTTGAACAGATTCTTTTTTATCGGCGCCAATCTGTATGTTCCCATCGGGACTAGTAACACCAACTATTTGAAAGTATACACCTGAAACCCGCATGTATTTACCAATCGGGTTTTCTCCATTTGTGAAAAGCACCTCCTCAACTCTCGACCCAATAACACATACTTTTCGGTTATTTTTAATGTCCATATCGTTTAAAAAACGACCCCGAGCCATTTTAAAAGGCTGAACATTTGCGAGATCAGGATAGTCTCCTTGTACTTGAAAAGTGCCATATTTATCTTTATAAACACAGTTATTCACGCTACTCTGCTTATAGGCCTCAAGTCTTGGTACTAAATATTCTATTTCAGGAACATGATGCAATACAGCCTCCATGTCAGCATTGTCATAACTCCAACTTCTTCCTTTTTTAAACCCATTGTAAGGAACTGTTGTTGGTTCAGTCCACATAAAAGCTGCATTGGTGGCAAAACCTTCCAGCTGTTTATTTATGCCATTTTGAAAACCTTTACCGGCTCCAGCCAAAGCAACTAGCATAAATATTCCCCAAAAAACTCCAAACGCGGTTAAAGTCGAACGCATTTTGTTTTTTGTAATCGCTTGCCAAATTTCTCTATATAGGTCTATATCAAACATTTCTTTCTTTTTATTCGTACCTTAAAGCTTCAATTGGTCTGATTTTAGCCGCTTTCAGAGCGGGTATTAAGCCTGCCAAAGCACCGCAAACCACCAATAATATTGTTGCTCCTACAGCAATTCCAATATCTGCATTTGGATTCATAAATAAGATGGGTGCTCCACCTGCAGCATCTGAACTTGAAGCAGCAGCAGCGGCATTAGCAGCAATGCTTTTATCAACCAAAAAGTCAACTCCTTCCATTATTGCCACACCCAGTACCATGCCAAAATAACCAGCCGTTGTAGTAATAAATACGGCTTCTGATAATACCAAGCTAACAACAGAATATGGTGTAGCTCCCAAGGCTTTTCGTACACCTATTTCACGCGTACGATCTTTTACTACAATAAGCATAATATTACTAACCCCAACAATACCAGCTATTAGGGTCCCTATTCCTATAAACCATAAAAACATTTTTATCCCAAAAAACACATTCTGTGTTTGCTTATATTCTGAAAGTGTATTGTGTATGCCAATAGCACTTTTATCTAAAGGATTAACTGTATGAATGTAGGAAAGTTTTTCTCGGATTTTTTGCTCAATTTGCATACTTTGTTCCGCGGTTGCATCACCTGTAGTTACACCTATGGTTGATACTCTCACTCCTCCATTAAAAATTGCTTGCGCAGAATTAAATGGTAAAACTACTCTGCGGTTTTGGAAACCATTGCCATCGCTGTAAACTCCAATTACCTTAAACAAAATATCGTTAACGCGAATATATTCCCCTATAGGTTCTTTTTCTTTGAATAATGCCTTTTGAACTTCTTCTCCAATTACTACAACCTTACGTCGCTGTTTTATATCAATTTCATTTAAATATCTTCCTGTCAATACTTTGGACCCTTCAATGGGTTGATGCGATGGCAACACACACTGTACCGTGAAATTACCAAATTCATTCCCGTAACTTACGCTTGTTCCACCCCAAATATTAAACTGTGGTGATATGTTATCAATACCTGAAATTTGTCCACGAAGTATTTCAAAATCCTTATTGGTAAGCTGAATTTCCCTTCCTGCTTGCAAGCCTTTATATTCTATACTTGTGCGATCGCCCCATATCCACATAGCATTTTTGGCATTGCTTTCAAAGTTTTGCATAACAGCATTTTGTAAGCCATTACCTGCGCCTAATAAAATTATTAAAAGCAAAATTCCCCAGGCAATACTAAATGCAGTTAAGAAAGTTCGAAGTTTGTTCTGTTTTAGGGTTGAGAAAATCTCTTGCCACTTGTCAATGTCAAACATAATAAAAGATTAAAGTGCTTTTTGCAAAAAATAAAGTTGTTTGCTACTAAACTGCCGCAACTTGTTTCTTTTTGCCATTGGTTACATTCGATTCTATTATGCCATCTTTTAAGCGGATAATTCGCTGAGTCATTTCAGCAATATCATGCTCGTGGGTAACAATAATCATGGTTATTCCATCGGCATTAATCTCCTTTAAAATATCCATAACTTCGTACGAAATTGTAGTATCTAAGGCTCCGGTAGGCTCATCGGCCAAAATTACTTTTGGTTTTGAAATTAACGATCGAGCAATGGCTATTCGCTGTTTTTGACCTCCTGATAATTCATTTGGCATGTGGTGTGCCCAGTCTCTTAACCCCATTTTATCAAGATATTCCATGGCTATAATATTTCGCTTTTTTCTGCTTATCTTCTGATAATAAAGCGGTAATGCCACGTTTTCAAGAGCATTTTTAAATGAAATAAGATTAAACTGCTGAAATACAAAACCTAAAGTGCGGTTTCTGTGAATGGCAGCTTTAGCCTCACTCATATTCTTTATGAGCTCACCATCAAGGTAGTATCCACCTTCATCGTAATTATCTAAAATACCGATAATGTTTAGCAATGTTGATTTTCCTGACCCCGAGCTTCCCATTATGGAAACCATTTCTCCTTTGTTAATTTCAACATCGATGCCTTTCAAAACGTGAAGACTATTTGATCCTGTTACATAGGATTTGTGCAATTTTTCTATTCGTACCATCTTGGTTTTAGGTTGAAGTTTGATTTATAGACGACTCATAAATTAATTAGTTACATATTAACATCAAAAAAATGCCTTGATAAAAATTTTCTATAATTGTTAATTATTAATAACATAAAAGTAGTTGAACACTATATTTTAGCTGTCACCATTTGGTTAAAGAATGTCACAATATGTCATGGCAATGTAATTGATAACAGTATAATATTGAAACTTGGTTTAAAACATAACGTAAGATGAGCGACGATTGGTATATTTTTCGTAATTTCAATAATCTTTTGCTTGATCATTTGTATTATATATCATCTTAATTAGAATAGATATGCTAAATAAATATTTAATAAAACTTATAGGAATAGCCTTTATTGCATTGTTATTTACTAATTGCCAATCCGACAATGAAAAAGAAGCTCCTGTGGGAGAATTTCCAACGCAATTTACCGTTGATATTCCTTCATCGATAAGTAGAACTTCAACATTAAAAAGTGTAAATTCTGACGACTATTCGGGTCGAGAAATTTATGAGCACTTTAATAATTTTATAAATGTGGGTGAATCGGCAGCCAAATTTATTGAAGAAATTATGGTTGGCATTAGTTCATATGGGTTAAATCAACCTATGAACTTTAATTTTACAAGTGATGAAGATGGAAGAACTAAAAATATTGTTGTTGTTGATAACTCAGAATTTAAAGGGGCGATTTGGCAATACCAATTAACCATTTCAGATGTTACTAATATTGATAATAATGATATGGGAAAGGCCCTGCAAGTTTTTTGGAATAATAACCCTGTAAGCGGTATTGCAATTCTAAAGCCCTCAAATTGGAATGCTTCAGAAGTTGCTGAAATTGGTAATGCTGTTTTTAAGGTGGAATACTCCGAAGCTGGTGAATATGGCTACGGTGCACATATGGTCGTGTCTATTGCAAACTGGGAACAAGATACGACCAGCAGGTTTCATATGGATGAGCTCAAAATGTTTGTTGGTAAAACAGGCAATATTATTGATGTTTATGGAAATTCAACTCACCCCGATGCCTATTTATTCATAGAAGAACCTAAAGGTTTTTGTTGGGCATTTGTAGCATCTAGCAACAAACTTTCGAATATTGGTGTAGCAGAAGTTGGATTACCCCCCCATATGTTAAACGAGGGTAATAGAGATGTTTTACTTGAATACTATTCCATTGAAAATGTTTTTACGAAACAGTTCAGGGAAGCTATATTCCAAATAAACGGCGAATACCCACATGATTCTGTTACTGAAAAAATATTAATTAATACTCAAGCACCTGGCTTTTTTAACGCAGATGGTTTTATTCAAGGTGGTGAATCGCCATCAGCCGATTATGATCCTTTGTTAAATAATATTAACTTGCTAACCCCATATAATCCACTAAATATTAGTGAATTAATTATTGAGTTTAAATAAGTATCATTCCAAAATATTTAATTTAGCCACCTTTCAGGTGACTTTTTTATACAATTAAATTTAAACCATTCAATCCCTTATTTGTAATTAAAATGTTCTAATAATTTAAAAATATTACTATGAAAAATATTGTATTTGCGCTTACCCTCGTTTTTTTTGTTCTTTCAAATAAAACAACCCAAGCTCATTGCGAAATTCCATGCGGAATATATGACGATTCTGTTCGAATAACACTTATTTACGAGCATATTTCAACCATTGAAAAAAGTATGAAAATGATTGAAAAACTTGAAGCTGAAGAATCTCTAAACTACAATCAGTTGGTACGATGGGTGACGAATAAAGAGGAACATGCCACAAAAATTCAGGATATTGTTTCGCAGTATTTTATGCATCAGCGTTTACAGCCTGTTGATGAAACTGAAAAAGAAAAGTATGCTAAGTATATGGAGCAGTTAACTTCTTTGCATGAAATATTGGTTTTTGCAATGAAAGCCAAACAAACTACCGATGAAGTTTATATTAATAAACTTCGTGAGACGGTACATAATTTTGAACTTGCATATTTTACAGGTCATAAACATTAGTAATGCGAAGGGTTGAAAATATTCTTTGATTTTCAGCTAAGACAAGTTCGCACGAATTTAAATTTTTTGTTGTTGCTAATTTCTTGTTCCTGGCTATTTCATTCGTAATCTGTTTAAACGACTGTAAAACCAGCTGCTTGTGTCAAGAAACAATACATTATAAAAAATATGAACTAAACCAATCTAGTTTCAACTCTTGATTAACATTAGTTATAATAAGATAGGTCAAACCTTATGTAAAACTATGCTTTAGAAAGACTACTCCTCTAGCCTTGCAAGAACTCCTAATTTGTAAGTTCGTGAGATGGGTAGCTCTTTAGCATTTATATAAACCGTTTCAGCATCAAAAGATTGTACGCGGTTTTTTGCAATCAAAAACGAACGGTGAATTCGAATAAAACCATCGTTTTGCAATACCTCATCGTAATTGGAAATATTTTCGTGAGTAACAATCGTTTCATCATCGCAAACAATTTTCACATAGTCTTTTAAACTTTCAAAATATTGAATTTTCGATAACTCAATCTTGTAAGTCTTTCTATCGGCCTTTACATTAATTGTTTTTGCCTTGCTGCTTGCAGTGCTTTGTGGCTTTAATGTCTCTAAATTCTGATAGAATTTATTAATCGCCTTTAAAAACCGATCGAACGAAATAGGCTTTAATAAAAAGTCAATTACATCTAAATCAAAGGCATCAACAGCATAGTCACGATATGCTGTGGTTAAAATTACACCCGGAATATTTTTAATGCTATGCAAAAAACTAATGCCATCAATTTCGGGCATCTCAATGTCAAGAAAAATTAAATCAACTTTGTTTAACCTCACCTCCTGCATTGCCTGAATAGCATTTTCACATTCACCCGCTAAATGTAAATCGGGTACCCGGTTTATATAGTTTATAATTGCTTCGCGGGCTAAAGGTTCATCATCAACAACCAGACAGTTAATCATAATTTTTTCATTTTTGGTAATTGAAGTTTAATTTGATAATTGTATTCTGTTTCAATTTTATCAAACGTATAATTGTTATTATAAAGAATATTCAATCGCTTAATGGTATTCTCAAGACCAATACCAGAACTTTTAGATTTTTGCACCCCTGGTTTTCGACTATTGCCAACATCAATATTCAAAAAATCATCAGTATCTCGAATTTCAATATTTATCCACGATTTATCCATTGACTTGCCAACCCCATGCTTAAACGCATTTTCAACAAATGGAATAATTAACATTGGCGGAATTTTAAGGTCTTTGTCATTAACTTCAACTTTTAAATTTAATTCTACTCTATCCGCAAACCTAATTTTTTCAAGACTAATGTAATTCTCAATAATATGTAACTCATCTGAAAACAATACTGTTGGCTCATTTAACTTATACAGAATGTAATCGAGAATATCGGATAATTGCAATACTGTTTCTGCGGTTTTCTCGGCATTACGAAGCGCCAAAACGTATATGCTATTTAAGGTATTAAATAAAAAATGCGGGTTTATTTGTGTCTTCAACATCTGCAACTCAGCCTCAACCTTTTCTCGCTGTATTACTTGCGATTTATGATCTTTTTCTGTCCAGCGTTTATAAAACTTAATTGAGATAGCAATGAAAACTATGAAAAAGAGATTGAAGAAAAGCATTACAACATCAATCATTTTTGGAAACAATGTCTGCTCTGTATATAACAGTTTGATAAACAAAATTACGGTTAACATTAATTGCAGGTATATAAATATTATAATTGCAATCACAGAGAAGGCAATGAATTTAATATGCCTTTCTTTAAGAAGAAAACGTGGAATTAAATAATAATTAAACGTATACACCGTTCCTATCGCAACTGCCAGATTTACTAGAGAGGCAACTATTGTATAAATGTTAACCTCACTGTATCTTTCGTAATAGAATAAAAAAAATAACCATGCACATATCCAAAATATAATATGGATACCTGAACGAAAGAGTTTGCGTGAATTGAATTTTAATTCCAAAATTGTAGGTTTTATTCCCTGCAGGTTGCTGTGTATAATTTTCTGTTTTTCCATCTTAATACCTTGTCTGATTATTGCAAGGTGGTTCCTTTTTAATAATTAAAAATACCTATAAAATCAATACTAAAATTCTCTAATCGCTAAAATTCAGTTTTATGCTGTCCAATTACAGATTTATTACTGTAAATTACATTTGATTGGTTAATATTGCTAAAATAAGTTACTAAAATGCTTGTTAGCGATTAAAATAATTACGCTTTCATTGGGGTTGTACATTTGATTAAAATTTAATTGTTAAACCTTTAATTTTAAAATTATGCCTTTTTTTCATTTTGCCCTAACAAACCCTCTTGGGTTAATTATTCTCGTACTTATTCTTTCAATATTTGGTTATGGTCTATATCTATTATTTAGGCTATATATATCAAAAAGTAAAAATGTAAAGAAAACTCATATTGATTTAATGCTCGTTTTCGGAGTAATTGCCATAGTGTATGGTTTTCTTTTTCAGATAATTGGTATGGTTCAGGCATTGGAAGCTGTTATTGAAGCCGCTGATATTTCACCCCAGCTTGTAATGGAAGGTCTAAAAGACTCGTTTATTGTGCCAATTATTGGAATGATTTTATTTATTTTTTCAGTAATTTTTTGGTATGTAAGCAAAATTAAATGGGAGATTAACTCAAAAATTTAAACCAACAACTTACGATACTTGAAGGAAGATTGACCCTATTTTTAAATCGTTAAGAATAGGGCCTTTCATATGCTGTTATGTTAAACATCTACCTTTTTCGAAAGCAAGAACTTAACGGCTTCATCATAATTATCTACTCTGGCAGTTTCCATATTTATTTTCTGCATCATATTCAAATACATTTCAGCCAAGGAAAATGATTCACTTTTTGTTAAGATTACAATTGCATATTTTAAATGCACAAAATTATTTGCCGTTATATCCCAAGTACCAATTACCTTAATGTCTTGCTCAGAAATATTTGAATCTTTAACTTCAGAAAAATCAGATATCTCGTAAATACAATTATCGTATTTTCTGCTACTCAATTGTATATTGCCAACTTGCAGCACATCATTAAGAGTAACAATACCAGAATACTTTAAGTGAACACCATTATTTTGCCATATAATTTTACACGCCATATCAATTTTTCAAATTGAAACTGTAAATAAATACTGAAGTTTTTTATCCCTTCTTTCCCTATTTTATTAACCATTATTGTAGCTCCAAAACTAGAATTAAGGAATAATGGTTATAACAAATATAGCTTCAATAATCGGAATTTAAAATGGCTAATATTAAAATAAATGAGCTCAATTTTGTAAATTGCCCGATAATAGCCTTAAAGCTAAACATAACAAACGTGATTATTATTTTATTATAATTCCATATAATTTAAGTTCTCAACCCGTTAGCGCGATTTATATTTGAGTCCACTCCAAAAGGTCACCCAATGAATACTTTTGCAAAATACCGAACCAATTCAGGTCTGCCATTCAGTCAATTATGAATTCATCGGATGTCTAATTACAATTATTTGACTTTTCAGAGTATGCTCATATTAAATGCTTATAACTGAATAATTCATAAAATTTGACAAAAAGCACCTATCTTTTTCATTATCTACACCTTATAATTTTTAATCCCAATTATTCTTGAGAATAATTGCTGTCTCCGACAGCGACTAAGTCTCACATCCAAATTTGATGCTCAAATTTGGGTTCGGCTATGTCGGGGTAACCCACATTTCAATTCATCATAAC
>JAQICC010000077.1 GCA_027858735.1 Salinivirgaceae bacterium
GCTTTTATCATTAGCAACGGCATTCATGCCGTTGTACAATGCACAATAAAGCTGGGCTTTAGCCCACAACAAAAGGGGTTTGGGCTAAAGCCCAGCTTCTTGCCATCTGATAATCTCTGGCATAAATGCCAGAGCTAATTATTACTTTCCCAATTTCACACAGTCTCTTTAGGTCGGAGAATATAATTATGATATGGCGATGGGCTTTAGCCCAACAGTTATTATAATTTGGCCTAAGGCCCTTTGATTCTTTATTAATAATTCTGACTTAAAAGTCAGGCCTAATCATTCAATTCATAACAAAATTCAAAGTTATAAAGTAGAATTACTTGTAAATCCTTTTTTTATTTAATGCCCTACGGTATTTTTCAGCGTTTGAATTATGTTGCCTAAGTGTTTTTGCAAAGGCATGGTATCCTGAAAAGTCTTCTTTTGCACAGAAATATATAAAGCCGTGTTTATTGTAATTCAGTACTGCATCAATGCTCGAAATAGATGGTATGCAAATAGGCCCGGGTGGTAAACCCCATTTTTTATAGGTATTATACGGACTATCAACCTCTAGGTGTTTATTCAGTATTCGTTTGATTTCAAAATTGCCAATTGCATACCGCACTGTTGGGTCAGCTTGCAAACGCATATGTTTATTAAGTCGGTTAATATATACTCCAGCAACATCACGTTTTTCATCGTTTTTAATGGTTTCTTCTTCAACAATTGAAGCTAGAGTAATAACCTCTTCCGGGGTCATGTTCAGTTTTTTTGCTTTGTTTATTCTCGATTCATTCCAAAAACGCTTGTACTCAGTATGCATTCTATCCATGAACTCATCTGTACCAGTATTCCACCAAAATTCATAGGTGTTAGGTATAAATAGGGTCATGGCTGTTTCTAAATCTTTAGCGTATTTATTTAAATATTCCTTACTACTCAAGGCTTTAAGTAAACTGACCGAATCCGCTTCAATTTGACTAGCTATTATTCCAACAAAACGCTCTTTTGTTCTCACTTTGTTAAAAACTAAACGAACAGGTTCTTGCTTTCCACTTCTAAGTAAATTTATTAAAGCATTATTGTTAATACCATTTTTAATTTTAAATTTTCCAGCTTTAATATTTTCATGGTATTTTTTCTTTTTAGCAACCCATTTAAACGATTCGGAATGAATTAAAATATTGTCTTCTTTTAATATGCGAAGAACATCGGAATAAACTGCTCCTGAGGGAATATATAAATAAGTATATTCTTTTCCTTTAAGATCTACATTTGGTTCTTTGATGCCTTTGTAAAGTTCATATCCTTTCGTTGCACCAAAAGCCATCGCTGAAAGTAATAGTAATAGAATTAACTTTTTTAGGGGCGATGATTTTTTCTTACTTTTCTTATTCACTTTTTCTGGTTTTAATCACGACAAAAGTCAGAAAAAGGATTGATTTGACAAAGTATAAACATAAAAAAAGGTTGTCAATGTTGACAACCTTTTTTTAAACCATTGATTATTAATTTTATTCAACGAGTGCAATCGAATTATCTAAAAGCTTTTTAATGTAAGATGGGTTATGTGTACCATAACTATGGTCTTGGTATACTACCATATAGTTCCATAAAGCTTTAGCTTCATCAGCAGTAAAGGTTCCATCAACAGGGCTGTAACCAGTTACTTCTCCATTTTCAAGTGTTTCAGTCATCACACCTTTTGCTTCTAATAAAGCTCCAAGTTCGAATAATTTATCATGAACAACTGTGTGCAAGGCAGCCACTTTGTCTCCAGCTTGTTCAGCTGTATGACAAGCTACACAAGCTTCGTAATTTACTGCAAGAGTATGGCTTTGGTCATACATATGGCATGAAATACATGCATTGCTTATATTATTATGGCTATGTGAAGTAGGGAAACCATTTCCTATGTGTATTCCGGCCTTTCCGACAAAAACATTTCCTTGTACACCATAGTGAGGTCCCCAATGCGTACTTCCAGTTGTTACTTCGCCTGTAGCATCAGCTGCTGGCACATTACCTCTATCGCGAGCTTGGTGGCACTGTAAGCACTGATTACTGTTACCCATATCACCAAAACCATAAGAATCATGGTCGGCCGATAAGGTACCAAATAGAGATTCTGTTACCTCATCATCAATTGTTAAATCCCAATCGGTGGCAGCATAATCATAATGAACTTTATGACATGTGCGGCATGAAATAGGAGTTTGTTGGGTCAATGCTAAATCATAAATGTCACTTGTTGAGGTGAAATTTGCTCTTTCTAAAAAACCCTCTGTGGAATGACAGCCCGAACATTCTCCAGTACTCGTATAACGAGTGGCAAGTGAATGAGCTGATTCATTAAACTGAACGCGCTTTACGGTATAATCTGTTGTCTCATTATGACAGGTCATACACGTAACATTTCCACTTGTACCAGGGATTCCATCAATTCCATCAGTACCATTAGTGCCGTCAGCACCAGGAACTCCCCCAGGTCCTTGACAACTCATAATAAAAGCCATTGATGCAATGACTGCTATACTTAAAAGTAAATTATAATTTTTTTTCATACCTATACAATTATTTAGTTTGGGTGCTTATTCTGAACTTTTACATTTTTGTTAAGTTACAAAATAAATACTTATGACATTATATCATGCCTGTAAAATTAGCAATTCAATGGTAGGAGTTGTGTTTGTAGTATAGTATGAAGCACATTCATTGAATTGATTATTTTTACCGTCGGCAACGAAGTATATCAATGGTTCTATTGATGTATATTTTTAAGCTTTAGCTGTAATAAAAATATCAAATAATATTTATCAAAGATGTTAATTTGAAATGATTACCTTTTTAGAGGTGCTGTAATTATTCATCCGTATTTTTAAAACACATATTATATTTTTAAGTTGCAGTAAATCAGTTGTGTAAATGTTGTTTTGTCAGGAGTTTGTGAAAATTAATTATTAGAACCTTGAGGTTCTGTTTTTGGGTTAGTTTATTATGAATGCATTCAAAATTGTAAAGATTAATTTAAATAGTTCATTTGAAAAGGTCACAATAGTTTATTGTGATTTTGTCTGAGATAGGATTCGGAACTATGCTTGTTTAATATGAAAGAGCAGTATCATCTATCAATTTGAAAGGATAAATTTCAAGCAGGTGCGTAATAAAATAAAAAAACCGATAACGCATATTGCGTCACCGATTTGATTATTTATTTTTTACTTTAACGAATTCCTCTAATATGCTTTGGCAAACAAGACTCTTTGTGCAGAAGGTTTTCCAGTATAAATACATTTACCTTCTTCCAATTTATTATCAACAGGAATACAGCGTATAGTAGCCTTTGTATCTTCTTTTATTTTAAGCTCCGTTTCAGCTGTACCGTCCCAATGGGCATAAACAAAGCCACCCTTGTTGTCTAAAATGTCTTTAAATTCTTCTAAAGTGTCAGCACTAAAAGTATGCTCAGCTCTATATTTAAAAGCTTTTTGATAAATGTTCTCTTGTATTTCATTTAGCAAATCTTTAACAACTTTAGCTATTCCCTCTTGAGGGTAGGTGTTTTTCTCCAAAGTATCACGACGGGCAACTTCAATGGTTCCATTTTCTAAGTCGCGAGCACCTAAGGCCAATCGAACTGGTACACCTTTAAGCTCGTATTCAGCAAATTTCCATCCTGGTTTATGCGTATCTCTCATGTCAAATTTCACTGAAATACCATACTCCTTTAGTTGGTCTTTAATTTTATTTCCAGCTTCAAGTACAGTCCTATATTGATCTTCGCCTTTATAAATTGGTACAATAACAACTTGATAGGGGGCTAGTTTTGGAGGCAGAACCAATCCATTATCATCGGAGTGTGCCATAACAAGTGCTCCCATTAAGCGAGTGCTAACACCCCATGAGCTTGCCCAAACATAATCTAACTTACCTTCCTTATTTGAAAACTTTACATCAAATGCTTTGGCAAAATTTTGTCCTAAAAAGTGTGAAGTACCAGATTGTAATGCTTTTCCATCTTGCATTAATGCCTCAATACAATAGGTATCTAAAGCACCTGCAAAACGCTCATTTTCGGTTTTATGTCCCATAATAACAGGCATTGCCATAAATTTCTCAGCAAATTCAGCATAAACGTTAATCATTTGTACTGTTTCATCAATGGCTTCTTGCTTAGTAGCGTGTGCAGTATGACCTTCTTGCCATAAAAATTCAGCAGTGCGTAAGAATAGGCGTGTTCGCATCTCCCATCGAACCACATTAGCCCATTGATTTACCAAGATTGGTAAGTCGCGGTACGATTGTATCCAATTTTTATAGGTATTCCATATTATGGTTTCCGATGTGGGGCGCACAATTAATTCTTCTTCAAGTTTTGCATCAGGGTCAACTTCAATACCTGTGCCATCGGCTTTGTTTCGTAAGCGATAGTGAGTAACAACTGCACATTCTTTTGCAAATCCCTCCACATGGGCAGCTTCTTTACTAAAAAATGATTTAGGAATGAATAATGGAAAATATGCATTTTCGTGACCAGTGTCCTTAAACATTTGATCTAAAGCATCTTTCATTTTTTCCCAAATGGCAAAGCCATATGGCTTTATTACCATACATCCACGAACAGCTGAATTTTCAGCCAAATCGGCTTTTACAACCAATTCGTTATACCATTGTGAATAATTCTCTTCGCGCGATGTTAAAAATTTTCCCATAATCAGTTTTGGTATAAAATTTGTTTATAGTTTAGTATATCTTTGAGATGCAAAATAAACGATAATATTTTTAATATAAAACTCAAATAAGATGCCGCTTATGAAAAATAAATTAAATACTCTAATTGGATTGATAGCAGGCTCTTTCTTAATGGCCTCATGTGGAACGTACAACAGTGCCTATGTTGATGATATTTACTACAATCCCAAAAGTAATGCTTCAGTGAAAGCAGTAGGACAGGCAGAATTAACCACAATGCAACGATCAACAGTTGTTGATACTATGCAAGTTGACACTAGTGGAATGTTTTTGAGTGATTATGATGACTATAATTACGCTGATAGATTAAATAAATTCCATGACGATGAATATCAAGGAGATTATTACGAAGACAATGAATCTTATTCTAATGATAACTATAATAATAGTTACAATCCATGGAGCATAAGTTGGGGTATTGGATTGGGTTATGGTTGGGGGCTCGGTTATAATTATAATTATAATCCATGGTATAATTCTTATTATTCAGTATGGGATCCTTGGTATGGGGCATATGGATATCCCAATTATGGCTATAACTCGCCTTATTATGGTCATCATGGTCGTTATGGTTGTGGCTATTACGGAAGTTATTATAATGATTATTACTCCTATGGAGGTTTTGGAGGAGGCTATCTTGACGATGATAGAGGCTCTTATTATGGCCCTCGACGTTCAGGCGCTTCGGGTAGTCCAAATACAGGTATTGTAAATAATGGTGATACCAGAAAGAGAGGGAGTACCAATCAAAATAGCAGTGGTAATTCCAACTTTGATTTGCAGGAAGACCTTGCTCCAATGAGGGTTTCATCATCAAGAACGAATGAATTGTCAAATGCAAAGGAAGCTGAAGTTAGCAATCAATCTAGTACAAGAACTCAGGGAGGTGGCGAAATAGGCAATACTTCTGTTGCCAAATCAAGCCGTGCTTTGCAAGGAGAGAAGGTGTTAAGCAAAAATCCACCTGCTGTGTCGAGAAAAGAAGCTGTAAATTCTACATTTGGTAAAACTACCTATACAAGAACCAGAACTGAATCATCAAAAAGTATTTCGACTCCCTCGTCAAGAAATGGATATACACCTAGTTATACAAGAACCCGGACTTCATCGAACAGGGCAAAGTATAATTCAGGCAGCAGTAATTCAACCAGAAGGTCAACAAATTCAAGTAGCGCAACACGTTATACGGCTCCAAAACGTACTACTAGTTCAAGTTCAAATTCGGGTAATTCCAAAAAAATAAGTACTAGCACAAATGCTTATAAAAGAACTGCTACTCCGACAAGAACTACTCAAAAATCTAGCTATTCGCCACCAAGACGTACTTCAACACCCAAAAGGACCTCAAAAAGTTACTCTGCTCCAAAACGAAGTTCATCATCGAGTAGCGGGAATAGCCGATCAAGTGGATCATCATATTCAGCACCAAAAAGTTCATCAAGTAGTAGTGGTAGTAGCCGATCAAGTTCATCATCGAGCTCATCATCAAAATCATCGAGCTCAACACCACGAAGAGGTAGATAGTAATTGTTAAACTTAAGAATCCGAACCATGACAAAAAGAATATTTTCAAGTATATTTTTAACATTTTTAGCACTTGTAACTGTAGGACAAAACGAATACGATGTGTTGAACTTCTCACAGTTTTTACCTTCGGGCACAGCCCGTTATACGGCTATGGGAGGTGCGTTTAGTGCTTTAGGAGCCGATTTGTCTGTAATGGCAACCAATCCGGCTGGTACAGGTTTGTATCGCAAAGGCGATTTTGGAGTTTCTACTGCATGGACCGACCACAATACTACTTCGGATTTTAATTCAGCAATAACCAAGGGTGATGAATTGAGTTTTCAGCTTACCAATTTGGGATTTGTTATGGTAAACCCCAATACTACCAATTCCGATTGGAAAAGTATTAATGTAGGTTTTGCTTACAATCATTTAAACGATTATAATAAAAGCTATATTATTTCGGGAACAAACAATGAGAGCTCTTTACTCGATTTTCAAACAGATTTAGTAAATACATATTCTGATGAAGCCGGTGGAAATGCTTATTTTGATGCTGAATTAATTTTTCTTTCAGATACAATAAATGGCATATATTCAAATGATTATAGTTTGAATGGAGAGTATGGAAGTGATCAAAAACATAAAGTTAGAACTTCAGGATATGCAGGAGAGTTAGACTTTAATGTAAGTGCAAATTATAAAGATCAGCTCTATTTAGGTGCAACCTTAGGATTTCAGAGAATAAACTATACCAGTTTTGTGCATCATTCTGAAGAGGCATATAGCAATGAAATAGCATTAATTGATTTTGATTCATATGATAATTTGAAGGCTAAGGGTCGTGGTTTCAACCTAAAACTAGGTATGCTTTATAAAGTATCGCAAATGATTAGGATAGGAGTAGCCTTTCATACCCCAACATTGTATAATATAAAGTATGATTATTGGACCGATGTTATTGCTAATTTAGATTTAGGCAATGGGATTGAGAATATTTCTGGTATATCGCCCAAAGGATCCTATACCTGGCAGTTTTCTGCACCCGCTAAACTTATATTAAGTAGCGCCTTGGTATTAAGTAAATCGGCCATTGTATCTGCTGAAATTGAATATATGAATTATTCATCGATGAATATGAGCTCTACGGATGATTTTTTTGAAGAACAGAATAGGAACATTGAAAAAATATATTCATCAGCTATAAATATTAAAACAGGTGCAGAATATAGAATAGGGATGCTAAGTCTCCGAGGGGGTTTAGGTTTTATAGAAAGTCCGTATAATTCTTCAGAACCCAATGCTGATGCTTATAAACTTTTAGCTTCGGGTGGAATTGGAGTAAATGCAGGGAATGTATACTTTGATGCTTCTTATCAGTTTGTTACAGGTAATGAAGATTATTATATGTACCCTCTTAATTCTAATGAAAATTCCGTGTTAGAATCGAGCAAAGCGAATTTAACAACCGATAGTCATAAATTCATGGCAACTGTTGGGTTTAGGTTTTAGAGATTTGCATTGAAGCTAATTGATTTTAATTTTTGATTGATTAGTAAAAGCTTTCCCATTCAATGAATTATTGTTGAATGTTTTTATAGGGTATGCCAAATATTCTCCTTGGTATTTAGCTTTATAAATTAAAACTATTTTTTTATGTTCTGATTTGTCTAATTCAACTTGTAATTCTATTATTCCTGTATTACCGGACTCTTGTATATTAATTTTGTCAATGTTGGAGTAAAGCAATTCAACTCCGGCAGGTATTGGAATAGATACTGAAAAATCTTGCAGTAACTGTTTCGTAATGTTTTTATATTCAAGCACCTGCTTATAAACGTTTTCAAGGTTAAGCTTTTGAGTATTTAAAGTATTATTATCAAAATCGTAATATCCATTACTAATTTCTAAACCCTTTAATTTAGTATTTGGCTTATTCAGCAGTTGTGGGTTGCCGGTTTGCCAGTAATTCATAAAAATGGTATCGGTAAAGGTATTCGTAAAGTCTGTGTTTTTCGAAAGTGTAAATTCCAATGGTATATCAATATATGAAAGCTCCGATTGCGACATGAATTGAATCGTTTTTCCGTTATTTACCTGATATTCTAGCTTATATGTTTTATCGCTTTGCAAATACTTAATTGTTTGCATAATGCTGCTTAATGCAATGGCCACATCGGTTGGTTTATTTGATTTATTTTCAATTTCTTGATTTAAACGTTGAAGGAACTTTACAGCGGTTTCCGGTTGTTTTAAAATAACAGCGAGTTTTAACAATAAGCTATTCTCAGTAATACTTGCTGAGTTTATACTTTGATAAAGGTTATTTGTTTCAATAATGGTTTTGGCCATCCGATATTTACCAATACTAGCATAAGTATTTGCTATATATAAGTTATTTACCAATGAATTGTTACTTGTCCCAATTTCATTAAGTTCATCAATTTCAATGGCATTAGCCTGTCCAAGGGTGTAAATGGTATAGGCTTTATCTGAAATATCCTTTATATCATTAAATTTGGCCTTACGAAGCTCTGTTTTTTGATATCGTTGCCATTTATTTAACATCCCATCATTTACTTTAATATTGTTTTGTTTGGCAGCAAGTATAAATTCGCCAAGGTATGAGCTTAACCAACCATTTGCCTCAATGTTATTCTTTTCATAAGAAAATCCTCCATCAATAGTTTGATATTCAATAATTGTAAAAAGTGCACTTTTTATTTTATTGGTATTCAGTTCTATGGTCTTTTTATCGCTAATAATTTTATTCATATAAATTAGCGGGAAGGTTTGGTTAATTATTATAATAAGTTCCTGCTTGCTATTCTCGCTAATATTTTGAATTAATTTACTAATAGGTGGAATAGAGGTGGTTGAAAACTCGAATAATACTGAATTTGTTCCTTTAATGCCAAATGGTGATACCGTTTTTTGCCATTGTTCATCAGGAGCAATTTGCTTACTAGTTGCTGTTGATACGACATTAGGATTGGAGTATATGGGAATGGTGATAGTTTTTTTTAATTGATTGTTTCTGGATTTTACGGATAATGTAAATTTACCTTCCCCACTTATTTTTTTTACTTTGGTTTTTAGATAATACGTGCCATGGCTATTCGGATTAACCATAAGAGTATATTCCATTAAGCTAATTATGTCAAGGTTTTTAGCATCGCTAATATCAATAAACAATGAATCAGGTGTTGAAGTGTTGTTTGCAATTTCAATTGGAAAAACTGATAGGTCTTCGGCATTGAGGTATTTTGGATGGTGAGAAATTATACTTATAGGGTTAATAATATTAGCCTTTGATTTTATTTCAAATAGGTTCGCTGAGTTTGGGTGATACCCAAGCAGTTTAATATTTAATGCACCCTTTATATTTGGCAAAAAAATATGTTGGGCTTGTTTTTGCTTACCTTCAATTTTATATGGCCCTAAAATCAATTGATCACCCAGATATTTATAGTTATTTTCATATAAATTAAATGTTTCTAACTTAAAATTAGCTTGGCTAATATTTGCCTTACAACCTGTATTTTGCGCCATGTTTACCGAACTATAGTTTTTGGTAGGGTTTTGCTGTTTTTGATTAAAATAGTTAGGAATTGAAAAATTAGCACTCGAACTATCACTTGCACCTGAAATAAATATTAAATAATTAATATCAGAAGAATTGGGATTTGAAACGTGAATAGTTGTCGTACCATCTGATTTCCAATCATAGGGGATGTCGGCCGTAATAGGTTGATAATTATTAATATCTGTAACATAAACGCTTATGTATTTTGAAGAATATTGGCAGAGCCGAGAATTAAAGGAGGTTAGATTTATATAAATACCGGGCAACATTTCTTCAGTAATAACAAAACTGAATTCTTTTTTTTTACTAATCGGATTTATCCATTTAGAATTGAAAATTTGCGTACTATTTTCTGCAGTAATGAGTGCTGCCTCAGATAATTCTCCTTCTATTGTAATTATACATGTATCATGGGTAGAGTAGCTTTCTTTGTGAGTTTTTATGCGTGATTCATATTGATTTTTTTTTTGATGCTTGACATCAGATAGATAAGAAATGGTTTGTTTAGTTTCTGTATTTGTAGCTTGAATGTTTATTTGCGATAATTGAGGTTGAATAGGTATTGTGATTATTGACTGACCTTTAAAGTTTAGGCTTGTATCAATCATTGTTATTGCTGATTTAGAATTATGTAAGTTTTCCAATTGAATATTAAGTTGAATATTTGAGTTATTGGTAGAAGGAATTAAATCATTATTCAAAATCAATAAATCAACCAATATAGAATGTTCCGACTCTTGTATGATCTTCATGCCAAGCCTGTTTGAAATGCCATTGAGTCTTATAATAGTATCGGTATTCAATACCACGTCATCAAGTAATTTAGCCTTTGATGTTAACTTATACGACTTTCCTGATTCAAACCAATCGGGTATTTTAATAGTTGCCTTACCATACTTATTGAGCTCTATAGTATAAATTTTCTCAAGCTGGGTTGAACTTTCATTATTAGCAAAAATATAATGCTGATATTTTAATGAAGGAATTTTATCAATTGGCTTTATGGTGGTTTTTATTTTTGCATTTTTTAAGAGAGTGCCTTTTGCTATTAATTCAATCGTATTTTTTTTAGTATTTAATATAAAACTTAGGGGTAGTTCTAATTTAGGTTGATCGAAAACTTTAAAAGGATATTGAAATTCAGTGATTGAATTAGATAATATTATTTTCCAGATACCATGTGCTGCATTAAATGGAAGCTTTGCATTATAGGTTTTAAAAAGCGCCGCTGAAAACGTTACTAGCTGAGTGTTTATATATTTACCTTCCGGGGTTTTTAGTTTTATTTCAACAAGTTCTTGGCTTTGCAGAAGCTTCCCGTTTTTTTTTAATATGATACCGACTCTAATGCTATCAGAAGGGTCGTAAATTGATTTCAGACCTTCTATATGGCATAGGTATCCTTTATTTGATTTTACACCACTTTTATTAAGAATAAATTCGCTGGTACTTTTGTTAACTTTTAAATAACTAATTTGGTTGTTGTGGGTAACTCGAATAAAAAACTGGCTTCCTTCAACTTTGGTTTTTGCTACGCCATTCGAATTGGTTAAAAGAGTACCAATCAGGTTTTGCTGATAATCAAATATTTCAACCCTGCCATTTTGAATGGGATTTCCATTTTGCATATGGCTGGCAAATATATAAAGAGAATCGAGGGAATTTAATTTGCCAATAAGCATAATATCAGAAAAAACAATATTGTTTTGAATGGTTTTGTTTTTCTTTGTATTATCAGCTCCATTACCACTCTCAGTTTTGAATACCATGGAAGAATCATTATAAGAAATTTTAAAATTGTATAATCCTCCTTTTGACAAATTAACGCCTAAAAAGTCAAGTTTATAGTTCGCAATTTGCTTGGGCAAATAGTCTATATCTTCATTAAGATTGTAAGTTTTTGAGAATATTTGTTTCCCAACGCGCTGAATTTCTTCAACGCCATCAATATTATTGACTTGAAGAAATTGCATCATGTTTTTATCAGGTACATGAGTAATTTCAATGTTTAAGTTTTTTATGTTTAAAGCACTTATTTCGAATAAATTCGATGTTTTATTGAAGGGTTTGAAATGCGATTTATCTACTATGTCGACTAATGTGCTGTTGGTAAGTAAGTTAAAGTTAAAGTTGAAATTATTAGTAAGTTCTATTCCTTTTTCGTTTTTTAACTTGTCGGAAATAAAAAGGGTATGAATTCTATTAGTAGTTTCATTAAAATGTATGTTTATTTCGTTTTTGCTTACCTCAATATTATACGTATTCAAGTTTGATATACTAATCATAGAATCTATAATACTTGCAGAGTCTATTGGGTCAGTTAAGCGAATTGTAAGTAGTGGTTTTGGAAAGTAAATCATTTTTGTAAAAACTACATCAAACGAATCTTTCGATATTATTTCAATGTTTGTACTATCGGCTTTTTTAGAATCAATAGGTTTGCCATTCCATTTTATAGCAACATGTTCCTTTTTATGCGTTCTCTCAATATCAATTATTTTAAACTCTATTGATTTATTGTCATTTCCGGGTGAGTATTTTATGATAAGTGATTTGCCATCTTGGATTGCAGAAACCAGTTTTTGTTTTTTTTCAAATTCAACATAATCATTAAACGTAATATTTCCGGTTATGGCGGGCTTGTCATTATTTAATGAGTCAACATACACCACCTCCTTAATTTTTATTCTATAAGTAAGTTCGGGTGTTGTAAATCTGAAATGGAAGGGTTTCTTATTAATGCGAGGAAATATTTTTTTCACATCTAATTTTGCAGAATACTCTTGGCCAGCTTTAAGCGGATTGTTTGGTTGAAATTCAATAGTTTTTCTATCAGTAAAATAGAGATATCCTGAAATATCAGGCGAAAATTTAAAAAAATTGTTTTCTATGGGTAGGTTTAATGGAAATTTCTGGTTGTCAATATCTTGCGACAAATGAATTACTATGGGAGATAGTCTTGATATCTCTGTTTGTGGATTTTTATCGAGAACCAATTTATAATCCTCAATATTTGATACAATAGAATCAACATAGTTTTTTATGATCACCCCAAAGGCTGAAATAATGATTAAAACAAAAATCAACTGGAAGATTTTTCTATTCATACACGAGGTATTGTTCAATGAAGATACCAAATAGTACCCATTCATACAAACCTACATGAATTTTGTAATTCAATCAAGTAGAGTTTTAAAAATATTCAATGTAATAGTTAAATATATAGCTTTGTATAAGATCATAAATCAATTACAAAAATAAAGGTTGAATAATTCAATAAGAATTGGTTATTTTGAGCTCGAAAATTGACCAATTAATGAGAATAAAACAATTTATCTGTTTATTTATACTAGGTTCCTTTGTATTTTCAAATGGAGCTTTTGCACAAGATGATAATCAAATAAAACTATATCCGAAACTTGAGCTTCATGGTTATGCAGGGAAAGTAATTGTTCATAGAGATGCTATGGATAGTTTGGCCAATAACCCATATTTGGGAAGTGAGGTTCGATTGGGCTTCCAATCTGACGGATCAAAATATTGGCATTCGCTATACAACTATCCCATTTTTGGGATAGGTTTTTATTCTGCAAATTTCAAGAACAGAATTATTGGCAAGCCAAAAGCTGCTTTTTTGTTTATGGAATTACCCTTTATACGAAGGAATGGTAATTTTTTAAGTACCAGTTGGAGTGCAGGAACAACTTTTGGTATTAATGAGTATGATTCAATAAGCAATCCGGAAAATGTTGCTATTGGTAGTGATATGAATGTATATGTTGATTTTAGTTTATTGTATAAGTATAAATTTAACAATAGATGGGAATTAGGAGCCGGTGCTAAGTTTCAACATTTTAGTAATGGAGCTTATGCCTATCCAAATCTTGGATTAAATATGACCTCGGCAGTTTTAAGTATTGCATATTCACCGGGCACTATTATTAAAGCATTTAAAACAGGAGTAACTCCTGAAAAGTTTCAAGATATTGAAATTATACCCATGGTAGCTTGTTCATGGAGATCGAAAAATAAATTGGAAAGTAATATTCGATATTTTAATACCACCACATCGATTTCAATTAATAAACGAATAAACCCCAAAAGAACTATTGGTGTGGGTTTTGATCATTTTTATCAAGGATATTTAGTAGAATACTATGAGGATATTGATAAAGTAACAGATAAAGATTTAATGAGTTATGCCGGTTTTTTAGCAAGTGATATGGTGGTTGATAGATTTAGATTGGCAGTTCAACTTGGTTTTTATATGCACCGGCCAGTTGATTTTGGTTTGTTCTTTTATCAAAGGGTGGCTTTACGATTTTATCCGGTTAAAAAGCTATTTTTTAATGTGTCAATAAAGGCACATGCAGCAAAGGCTGAATTTGTTGAATGGGGTATGGGATTTAACTTCTAAATAACCTTGCAATTATTTATTTGAAAACAATGGATAAAAAAATCATTTCATGGATACTGTTAACCTTTACCATGATATTTTGGGGAATGTCATTTGTATGGACTCGCCAGTTATTGGTTTTCTTTTCGCCCATTACCATAATATCTTTAAGGCTAATTATATCAACAGTTGTATTACTATTTTTTAGTATCGCTTTTAAGCGATTACAGCGAATTAAAAAAGAACACTTAAAGCATTTTATTTTATTAAGCTTTTTTCAACCTTTTTTATATTTTGTGTTTGAGGGTTATGGTATTCAAGCAACTTCAGCATCGTTTGCAGCCATTTTTATTGCTACTATTCCACTGTTTACACCTATAGGTTCATATCTGTTTTTAAAAGAAAAAGTTTTGCCATTAAATATTGTTGGTTTGCTTATATCATTTGTTGGCGTTGCTATTATAGTTTTTGATAAATCATCAAGTCAGCATTATTCAATAAAGGGTATTTTACTTTTGCTAGGAGCTGTGATTAGTGCTGTTGGCTATTTGTTAGTTTTGCGTAAAGCTGCAAATAATTACAATACATTTTCAGTAGCTACCTGGCAAAATTTCTTAGGTATATTCTTCTTTTTACCATTTTTCCTTCCCACCTGTGTTACTGAATTTAATAATGTTGAAATTTCATTAGATATCATTTATCCATTAAGTGCATTAGCCATATTAGCTTCTTCCCTAGCATTTATTTTTAATACCTATGGCGTTCGCGAATTGGGAGCTACAAAGGCAGCAGCATTCACCAATAGTGTACCTGTTTTTACATTAATATTTGCTTACTTTATTATTGATGAGCAAATAGGAATATTTAAACTATTGGGTATTCTTATTGTTATTTTTGGATTATTGCTCTCACAGTTTTCAAGAAAAAACCCGGTCGGGAAACCGGGTTTATAACAACTTTAAAACGGTGCGATTTCAGTAATGAAATCAGGCTTAAGGGTAGGTTTTTTTATTTATTAATTCAATTAACCAAAAAGGTTTTAAGGGTTATAACACTTATATGACCATTGAAAACAGCTTTACCCTAATATTAAAATGAATTTTTTTTTAATATTTTAAAAATGATATTGTAAAGTGCATAAAGTCAGCAATATACCTATAGAAAAAACAAAATTAAAATGAATGGTATGACCGAAATAATAGAAAAAACCATTCTTTTCGTAAAAGAAACCTTGAAAGGTGTTGAATCGGGACATGATTGGTGGCATATTAAAAGGGTTTGGCAAATGGCAAAGAGGATTGCAGAAACAGAACAATGCAATATTTTTATAGTAGAAATGGCGGCGTTGTTACATGACATTGCTGACTCAAAATTCCATGATGGCGATGAGAATATTGGGAGTATAAAAGCCTTGGAGTTTTTAAAAACCTTAAATGTACAGAATGAGATTGTTGAACAGATAATACCCATTATAAAATTCGTATCATTTAAAGGGGGCAATTTTACGGTTTCTTACAAATCAATAGAACTTGAAATAGTGCAAGATGCCGATAGGCTCGATGCTATTGGGGCAATGGGAATTTCACGAGCCTTTAATTATGGGGGGTTTAAAAACAGGGCTATTTACAATCCTGAAATAAAACCAACCCTAAACATGACCAAGGAGGAATATAAAAAATCCAATGCTCCTACGATCAATCATTTTTACGAAAAGTTGTTGTTATTAAAAGATAGGATGAATACAGAGGAAGGTAGACGGCAAGCCATTCAACGACATAATTTTATGGTGCAATTTCTTGAGCAATTTTATAAAGAGTGGGAAGGGATAGAATAGAAGATATTTGATTTAAGCATTTAAGTAAGTTAATGATACAATACAAAACACGTAGGAATAAATCTCAAGTATAAAAAAAACACAGTTATATTCGTATAAAGCAAAATTTGCTGCATATTTATGTTTAAAATTTTTGCTGTATATTAGTTTGCTAATATCAAATTTAACATAAATATGAAATTCCCTATTTACC
>JAQICC010000081.1 GCA_027858735.1 Salinivirgaceae bacterium
TATTTCATGCTCATATTTTTGAACCAAATCCCTAAAACCACTTTCATAATCATATAAATTTTCACGGTTATTGGAGTTCTGTGAAAAGGATTTAACCTCTTTCTTGAATTCTTCGAAAATACAATCTAATTTATCCATATACAGCATTTTTATTTTTATAAATAGTCAATATACGAAATTGATGCATGAATATCAATAAATTAAATAAAAGGGGAATTTGTCGTGCACCCAATACCATTGGCTCCAACCCAATTCTTTTAATTACTTATACCAACTAAACGGGCGTTGTGCTCCAATAGAATTATAGGGTGGAAAATCATAGGCTAGTATAAGGATTTTTTTCATGTGGTCTTTGCGTTAATTTCACAATATCCCGTTTTACGGCTTCCGATTCTTTTTAGCATATTTTTTTTCTTTCAAAACATCTATGTCTCTTTTCACAGTTGCGATACCACCCCTATTGAAATACAATTCACCTAAAAAGTTTGATTTATATATTCTTTAAACAATAATATTTTCTTAGTGTCCCCTGAATTGAACAAAAAGGGGCTAACATCGGCTGCTATATCTTCTAAATGTATTGATTCAAGCTCAAATAGTATGCGATCTTTTAATTCACGACTATTCTTTATGCCCATTTTTTTATTCAAATAAGCATAATTTGGCAGTGTTTTTTTAAGTAGAAACAAAATATCGAAAAAATCACGTCCTTTTTTGCGCTTTCTATTAACAAGTGCATAAAATTTTTGCGACAACAACAAATCAATAGGTGTGGTATTAATGGAGGTAAAAACGTCAAATTTATTAATAATAATTTTCTCCGGTTCAAAATTAAAATCCTGTTCCTCGGTATCTAATTGAATTAGGATTTTTTCCTCCTTATGCCCAGAAATACCTGAATTAAATAACAACTTTGGGAAACGTATATAGCAGTGAAAAGCTCCTGCAAAAACATTTTTCAGTTCCACTTCGTAGCCCTGTTTAGATAATTCGTTTTTTATTGTTAAAGCAACATCATTAAAGTCGGATTCGGTGAGTTTAAAATTATCAAAATCTAAATCCTCCGAGAATCTTGAATTATTGTGAACAATACGCAAGCACGTCCCTCCAAGGAAACATAGTTTGTCTGCATGCTTACTTTCAAAAACTATTTCTAATATTTTATATTGCAAGTATTCACGCAACATAAAACTTCTAAACCCATGTAGATTTGCAGGATAATACTTTTGGATTTCGTTTAAACTAAGCATAAATAAATTCCCTTATTAGATCAACCCTAAGTAATAATACTTTTGAATTAAATAAATTAGCATAATTATAAAATTTTTGAAAATCAAAATCATGCTTTAACGTTATTTTGTTTAATCGTAATCCTAATATATCCTCCATGGTTGTAATGTAGCTTTTGAGATACAAAAAATCCAATAACGCTTTTTCCGGCTCGGCAATCTTAAATGTAAACAGTTCGTTCTGTACGAGTCTATATCCGAAAAAACGGGACGCCCCCAAGGTGTTATAAGTGAAATTTCCTACGCTATTTTTAAACGATTTTGTTTTTAATGTTGATATTGAGGTTATTGTAAACACGGCTTCCGGTATTAAGCCATAATAAAAAAGTGCTGTTTCCAAGCTAACATACGAAGGTTTATAAATTCGATTAGCTATAATATATTGTTTTTCTTCATCGTATTGTTCGTCGGCAAAACAATAGTGTTGGCTTCTAAGTTTATATATATATCCTTTTTTTTGCCAGTTATACAAATTCATTTTGTTAAAGTCCGGGAATGATTTTTCGATATCTTTTAACGAAAAAATCGGATAGTTATTGAAAATAGATTTGAATGAAAGGTACAGCATTTTGTTTCCGTTTATATACAAATATACATGTTTTTAGAAACAAAACAAATGCCGCCATTTCCGTTCATTGCTAAAACCATTAATTTTCGTGAAACTCAGGTTTTAAGAATGAAATGAATCAACCCCGAGTACTCGGGGTAAGTTGAACGAATCCCGATAATTCGGGAGCGGAGCGTATCGGGATAAATGAGTTTAATACTCCGATGCTTGCATCGTTAGAAAAAGGAATTCTTTTTTTGATACCTCGTCAGCTTGCTGCGAGGTTGTTCATTTTATTTTGCTTTTGCAAGTTCTCCAATATTCGTTGAGCCATTCTACCACTTAGATCAAGCTTTTCTGCAATTTTATTGGCTGTTATTGTTTTGTTTTGTTCTGAGTAATCAGCTTAATTACTTCTGCATTTTTATCTTTTACGACATCTTTTACTGAAAACTTAAAAGTCGTTATTGTTGAAGTAAAATCACTATAAAACACTGGTTTCGTTGTATTGTATAAATACCATCTATCTATCATCTTATCGAAACCAAAGCCGGCATTCTCGGCCAAATGCACTGTTCTGAATAATTTTGCCAATACAGGGTTCCGCGGAATAGAAGTATCCATCTCCATAAGTTTATCTAATGCTAAAGGCAAGCTTCCCTGATTAAAGAATTCTATCCTATAAAAATACGGATACGTGGCTTAGCCGGACTAAAATAGTCGGTATGCATCAATAAATTTACCAAAGCCTCGCGTATAGCATCCATAGCCGGTGATTCATCGATGGCAAATCCTTATGATCCCATTTTAAAAGGGACATTTATTCTAAGTTTTAAGCGCTCAAAAAGCATAAAAAAATATTCCCAAAGATTTTCCTGCTCTAATTGTTCCACACCTAACACTAACCACCCCCCAGCACTATTTGAGAAAGCACTAATTGTACTCCAAATACTTCTAGGCAGTTCCGATTTTGCTAATTTAACTTCAAAATCTTCCCATTCAATATCGTTAAGCCGTTGTATAAGTTCCTCTTTTGTAATTGAATAAATATGCAAAATATCATTGATTTTCAATTAAAAATTTGGGCTAAAGCCCCATCATAGTATGGTTTCAATAGCCCCTGGCCTAAGCCAGAAGTAATTTATGTTCAGAAAGAAAATGGGCTTTAGCCCAAATTGTAATCTTTTTACTTATAAGTAAAGATAATTTACGTTATTTTTAGAAATGAAATTAGTGGACAACAGTTGGTCTCTATATTTTTAAATGCGGTTGCTCAATTTTAATTGTTCATTACGCATTGACAATTATTAATTGCTTCTATCTTATTCAACGCTGTCATAACCTGCGGACAATGACAGGTTGATGCTCATCAGAAGATTTCAAAATAAGAACAAAAAACAAATTATTTAATCTTACTTCTAAAATCAGATTATTTCACTTCTAAGCAACTCTGCCGTGACCTGCGGACGATGACAGATTGATGCAACCGGCGTGTTTTAAATAAACTCATAATTGCTCATTTTAACTATTAATTGTTTATTATTCATTGACAATTATTTATTACTTATATCTTTATCCTTCAAATTATTAATTGCTTTAATCTTGAACAACCTAATTACCATACAAGACCTATTTGTTGTTCCATTCCTACTTTTAGTGGCCTACTTTGTGGGTACACGAATAAAAAACAAACACATAAAAAAGAAGCCTTATTACAAATATTTTGTTTGGGGCTTGTGGGTAAATATTTTCGCAGGACTAGCATTTGCTGGTATATACCTGCTTTATTATGGAGGAGGTGACACCGTATATTATTTTCACGATACACAATGTACAGTGAATATGCTTGCAAAGGATATTCCCACTTTTTTTAAAATTATTTTTGGTAATCATTCACCCGAAGTGGGTAGCATGTTTGATCGATATACCGGTTATCCATACTATTTTAGGGACCCTAATTCCTTTGCTATTTGTAGATTTAATACACTCTTTTATTTGCTAAGTTTTGGTAGTTTTTTAGGAAATACAATTTTAGAAGCTCGTATGTTACCTTATATAGTGCGTGCAAGAAAACTCGGTCTCTGATAAGAAAGTTCCAAGAATGAGGCTTTCGCAGCATTGAAAATCAGGAGTTTACTTTCGTAAATGACTGGTTGAAATGCAAGAGTAACGAAATTATTGGAGTTTTCTTGCTGAGACTATATAGGAATATGGCGCTACTAGATATCCTTCAATGATAATCCTTTATATATAAAGTTAAAACCTGAATGCATTTTAACAATATTTTGTGATTTCATTTTTAACTCGAGTAAATTAATTTTTTCAGAGTTTCTTTTAACTTCTATGAACTCAATATTCTTTTCAATTTCATTAATGGCCACTATATCAATTTCATTTCTATTGCCCTTTTCCCAATAAGTACCAATTTGAGAATAGTTTCCTTCAAGGCTTATTTTATTAATAAAGTATTTTTCTAATATTTTGCCACTATACATGTTAAAATCTCTTTGAATAATAGTTCTCAAGTATTCAAAATTTCCAATTTCTACTGCACTCCTGAATTTATAAAAAAAACGAAACCAGAAACTTAGAAAGTTATCATTTATTTGATATTTTAAAGAACGGCTATTAGGTTTTGAAAATATGGGTTTAACCTTTTTAATTATTCCAAAATCAGATTCTAAACGATCTAAAAAACCTCCTACTTGCATTCCTAAAATAGATTCGATTGCTGTTCGGGAAGTTTTAGATGAAGCAATCAAAGAAAGGATTGAAAAATAGTTACCATAATCTTTTCCAAATTCATCTATTAGTACATTTTTCCCTTCATCAACAAACAGCGAATATTCAGAACAAATATGATTTAAGATAGCATTATATGAAAAAACTTTAGCCTCAACCAATAGTTCCACATACTTTGCAACTCCACCAGTTATGGTGTAAAAAGCTATAAAATCCTCCGGTGAATAGTTCGGATAATTATCGGTATAAATTTCTTTTAAGGTTTGCACGGAAAACTCTTTTAAGTTTATACGTTGCGTAGCTCGTCCAAAAAGAGGCTCCTTTGAGTTCTCAAATATTTTATTCATCATAGAATAAACTGAACCACATAATATCAAATTCATTTTACTGCTTTCTTTGTATTTATCCCAAAGCATTTGCATTTCGCTGTAAACAGAAGCATTTACCGAATAAAACTCCTGAAACTCATCTAAAATTAAAGTGAAATGAGTATGTGTGGATAATTCTAACAACCACCCAAAAATATCTTTAAAGGATAAAAATGAACCATAAACCTCTTTTGACAATTTATGGCGAATTTCTTCAACAAATTCCTCACAAAGAAGAACTTCATTTTTACGGGCTACGAAGAAATAGAGTGCGGTTCTACCTATAGTTGATTTTTGCAATAAACTGGTTTTGCCAATTCTTCTACGCCCAACAAGAAATGTCATCTGAGCAGACTGCTTTGATTGCATTTCAATCTTCTCTAAATACTCCAGCTCTTTATCCCTATTATAAAACTTCATCTAAATGATATTATCGCAATGTGAGTTACCGTAATGAGCATTGCTGTAAAGGTAAGCAAATTTGCACTATAAATTATCAGTAGTGATCGATAAAATATTGAAGCTTGCTAATTCGCTACTTTGATGGAATAAGAAACTGTTTAAATTTTATCTACTAGTTCTATTATGTGTCTTTTTTGAAATATTTTCGTTGTTTTTTCTACACGTAACGATACTTCGACTAAGCTCAGTAAAAGTGCTATGAGTTTCAAAAATGCCTAAATATTTCTTAAATATCCATCATAATATATTCTTAAAACAAAACTTAAACAGTTTCTAACCTGAATAAGTCATAAATTTTCTTAAATTGATTTAATATTCTGATTATCAATTTTTAAAGGAAATATGATAATATAAATATATATTAAGAAAATTTCCGGGTGCGTTTATTTTAATGCATTCCGCTATGGCGGAACAGGTACTGTTTTTCCGAATCAAGTTCGGAACAGGCTGTTCCGATCCCGAAGGCTTTCGGCATGAAATATAAAGATGTGTCTGCGGATTCCGACGCACCCGAAGTAAATTCGGGACTGGCTTTACATCTACATCAAACTAAACGCATGAATTAATCAGCTATAAAACTCAGGTTTTGATTTATTATACATAAGCCATCCATCCAACATTTTATCAAAGCCAAAGCCGGCATTTTCTGCTAAACTAACCGCCCGAAAGGTCTTTGCTAGAATTGGATTTCGTGGCATTGACGTATCCATCAGTTCCTCTATAGTCATTTAAGCCACATTTATTTATTAGTAAATCATACTGTTTTTAGAAACCCTTATGCTTAAACAGGAATACGGTCTTTGTACTCCAATGGAATTATAAGGTGGAAAATCGTAAGCAAGGATTAGTACTTTTTTCATAGAATTATTTTAATATAAAAACCCAAACAACCACAAGGGTATTCGGTTCCCAAACCCTGTTTCAATATCATCCATAGCTATAAAAGCATTATCAATATCGATTAACTGTTTGTTGGTTTTGTTCTTTCCTCCAACTTCTAGGGTATATTTTCCATCAACCAGGAAATCTCCATTTTTTGGGTATGTTATTACATGATTGGCTTTTAATTGATTAAATAAAAAGGTCTCTCTTAAGGTTCCTTTATTTATATTATTTTCTGAAAAAGCATGCATCAGGTTTGAATTGTCAAGATAAATTTTGTCAGGCTTATTCATAATTTGATTACCCGATGCATTTGCACTTAAGGTATTAATCAATCCGGCCTTTTCCAAATAGTTTAGATATTTTAACAAGGTACGGTAATCAGCAATAAACAATTGTTCTGAAAGTTTTGTCAAATTTGGAGCATAAGGTACCGAACTTGTTAATAACACAAGCAAACGCTTTAACCTGAGCGAAGTTTCAAAATTTACATCGGTTACTGAAGGGATATCCGTTTCTAGTATTACATTCGTCACTTCATTAAGCCTTTGATAATAATATTCAATTCCTTCAGTATAAAAAGGATAGTAACCGCCTTTTATATATTCATAAAATTGAGGGATTACTTTAACTTGTTCAACGATTTCCATTGCCAAGTGGTTATGATTTTCTATTACATCTTCAAAAGATTGAGCCTCAAAATTTAAAGTCCCGTTTAATCTCAGATATTCGCGAAATGACAATCCGGGTAAATGATAGCCTACTTTACGTCGACTTAAATCACCTGAACCCTTGTAAAGTTGTAAAATAGATGAACCGGAATAAATTTGAATAAGGTTGGGATAGGAATCATAAATGTTCTTTATTTCTAGAGACCAATCAAGACCTTTCTCTTTTTGCGGATATTTATGTACCTCATCAATAAATAAATATTTGCCCCCGTTTTTATAATACCAGTCGGCTAATTCAACCAATTTATGACGAAAAAAATACGCATTATCGAGCGAAACATACAAGACTTGAGCCCCCTGATTTTGAAGTTCATAGGCTTTTTGCAGCATCAGTGTGGTTTTACCAACACCACGGGCACCTTTAATTTCAATTAACCTACTTTTCCAGTTTATAGTTGCATACAAAGCCCTGACAAACTTTTTATCAACTAACTGAATTAAGCGATTTGCGGTTTCTATTAATTGTTCCATTGCATTTACCTTTCAACAAATATAGCAATATTGTGGATTCCATTCCGTTTTTTTCGTATTTTTTATGGATTCCATTCCAACTTTTAGGAAAAGTTCTTTTCAATTCAACCTTTTGATTCTCGCTCTGGTTCATTATTTGGATTAAGCTCTCTTTTGTCATGCAAGCTTTATATCTTTACAACAAATGTAATAAAACTTATGGCAAAGGTATTGTTATTTTTTACGAGCTGTTAGCCTTATGATACAAGGCTACCGCATTTAAAAATATAGAGACCAATGGGAGTCCACTAATTACACTAATTTGCACGAAAAATATAATTAAATCCACGATAGTTGATTTTGAATTCGTGATAATTCGTGTAATTCGTGGAGAAAATAGTTTTTTTTTAGCCACAAGTTCTGCGGTTGCCTTGCCTTATGATACGGGCAAATCGTTTAAAATGAAATTGAATATTTAGCCATTAACTACTTCAATAGATCGTTATATTTTGAGATATGAGTAATGAGACAAAATTTATACTTATGAATTACATAGAGACAGGTGTTTAAGGATTGGATTTACAATATTCTCATAATCTTGCTCTTAAAAAATTATTATCGAACTATTGCAACTTTAAATGCATCTTTAAATTGCAAATGTAATAATGCGCTTTTTGTATTAAAGGCAACCTGATTATATAAAGGATGAATTTTTAACCTTTGAATGGTTTCTTGTTTGGTTAAAATGCCGCTTTCATACAAGCTTAGTGTTTGATATAGGGTATCGTTGGCCACCGGACCAATCACCATGTCATAGCCATGATTATAGACCTCACTTCTATTCTTTACAACAAAATCAAGCCATTCTTCATTTGCTTCTGTAAATTCTTTAATACTTAACTCACTTTGTTGAAACAATTTATTATTTAAAGAATAAACAGATACATATGCCATAACATTAAACCTACCCGTTCTGCTTTGTTTTATTTGAGCCCAGCGTTCAGCTTGTTCTTTGTTCGATGTAACATAGAATCCTTTCCCAAAGTCAAGCAAGCGCTGCTTATCTAATATTTCAGGAGATTTTACAATTTCAGTACTACCATGATAGAGTTTCATTTATTGCATTTTTCACGATTGATAAACTGGTTAATTTCATCTATAATGAAATTTTTACTTTGGGTATGCAGTAAATCATAACCTGATGCCAGGAAATCAAATACTCCTTCCTTTACAAACACATTTAATGCTTTCTTTCCTGAAACTCCTGTGCTGTTTCGATAGTTCTCAAGGCAAAATAATTGAAAACTTTGTATTGGGTTTAATTTGCTTGGCTGTTTAGACATAATCCGGTAGAGAAAAAATATTATTCACATATTCTTTGTCCAAAATTTCAAAAAGCTTTGGCGTACTAAAGTGCCATACTTTTGTACCCTCATTCATTAGCTCACTATAAGTCTTAGAATTATATAAAAGATATAATGCATCTTCAAATGACATTGATTTCCGTTCCATTACCATAGCAACCAAAGCCTGAATTTTAATAATAATGAAAGTATTGAATTTATCTCTGCCCATTTTTATGCTTTAATATCCTATTAACTTAAAAAACAATACAATACTTACAAAGGTACAACAAATTTGAAATCCAAAATACCTCTACATCTGTTACTTTCTTTTAAAAATTGATAATTTGTTAGCAAAGGGTTTTATCTTTACAACAAATGTAATAAAACTTATGGCAAAGGTATTGTTCTTTTTTACAAGTTGTTACGCGCTTATGGGAGAGGTAAAATAATTATCAATGAAAGCAAATAATGTGTTGTAATATCGATCTAATCAAAATGGCTTTCAGCAAATTTTAATATACAATTGTATAACTTATATTTGAGGCAAGGCATAATAAACTAAGAATCTAATTTTAGTTTCGTTAATCATAATTTCCGATTCAAAATTACGGTTAATTATCCATGCTTCCTTTGGGCTATATTTATCAACAAAGCTTCTGAACGAGCGTGATATAGTTGGTTTGCTTATTTCGCCATATTTAACTTCAATGGGCAGAATACCTGACGCCTTATTTACTACAAAATCCACTTCGGCTTTATCGGTTGTACGCCAAAAATGCAATGTTGCATTGCTTACTAACAACTTACTTTTTAAAAGGTTAAACACGTAATTCTGAAAAACAAACCCTAATTGGTTTGGCAATGAAAGATTTCCCATTTGTCCCAAAGCAAAATTACGTAGGCCCAAATCAACAAAATAATAGGTAGGCGATTTCGTAATTTCTTTTAACGCATTTGTAAAGTAGGGAGAAACATAATTAATACAGAATGTTTTCTCTGCATACCATAAGTATCGTTTAAGGGTTGGTACAGCCAAGCCTGAATGCTTTGCCAATTCACTATAGTTTACAATGTTCCCTGTTTGTGTAGCCAATATTCGAATCAACAAGTGGAACACATCTGGGCGCTCAATTTTCAACAGATATACCAAATCCTTCTCCACATAGCTGTTGAATATTTCATTCATTAATTTCGTTTTTTCCGAAATGGTGCTTTCTGATACTATTCTTGGATATCCTCCAAAATTGAGATATTCTAACAGATATTCTTGGGTTTGATTACTTTCTAATTCAAAAAATAGGGATAAGCGTTTATCGTATTTGTAGTTGGTTTTATAATTAACGAACTCGGTAAATGTAACGGGTTCCATTTCGAACAATCGCTTTCTGCCAGCCAATGATTCCTTTATTTTTTCTTTTAATTCTAAGCTGCCCGACCCTGAAATAATATATTTATAGCTTAGATTACGATCGTACAAACCTTTTAAAAACAAGCCTGCATTTTCAATCCGTTGAATTTCATCTATAAAAACATAACCAGAATCTCCAACTTCTAGTTCTATTTTTTTTAATAAAGTGTCTTGCGAAACAAAATATATGGCATGCGAATCAATATCGAGATTTAGTGCAAGAACCTTTTCATTTTTGGCTTGCAATCCGTCTAGTATTTCTTGCATCAGCGTAGTTTTACCAACTTGCCGTGCACCTATAATTATTGTTATTTCTTTTTTACTGAGATGGTCAATAATTTCATTTTTTATAGTACGTTTAATCATACACTATAATTATTATCGGGTTAAAGCAAATACAAATATACAATATTATCGGGTTAAAACATATGTTGATGTATCGTTTTATCGGATAAAAATAAATTTAATCTATAACTTCCAGACTGATGCAAGGTTTTAAGGGAAATATTTCTTTGTAAAACTTCATCTTATTCGTGAAACTCAGGTTTTAAGAATGAAATGAATTAACCCCGAGCACTCGGGGGTAAGCTGAACGAATCCCGATAACTTGTCCCGATAATTCGGGAGCGGAGCGTATCGGGATAAATGAGTTTAAAACTCCGATGCTTGCATCGTTGGAAAAAGGAATTATGTTTATGATACCCCGTCTGCTTGCAGCGGGGTAGTTCATTTTCTAAAAAATGAAGCATGCGCCTACTTAAACAGCATTTTAATAGCTAACCCAGAAAATTCATGAATTTTCTACGATAAAGGTATATCAACAAATGTGGGCTTATTGCATAGCCCAAATTTGGGTATTCCTAAATCGGGGTTTCCCGCTTTGCAACCCACAACCCATCACACAACCTGTCCCGATTTCTCGGGATTCATAGAATTCGCTTCGCTTTTCCATGAATAAAGCGGGCTAATTTATATCTTTACAACAAATATAATAATTCTTATGGCAAAGGTATTGTTCATTTTATGCGGTTATTCTTTGGAATTACTGAAATTTTTATGAAATAATGGTTCGTTGTACTCCAATGGAATTATAAGGTGGAAAATCGTAAGCAAGGATTAGTACTTTTTTCATAGAATTATTTTAATATAAAAACCCAAACATCCACAAGGGTATACGGTTCCCAAACCCTTTTTCAATATCATCAATAGCTATAAAAGCATTATCAATAT
>JAQICC010000166.1 GCA_027858735.1 Salinivirgaceae bacterium
AAAACTAATAAGAAAACAAGAATCAATGCGCAAATTATTATTTTTGATTGCGAGTTAAATAAAATCCAAGGGGATTTTAGAATCATAGCATAATTCTAATAAATTACAAAACGCCCATAACACCATGTTACAACGCCAATGCGGGTTCAGTACTTGCTTTCAGCTTTCCTACGCATCTGGACACACCACTGCAAAAAGCATTTCATGGCAGCGTTACATTTTTTATTATATTTGGTCAATGTTATATAAACTTAGCAGCGGTTGGACTGATTTTTTGCAGTTTCAGCAAGTGGTAAAAGTTAGTAGTTATTAAGCTTGCACTGCGTATCCACCAACGTTACAGGCAAGGCAATAAATAGAAATATTAACTCTTTCATGGCAACCCAGCCTACAATTGCACACATTTGCAAAACGCACCCACCACCACCATGCCCTATTTTACAAAAGAGTGCAATTTTTAGCCAACACCACAGGCAAAAATAGATTCATTGTAATTAACATAATTAAATTACTGGTGTTTTAAAACATTTTTTATTTCTCTAGTATATTGCGACTTACAATTATAATTAAAAAATAAATCAAATTTACTGATTACGTTTGATACCTTTTTTGAATTAATTAGTAAAAGACTAATTAATATGAATAAAGATTGTAATCAACAAGAAAAGAAAATAACAATAAAAGAACGAAATACGTTTCATCAATGCGAAATAGTAAATATAACCCATATAAAATGCGATAGTTATATTTCTACAATTCATCAAACAAATTCGAAAGCAATAACAGTTGCAAAACTCTTAAAGAAATTTGAACAAGAATTATCCGAATTTAGTTTTATTAGAGCAAATCGTTCTACTTTGGTGAACTTTGCTCACATACAAAAATATTCAATGGCAAGTAAAATGCTAGAATTGACAAATGGTGAGATAATTCCAATATCTAGAAGGCGGTTAAACATTTTTCGAGAAGCTTTAAAACTATCCTAAAGTTACCACTCATTAGATAAGCAGAATAATGTTTAATAAAAGCAATTTTTTTACTTAAAATTGCGGCACCATAACCAAATGAAATGATTAAAGTAATAAACCCAGCATAGAAATATATTTTAGAAAGAATAATTGAATCCGCATGTACTTACTCAAGGAGTAAAAATATGCAGGGGGATAAGCAGTCAGTTTTATTTATTTGAAGCTGCTTGGAGTTAATCTATTTGATATAATACAATGTATTTTCAAACTGTTAGCTGCATACTTCCTAAGTTAAAATGAAAAAACCCCACCTCTTTGGATTTTATCGTACCAAGATAATTAGAGGTGAGGCAAGTGTAAAAACAATTTAATACAAAACTAAATGAAAAAAAAAGAATATACTTATAAATTGTGTTTTAATGTTAATGGTATTGACCATAACAATGATAAGTTCGTGTAAGAAAGATGAAGCCGAACCAACAGCTGAGCCTCTAGTTACAAAAACAAATGAAGTAACAAGCAAGAGTGGCATTTTAATTTTTAATGACAGAAATGCACTAAACAATAAGATTTCTGAGTTTAATAATTTGAGTGTTGACGAAAGAAAGGCTTGGGGGCAGAGTCTGAATTTTATTTCGCAACAATGTATTTATGATGACATTAATATTGCTGAAATTGAGTTGGAAGAAGAATTGTATACGGGATATGATGAAAACTTATCTATTGAAGAGTTGGAAGCACTAGGAGTAACGAATCCTCACACAGATATGTATAACAATTATTTAACTAAAGGATTAATAAAAGAGAATGTTTATAATGATGGTTCCGAATCATTTGATTTATCTGTTGCTAATTCTCCAATGGCGTATGTAATAAATGAGGATGGTTTCGTTATAGTTAATGATACCATTTATCAATATACGGCAAGTAGTGCTAAGGTTATGGCTGGTAATGATATTAGCAAAACGAATGTACTTATTGCTGCCAATGAAAGCCAATTAGATAAAGGGATACGGGTTTTTGATGTAAACTCAACATTAAAAAGCAGTTTAGGTACTACTTGGAACTCAAAGCGTAAATGGCGTTACGATGGTTCTAGAAAAAGGTACACTGTTTATGTAGTTGGAAATTCGACGTATAGTGGTCGCTATTTGTATAGTACATTTTATGTTGAGGCAAAAGGTCAGCAAAAAAGTTGGGGTTCATGGAAGTATAAGAGTTATAGTCCAATTGACTACATAAGTGGAGATTGGAGTTACCGTTTTGAATATTCAAATGGAGGACCATTTATTCGTGGTTCTTATTTACCGGGAAGTGATTATCGTAGTCCTTTTTATAAAAAATTGGGAGGCTCCAATCATTGCAAATATCCATTAGAACCTAATGGGACTTGGAGGATTGGTAGCCCATATTTTTTTACGGATGCTGTTAGAATGTCAATCAATAATTTTAAAGGTAGTTTCTTTAAAGGTTGCTGTGGTGATGCAATCAATTTATATCAATAATAGAATAAAGGGGCTAAGCCCCTTTATTTAAAAAACATTTTATGCGAATATCTCTATTGTTTTTCATGATAATTATTATTAATGCCTGCGTTAAGCAGATTGAGTTAAAAGAAGGAAACAATTCATCATTGGTTCTTAATTCAATTATTAGCCCTGATTCTATATTTAAAGTGAATGTTAGCCAAGTTAGATCGATAGGTGCTACCGAAGCATATTTAATTGACAATGCTGTAGTTAGTATTTTTAGTGACGATACCTTACTATTTACACTGAGCCATTCGAATAATGGGTGGTATAAATCATACTATAAACCTATGGTAAATAAATCATATACCATTAAAGTTGATGCTGTAAATACGAACTTATCTGCTTCAACAAGTATCCCAGAAAAAGTCGCAATTACCGAAGCCAACATTGCCTTAGGCGATATTAATGAGAACGATGATATGGTTTCAAAAATATCACTTTCATTTACAGATGACCCTTCAGTGGAGAATTACTACGAATTGATATGGTATACTGGCGTTCGCAATAAAACCATAATACATTATTTTAATTATTATCGTATGAATGACCCAGTTATACTTAATGAAGGTGACTGGGAATATGAACCCACCACCTTATTTTTTTCCGATCAGTTATTCAACGGGCAAAGCGTTAGTTTAAATTTTGATGTTACAATCGGATTTACCACGGCTTGGTCGGACTATGATCAAGATTTTATTAATGTTGCGGTTGATAATTTATATGCCAATTTGCGATCTATTAGCAAAGAGTACTACTTGTACCGTAAATATTGGACAAGGCATTATTTTAATCAACAAAACGATAATCATACAGACGATCCATTAATCTTGCTTTTTAAAGGTGACCCCATTGAAATGTATACCAACGTTGAAAACGGATATGGTGTTTTTGGCGGTTTTTCCGAGACCATAAAAAAAGTTAAAAGCAAGTCAAATTAAGAAAGAATGAGGAAGTATTTTGTTTTAGCAATTTTCACATGTTCGTTTTACTCTGCTGTTGCTCAAAAAGTTACCATTAGTGGTTATGTAAGAGATTACCAATCGAAAGAACCTTTGTTAGGTGTTAATATATATAATACACTAACAAAGAAAGGTGCATCAACAAACGATTTTGGTTTTTATAGCATTTCATATAATAAGGGCGAAACCATAAATCTGGTTTTTTCATATATTGGTTATAATTCTAACAGCATTTCATTTGTTGCCACTCAGGATATTCATAAAAACATAGTATTATCGGGTGATAATGTTTTAACTGCAGTTGACATACTTGCAACGAAAAAGGAGGAAGAAATTCCGACAATTAGTGTGTTAAGTATTCCGGTTAAGCAGCTTAAAATGTTGCCAACCATTGCTGGTGAACCCGATGTAATAAGAAGCTTCCAGTTAATGCCAGGTGTTCAAGCCGGCAAAGAAGGAACAAGTGGAATATATGTTCGTGGCGGCAGCCCCGATCAGAATTTGTTTTTATTAGATGACATTCCTCTATATAATGTTAGTCATATTGGAGGATTTCTTTCAACATTCGACCCCAATGCCATTAGTGATGTTAAACTTTATAAGGGTGGTTTTCCTGCCCGTTATGGTGGTAGGCTTTCTTCGGTAGTTGATTTAAGAATGAAAGATGGCAACAAACAAAAGGTATCAGGTGAAGTTTCTGTTGGTACTTTGGCAACTAAATTTTCTTTAGAAGGGCCAATTAAAAATGACACATCATCTTATTTTATTTCTGCCAGAAGGTGTAATGCTGATTTGGTTACTCGACCTTTATCGCTCCTTGACTCAAAAGGAGAAGCGATGGCAGGTTATACCTTTTACGATTTATATGGTAAATACAATAAAATATTAAAAAATAATGATCGTGTATTTTTAAGCTTTTATGCAGGCAGTGATAAAATATTCTTGAGGGTTAATGATAAAGCTAAGAGCACAGAGTCACGATCAGATAAATTAAACAATAATATAAGATGGGGCAATGTAATGGCATCATTAAGGTACAGTCATCAATTTTCACCTAAAGTATTTAGCAATACAGTTTTTGCTTATACACAGTACCAATATAAAACGACGGTTAAATCAAAATCTACCGAACCTGGTTCAAACGATTATACCAATTTTTCTTCCATTTTGTTTAATTCAGGTGTTAATGATATTACGCTAAAAGAAAATATAGATTTGTATGTTTCTGATAAGCATAAGTTTAAAATAGGCTTTGTAAGTATTATTCATTTTTTCGATCCGGGCTCATCACACTATTCAGGTAAATACGCCATAACAGATGCGAATAAAGTAGCGGGTAATAGTAAAATGAATGCTTTTGAAACCAATGCTTATGTTGAAGATGAGTGGTATATTTCAAATCGATTATCGTCAAATATTGGTATTCGTTTTTCTAACTATTTAGTTCAAGAGCGATCATTTTTATCATTACAACCACGCATAAATATTAACTATTTATTTCATAAGAATTTTTCAGCCAAGGCCTCATACGTTGAAATGAATCAAAATGTTCATTTGGTATCTTCTTCAGGTGCTGGGTTACCTTCTGATATATGGTTGCCTGCCACTCCTTATCTTGAGCCGGAAAAATCGAGGCAGCTTACCATTGGTTTTGCACATACAAGTGCTTCAAAAACACCAATTGTGTTTTCATTGGAAGCTTATTATAAAACCATGAATCATTTAATAGAATACAAGGAAGGGACTTCTACTTTTAACAACAATAACAATTGGGCCAGCAAAGTTGAACACAACGGGAATGCGGAGGTTTATGGCATTGAATTTTTAGCGCAAAAGCGAACCGGAAATACAACTGGCTGGGTAAGTTACACATGGTCAAAAAATTTCAGAACATTCGAACATATTAATAAGGGTTTAGCATATCCATATAAATATGATAGGCGACATGATTTTTCTTTGGTTATAAACCATAAGTTTTCCGATCATATTACCTTTTCATCAACGTGGACCTTTTCTACAGGCAATGCTGTTACTTTGGCAACCAATAAATATGACATCAGCAATTTTAATATGAATCAAAACAACGGAACTTCTTTTGCTGAAGTTCATTTGTATAATGGCAGAAATTCATATCGTATGCCAGCATTTCATAAATTAGATGTTGGAGTCAATTTTATAAAAGTAAAGAAGAAGGGGATTAGAACTTGGAATATTAGTGTTTATAATGCTTATGCCAGACAAAATACCTTTATGCTATATTATAAGTATGATAGGATCGAAAACAAAGTAAAGCTATATCAATTGAGCCTTTTTCCTTTTATACCAAGCGTAAGTTATAGTTTTAGGTTTTAAACCTGTAAAAGCATTCATATGTAATACCCCCCTGCAATAGCTTGACAGATTTTTACTCTATTTATTTGAAGAGAATACAAATATCCCATTTTGTCATTGTAGGAGCATATTTAAAATCTGTAGGAGTACATTATAACTACGTAGGAATACATTTTGTCACCGTAGGAGAGCTTCCTGTAATCGTAGGAGCATATTTTGAGTCCTAGGAGCTAATTTCTCATTAGTAAAATGTTTTTATTTCTCCATCTCAAATAATATTGTAAATTAGGCCATTCTTAACCAATTAAATATTAAACCTATGCATTCAAATTTAAAAGTTTCAGTATCTAAATTTTTCGAGCGTGTACGTATAGCATTAACAAATGCAGGTTCTCATGCAGAAATCAAACCATTAATCTCTCAATTTGGTATCGATGAACCCAAAATAGCCGAAGGTTGGGTAGTATTCAACAAAGCAAAAAATAGTTTTGAACTTCAAGAACAAGAAGTAATTGAAAAAAAAGTTTCTTCAAACTCCTACAAACTAGCCTTTGAAGATTTCTTAGACCAGTTTTAAAGGCATCGTAATCTATCATTAATATTCTTCAAAAAACATCCCGATTTTTTAGTCAAGCTAGGCATAAAAGGTAGCTTTCCATCTCAGTACAGTGATATTTTCGATAACGCCAAACATTTTTATAGTGCCATACAAAAATATTCAGATATACAGGAAAGGTTATTGCTATGTAAAATCACACCTGGGATAGTAACAGATTGTCTATCAAAACGTAAAAATGTAATGTCATTACGTGCCGCCTTCGCCAAAGAATCAGGAGAAGCACAAGACGCAACTGTCAAAAAAACTAGACCTTATAGAACTAAAAGATTGGATTGAGGACTTTGATATAATCGCAAAAGTTGCATTATATGACAAACCGCAACTTTTAGAAGTGTTAGGGATTTTCGTTCGCAGCTAGCCAACCCTAATTGCAGGCACTTTAGTAAAGCCCCCCGCAAAATCACACACACATAGCTTCACTAAACAGCCTGCAATTTTCAACGCACAAATAAAATGCAGTAGTGCATTGCAACATTTTTTAATCGCTCATATGAAACCCAGCCTGTAACAACATGTAAAATTAATGCGGGCAAATAAGGTCTTGTTAGGGCGTACCAATTTATTATCTTTAGTAGCAAATTAATAAGAGTAGGGCTATTAATCCCGCACTACTCTTACATACGCGTTAGGTTCCATGCAGGAAAGTTTAAAATTAATATCAATTATGAAAAAAATTCTCTTTTTGACATTGCTCTTTTTATTCTTTGCTTGCAAAAAAGAAGCAGAAAATGAATGCATTTGTACGAATGAACCAATTATTGAATCCTTAGAGATGGATTATAGTTACGGTTTAAATTTATTAGGCTACGAGGCTATTTTTATCCAATTATCCTTTTTATATTCAGATGGATATTCCAATTTTGGAGCTGAAAATTCTGAGATTCCTGAGTCTAATTGTTGGATTCAATTATATAAGAAAGAGAATGACATTTTTCATTCATACATTAGTGATTTTGATAATTATTCATCATTATCAATACCAAAAGCTGAGATTGGAAAAGCAACTTTAAAGCAACCAATTTTACATGAATCCTTTAATAAATATGAAGGACAAATAACAATTGATTTGGAATATTATTCTTGTAATCCGATATGTTCTGGGGATACAATAAAATATACGGTACAAGTAATGGATAGAGATTCCTTAATGAGTAATATTATTGAAATCGAAGAAATTATTTCTATTGATTTATGAATCGTTTGTAAAAGCACGAGAACCTAACAATGTGGTATAACAAAATGCAAGCCAGTTAGTTAACTGTAACAAGTCAAGTTGTTTGGACTCAGCGCTGTTAAAAGTTTTCCATGGCAGCATATCTTCATTACATAATTAAGTTGTTTAGGGTTCTTTTAAATTCAGTTTATAATTATATTTACAAAAACGTACATTAAATAAAATTATCAGCGGTTGGACTGGATTTTTAACAGCTTTGTGCAATCAGTAAAGTTAGCAGTAACTAAGTTTGCACTTCGTATCCACCAACGTTGGCGTTCATTATAACGACACTTGAGAAATCAACTAACCTATAAAAGATGAATAGATGAAATTTATTATTGATAAAGAAATAAATTTAAAAGAAACAGATTCTTTAAACAGTAAAAGTTATTCTGAAACTCTAACTGAAACCATTAAGACAACACCAACAGACAAATCTTTTACAATTGGGTTATTTGGAGAATGGGGAAGTGGAAAATCTTCAATTGTTGAAACATCAAGACTAGAGTTAGAAAGTCTTAAAGAAGAAAAAATAAAATTTATTGTATATGACGCTTGGAAATATGCAAATGACAGTTTTAGAAGAATGTTTTTGTTAAAAGTTCAGGAATCTTTAAAATTTGACAAGACTAGTCTAATGAACTCCTTCTATCTTAATGAAAATGAAGATGTAGAGATTAAGAAAAAACTAAATAACACCAATCTTATTGTTATAATTATAATAATGGTTTTTGGGATAATTTTAGTAAATACCTTACCAATTGATAATGATGAATGGAAACTTTCGTTATCAATATTTATTAGTTTTTTAGGTTTGTTTTCTACTATACTTTTTAAAGCTTTTGACGAATTTAAAATAAACATTCAAAAGCCTCATTTATTTGCACCAGAGCAATTTGAGGATTGTTTTAATGAAATGATATCTAAATCATTAAAAGGTTATTCAAATATTAGAAAAGCATTATTGTATATACAAGGTGAAACTTATGAAAAAGAAATTGATAAATTAGTTATAGTAATTGATAATATTGATAGATGTAATAAAGAATTAGCATATGAATTGTTAACAGATACTAAGAGTTTTTTAGGGCAAGCAAAAAATGTTATTTTTCTAATACCTGTTGATGACCAAGCACTCAAAAAACATATTCTATCCTCAAATGCAAATAATACAGAAGCAGAAGAATTCCTTAGGAAATTTTTCAGTGTAACTATAAGGATAAAACCCCTAAGGGCTGTAGAACTATTTGATTTTGCAAACAAAATTAATACTAAAAACAACCTAGGTTTTAATCCTGACACAATTGATATTGTATCAAAAGAATATGCATCCAATCCAAGAAGAATTATACAGTTTTTTAATAATCTTGCAGTTGAAATTCATAATTTTGAAATAAATTTTGATACAGATTTTATTGCAAACAATGAAAGTCTCATATGCAAACTTCTTATAATACGAGAGGAATGGCCACAATATTATAAGCTGTTAAGTTCTTTCCCTCATATACTAAACGGTGGAAATAAAACAAAATCTGAATTAATTAAAGAATCCCCTGATTTAGAATTATTTCTAAAAAATACAAAAGCTATATCTAAAAATATTGATGTTACTGTATTTGATAAATTACTTTCAAATGGGAAAGTGTTTGACAAATTAACAACAGATGTGAAAAAATCTATCGATAATCAAGATTTTGAACAAGTACAGAAATTAATAGCAGATAAAAC
>JAQICC010000209.1 GCA_027858735.1 Salinivirgaceae bacterium
AAAAAATCTCAGATGTAGAAATGGAGAAAATAAATATCAAATATCATGATGTTCTGCCTGATTGGAATTACACTATTTTTCCATCATAATCGGATTTAATTTATCAGAGAACCCTTAGAATGCTTAGTGTTCTATTTGTTTTCTGTTTCATCTTGTATTTTTTAATTTGTTATGAAACAAACATACATTGAGCAAAAATTATATTAAAAATTAATCAATTTAGTGGAGATATTTATCAGCATATTGGAGTTTTTTATCAATAACTGATTTTGCAACTATTATAAATATACAATGAGAATATAATAATTGTAGAATAGAGTTGTATTATGCTAATTATCTATAAAAGGTAATGTAAAATAAAAAGTTGTGCCATTATGAATTTCCGATTCAACCCAAATTTTGCCTTGTAGTAAATCAACCAATCCCATTACAATTGATAAACCAAGCCCAGTTCCCGATCCAGTTTTGAAAAAATCATCGTTAACTTGGCGGAATCGATCAAAAATCAGATTATGGTATTTGGGGTCGATGCCGATGCCAGTATCTTTAACATAGAATTCAAGAAATTTATTTTTTACAATATATCCAAATTCAACGGTTCCCTCATGAGTGAATTTTAGCGCATTTTCAAGTAAGTTTGATAATATTTGTGTTAAACGTGTACTATCGGTATTAATGTTACTTTTCGAATTGCTTAAACCTTTGAAAGTTTTAATAGTTACTTCTGAATTATGGTCGGATATTAAAAACTGGTTGTAAATATTCTCAATTAGTTGATTTAAATTACAGGGTTTTATGTTTAGGGATAGCTGACGCGCATCAATTTTTGAAAGATCAACAATGTCAGAAATAATAGTTAGTAGCCTATTGCCACCATTATTAATAAATTCAATATATTTTTCCTTTTCCTCATTGCTTATATTGGATGCTTTAAGTAATTGAGAGAAACCCATAATGGAATTCATAGGGGTTCTAATTTCATGCGACATATTGGATAAAAAGGCCGATTTTAGCCTATCGCTCTCTTCCGCTTTATTTTTAGCATTTATAAGATCTTGTTCCAGATTTTTACGTTCTGTAATATCAATGTCAATACCGTCCCAACATACTATATTGTTAATTATTCGAGGTTGAGAAATATAATACGACCATCTAATACTGCCATCTGGATTTATTACTCTGGCTTCGGTTTTAAAAACCGACATGTTTTTAAGGGCTTCTTGTTCTTTCTCAATTAAGCCTTCAATATCATCGGGGTGTATTTTACTGTAAATTAAATCAGAATTTTCTTTAGCTTCTTCAGGTGTACACCCGTACAGCTTTAAAACAGTATCACTAATATAATTAAATTTTCTTTTTGCTTTATCGAGCATGGCTACCTGATAGATCATGCCATCAACAAAATTATTTGCAATGAGTTTTAGCTGTTCTTCACTTTCTTCGGCTTTGTGTTTTGCATACAGTAGTTTTTCGTTGGTATTTATAAGTTCTTTATTCAATATCTCATATTTTTCATTTTGTTCAATCAGTTTTTGCTCATTTCTTTTTTGTTGGGTAATATCTCTAAATTCTACTACACGAACCATTTCACCATTATATGGGATCATTCGGCCTTCAATTTGCAGAGGATATTCTTCCCCATTTTTTCGTAATCCGATAACCTCGTAAGGTTTTTCATAACCCGAAAGAATATTATGCATTACTTCATCACGCGATTTTTCTGCAATTAAAAGCAATCCGTTCATGCCAATTAATTGGCGAACGGTGTACCCAGTCATATCAGCCAATCCTTGATTGCAATCTAGAATAAAACCTTTGTTATGAATTCCAATTCCGCCTGATGTTGCATCATGAAGAGCTTTATAGCGACGTTCACTTTCTTCGGCCTTGATTTTTGCAATTTCTAATTTTTTATTTTGTTCTAGTAATAATTGCTCTTTTCCCTGAGTTTCTTTTTTAGCTTTTTTTAATTCTAATTCTGATTGTTTTATTGATGTAATATCATGGGATAGTACTATGATATCTTGGACTTCTCCAATTTTATTAAAACTGGGTGCATAATTAACATTCACATACCTTTTTCCTTCTGCTAAATCAAAAGTATTAATATAGGAGGCTGATTTACCCTTTTTTACCTGATTTATAAATTGCATAGCAAATTCAGTATTGGCCTTGCCAATAATTTCAGAAATATGCATGCCTATTATTTCTTCACGCTTTTTATTAAATCCTTTAATGAATTGCGAATTTACAAATGTATATTTAAGGGTTTTAGAATCAACTATTGCAATATATGCCGGAATGTTATTCGAAATATTAAGTAGTGTATTGGCCGATTCTTCAGCATTTTTTTTAGCTTCAATTAGCTTTTGCTCCTTCTCACTGAGCTTAGAAAGCTTTATTTTGAGTTGCTTAAGTTCGTCTTCAAGCTCTTTATATGTGAGTTTTGCTTTTTTCATTTAAATATTTTGTAGTATTCTAAAATATTTAGATGAAAGATATGAAAAAATAAGAATGGTTTCCCATCCTAAATTATATTTTCTTTTAATGAAAAACTTACTCATAGCATAGAGCTTCAGCTGTTGGTATGTTATAAGCTCTTTTTATAGGCTAATATGAGGGAATACTTCCTATTGCTATTACCAATAGAAGCCAATAGATAATTTAATTTTTTTGGTATGCTTATCCTGAATAATTCATAAAATTTGACAAAAAGCACATATCTTTTTCATTATCGACACCTTATAATTTTTAACCCCAATTATTCTTAAGAATAATTGCTGTCTCCGACAGCGACTAAGTCTCACATCCAAATTTGATGCTCAAATTTGGGTTCGGCTATGTCGGGGTAACCCGCATTTCAATTCATCATAACGGAATTTGATGAATAATGCGAGTTAA
>JAQICC010000247.1 GCA_027858735.1 Salinivirgaceae bacterium
ATATTTCGGACTCCCACCGCACAAGGCTATCAGTAACTACATGCATTATTCCATAATTAAAGCACTTTTGTTTTATTTGCTGATTTTTTGAATCTACCCACTAAATTGGTAGTAATACCTAAAAAACAAAAGAAAACAGCCCATAGAATTAATGAAAGTGAAAACCGACAAAGAAGATGGCGATAATTATTTGTGGGTCAAGAGTAAGGCTAAAGCCTTGAAAGAAAACAGCATGAACGGGTTACTATCTCAACGCTTCGAAGAGGGAATACAAAGTATCAGCGAAGGTATAAACAAAAAGGGGGCACCAAGAAGCTTGATAAAGTATATGAAAGAATAGGACGGTTAAAACAAAAATATCCTTCTGCCCATAAATATTATGATATTACTGTTAGTGATAATGGTAAAGGAATAGCTACGAAGCTATCATGCGAACACAAAAAAGGAGAAGACCCTGACAAAAAGGCTGGGATATATTTTCTGAGAACCACATTAGATTACGATGACGAAAAAGCATTGTGGGATATTTATAATATTATCAGAGAGATAGAATACACATTCAGGGTATTAAAAACCGATTTAGATTTGCGACCAGTATATCATAAAACTGATGATGCAGCAATGGCTCACTTGCACCTTGGATTATTGGCATATTGGCTTGTTGCAACTATTAGGTATCAGCTAAAACAAAAAGGGTATAAGCATGGGTGGAGTGAGATTGTTCGGATAATGAATACACAAAAATGCGTTACCACAACAGTAGAAAACATAAAAGAGGAAACAATATCTGTACGGCAATGTACAGAACTTACACAACAGGTTAAACAGCTATATAATATCATGAATTATAAATAAGTTCCCTTCTACAGAAAAAAATCTGTAGTACTACCTGTAGAAATTTTTAAAAATGATACCTCTTAATATCAGAAAGTTACAAATAAATAGCTGCAATGTGGGTTAATCTCGTAGCAGGCGCTACGAGTACCAATAAAAAACCGGTAACCATCATTTCTGATAGGCTACCGGCCTTTAACAACATATTCAACTATTTATTATTCTTAAATAGACTATTAGAATTAACCCATAATTACTTCAACTGTATTCACTGAACCTTTATCAGCTAGAGGAATAATATTGCCTTCAACGGCAGTACCATTAACTTTTAGTTCTGAAACACCTTTTGAAACACCATTAGGGTTTTTAACTTCAATGTTATAAGTTGCTCCACGAAATTTACGCGATATTTTATATCCTTTCCATTCATTAGGAATACATGGATTCATTTCTAAACCATTGTATTGTGGATTCAGACCTAAAATATATTGTACAACTGCATAGAAATTCCAAGCTGCAGTACCCGATAACCATGAGTTTTTACCTTCACCCGGTTTGTAGGCATCTTTACCTGCAATCATTTGACAATATACATAAGGCTCAACTTTATGCAATTCTTGCTCATCTTCTAAGTACGAAGGACAAATTTGTTTAAAGTATTGCCAAGCTTCGTTACCACGTCCAAGTTTTGTTTCTCCAATCATAATCCAAGGATTATTATGGCAAAAAATACCGGCATTTTCTTTGTAACCGGCAGGGTAGGTTGATATTTCACCATACTCAATTACATATTTAGTAAATGCAGGGTTATTTAATACAATACCATAAGGAGTATCCAGGCGCTCTTTCACAGCATTTAACGATTTTTCAACCATTCCTTCTTCAAGACCTATCTCAGCCATTGAACACCAGCCTTGCGATTCGATAAATATTTTAGCCTCTTCGCTTTCGTTGGTACCCACTTTTTTACCGAAGTAATCGTAAGCACGTAAATACCATTCGCCATCCCAGCCTTTGGTTTTCACAGCTTCTATCATAGCATCAACATGACCTTGCGCACGAGCAGCTTCTTCGTTTTTACCCAATTGCTTACAAAGCTCAATATAGTCGTTACCGTAAACTACAAATAAACCTGCTATCATTACCGACTCAGCTTTTGATCCTTCTGAATTATTCTCAGTTGTTTGAAACGATTCGTTAGGATCATTAGAGAAACAGTTCAAATTCAAACAGTCATTCCAGTCAGCACGCCCAATTAATGGTAAGCCATTAGGGCCAATATTATTAATAACATGGTCGAAAGAAATGGTTAAGTGATCGAATAATGACTTAGCCAAGCTAGCATCGTTATCGAAAGGAACCATTTCATCAAGAATAGAGAAATCACCACTTTCTTTAATGTAAGATACCGTACCTAAAATTAGCCACATTGGATCGTCGTTAAAACCACCACCAATAGCATCGTTACCACGTTTTGTTAGCGGCTGATATTGGTGATAACATCCTCCATCAGGAAACTGAGTAGAAGCTATATCGATAATTCTTTCGCGGGCACGCTCAGGAATTTGGTGAACGAAACCAATTAAATCTTGATTTGAATCGCGGAAACCCATACCACGTCCAATACCTACCTCAAAAAACGAGGCCGAACGCGACATGTTGAACGTAACCATACACTGGTACTGATTCCAAATGTTTACCATACGGTTCAATTTGTCATCTTCATGATCAAGCGTAATTATACTTAATAAGTTATCCCAGTAAGCAGCAAGTTCAACTAAAGCAGCATCTACTTTGGCCACTGTATCAAATTTTGCTATTAGGGCTCTTGCTTTTGTTTTGTTAATTACTCCTTTGCTTTCCCACTTATCGTCTTCAGCATTTTCAACATAACCAACAACAAAAATGAGGTCTTTACTTTCGCCGGGTTGTAAAGTAATTTCTTTGTAATGCGATGCAATAGGTGACCAACCGTGAGCTTCAGAATTTGTTGGCTTTCCGGCTATTACAGCTTGAGGATTAGCATATTCATTATATAATCCAATAAACGATTCGCGATCGGTATCAAAACCATCAACCGCATCGTTCATATGGTAAAATGCATAATGGTTACGACGCTCTTTGTATTCTGTTTTATGATATAAAGTAGAACCATCAATCTCTACTTCACCTATTGATAGATTACGTTGTAAGTTATTTTGATCGTCTTCAGCGTTCCATAAACACCACTCATTATAGGAGAATAACTTAAAGGTTTTTGCATTGGAACCCTTATTAGTAAGTTTCATCTTTTGAATTTCAGCCCAATTACCAAGTGGAATAAAGAAAGT
>JAQICC010000250.1 GCA_027858735.1 Salinivirgaceae bacterium
TTCTTAAGAGTTCTTATCACTCAATGCCACTGTTCTTTTAGAATGGGAAGGCGATAAGACGAAGCGAGCCGGAAGACCTGCCATAGCAATTATATATTACAATGCTTTCGGGAAAAGAGGCAAATGAATATCATAACTGACTTCATTTAACTTTTACAGACATTAAGATTTTAGCATAAGGCTAAAGTTGTATTTGTACCATCAGCATTGCTGTAGTTTGATTATTATTTTAAAACAAATTATATGCAACAGTCTGTTATTATTTTAGGTCATGGTAGTAAATCTAAAGATGCCATTGAAGACTTTAATTATGTAGTTGAATCTACCAAAGTGAAATCAGGTATTGAGCAAGTGTATGGCGCTCATATGGAATTAGCTGAACCTTCTTTGGAAAATGTAGTTTCTGAACTCTATTCGTCGGGACAAACCAAACTTGTCATACTTCCTTACTTTCTTTTTAACGGGAATCATATTAAGGAGGATATTCCAACCATTATTAAAAGGCTTGAGGAAAAGTACCGTGGGTTAGAAATTGTCTTTGGTTCTCCAATTGGCAAGGAGCCTATGATGGCCGATATAATGATGAAGAAGGTTCAAGAATTAGCTTCCTGATGAAAAAACGATTGTTTTATTTGCTAGCATTTATACTAATATCGAATGCTAGTTTTGGTATGCACATAGCAGAAGGTTTTTTGCCACCTCTATGGTCTGCTATTTGGACAATTGTTTTTATACCATTCTTGTATTGGGGGCTAAAAAAAACGAAGAAGCTTGTAGGTGAAAATTCAAAAGTTAAACTCTTGTTTGCCGTTGCCGCAGCGTTTGTATTCGTGTTGTCTTCATTGAAACTGCCATCTGTTGCAGGTAGCAGTTCGCATCTCACAGGAATTGCTTTAGGAGCTATATTGTTTGGAGCATCCAACATGTCGGTAATTGGACTTATAGCACTCTTGTTTCAGGCTTTACTATTGGCGCATGGCGGATTAACAACGCTTGGTGCAAATGCCTTTTCTATGTCTGTTGTTGGAGCCTTTGTAGCCGTTTGGATTTATCTTCTTAGTACTAAACTTAAAGCCCCTAGTTGGATTAGCATATTTATAGCTGCCTTTATTTCCGATGTAGCAATTTATGTATGTACCTCATTTCAGTTGGCTCTTGCTTTTCAAACAGAAACAGCCGGCTTATGGAGTAACGCGGTTAAGTTTTTATCGGTATTTGCTATTAGCCAATTGCCATTGGCAATAGTAGAGGGATTATTTACGGTTTTTATTTTCAGGCTAATAATGAGGTACAACGGAGACGAAATAAGAACAATTAATCCAGGTGTCGATGCATAGAAAACAATTTCAAAATATCGCTATTATATTTGGTGGAATACTAATCGTATTGCTGCAAATTATCCTATCAAACAGCTTGCCGGGATTTACCGGAACAGATGATCAATCTATTGAAAAGATTAACGAAATAGCACCCAACTATATGCCGTGGGCAAGCAATGTTTTTGAATTCACTGGAGAATGGAGCGAGACTGTTCTTTTTGCTATTCAAGCCTCACTAGGTCTGGGCATAATAATCTATTATATCTTAAAACAACGCAGAAAAAGGGATACCAATTTATGCTAATCGAAGAGATATATAATCACAATCAAAAACTGGCGAACTATCCTTTAGCAATTAAAGCAGCCTTTGTTTTTCCAGCTTTATTATTGGTGCTAATCAGTCATTCAGTATTATTTGACCTTCTGGTTTTTGGTGTATTTTTAGTATTAAATAAGTTTCTACTTAATACATCCATGCGCAATTTATTGCTACTGTTTAAGTATCCCGTTTTGTTTGTTCTTGTGGGCTCTATAACTATTGCTATAACTACAAATAGTGCAAGCCCGTTTTTTATTGTAAGTAGGTTTTCTTTCGGATTTGATAGCGTAAATAGTATAGTTGCTAAACAGGTTTTTTGTAGAAGTTTGGCTATACTAAGTTTGGTGTATTTTTATGTGCTAAGCAATACCATTTCAGATATTTCAGAAGGAATGTATTTCTGTAAGCTCCCCAAATTATTTATTGAACTATTTGTGCTCTGTTATAAATTCATCTTTAATCTTTTTGCTGTAAGCAAGTCTATTCTAGTGGCACAAAAATGCCGTTTGGCATATTCCTATAACGGAAACAATCTTTTAGCTTTTTCTTTTTTAGCATCAACAATTTTCAAAAGGGCAATGTTTCAAACTACTCAGTTGGAAGTTGCTTTGAGTTCTCGATTAGGAGAAGGTGATTTCAGTTTTATAAGCCCCAAAAAATTATTTGAGAAAAGGCAACTAATTGCTCCAGTTCTCTTCTTTGTAATCTTATTCTCTCTGTTTCTAATTCTTGAAAACTATGGATAAGAGTATAATAGACATACATCATGCTAGTTATAGTTACCCATCAGGAACATTGGCTCTTGACGGTATCAATCTTTCTTTACCTAAAGGAAAAAAAATTGCTTTGTTAGGAGGGAATGGCGCTGGTAAATCAACTTTAATGCTTTTGCTGAATGGTGTATTAGTACCTACTTCTGGACACTTGAGCTTTGATGATACTAAATATAATTACAAAAAATCTAAATTAAGGGAACTTCGCTCTAAGGTAGGTTTGCTTTTTAGCGACCCAGACAACCAGTTGATAGCGCCAACTGTTTATGAGGAAATATCCTTTGGACTAAATAATCTTTTAAGAGATAAACAAAGAGTACGAGCGAAAGTAGAAGATACACTTGATGCATTTTGCTTACACGACATTCAACGCAAAACCCCTCATGATTTAAGTGCCGGTCAAAAAAAACGTGTTTGCCTTGCTTCTATTCTTGCCATGGAACCCGAAGTAATTATTTGTGATGAGCCTTCTTCGAGTTTAGACCCGTGGCATACAAATCTCACTTTTAATTATTTAGATAGCCTACAAGAAAAGGGAAAAACAATTCTTATTTCTACCCACGATGTTAATCTGGCTTACTCTTGGGCTGACCACACTATTATCCTAAAAAAGGGAAAGGTCTTAATAAGTGGTGCAAGCAAAGATGTATTTAGTAAAAAAGACATTATTGAGGAAGCAGGTTTAAACCTGCCTTTCATAATCGATGCTTGCAATGCATTTATCCCGGAATTAAAAGCCAATGAACTACCGGCTAATATGGATGAGTTTAAGAAACTATTAAAAAGCACACTATGCACGGATTTTTAATTGCCGGAACAAATAGCGGGTGTGGCAAAACCACGGTAACCATAGGTTTAATGGCTTTGCTTAAATCGCATGGACACAAGATAGCTCCTTTTAAAACTGGGCCAGACTATATCGACCCGCTATTTCATAGCGAGGTATTAGAAACTCCTTCCTATAACCTCGACAGCTATATGCTTTCAGAGCAAACTATAGGCCATCTCTTTATCAAGCATTGTAAGGATAAAGACATTGCCATTGTCGAGGGCGTAATGGGTATGTACGATGGGATGGGCAAAAATGCAACAGGTAGCAGTTATGAAGTAAGCCAGTTGCTCAATTTGCCGGTAATATTGGTTGTAAGTTGTAAAGGTCTTTATCAATCGGTTTCAGCCATCGTTAGAGGCTTTTCCAAATTGAAATCAGATGCCAATGTTAAAGGTGTTATTCTAAATAATGTTGCAAGTGATGAGTACTATCAATTTCTTAAAACCATAGTTGAACGTGATTGTAATATTTCATGCTTAGGGTATGTTCCAACGGATAAATATTTTGCCTTAGAAAGTAGACATTTAGGACTTATACAGGCCGAGGAGGTAAATGACTTATCCAAAAAAGTGGAGAAACTAACGCAAACTTTAGCAAAAACAATTGATACGAAGAAGTTACTTGAAATATCGAAGCTAAAGACCATTGAGTCCACAAATTTTACCATCCCGAATATTGACCTTTCCAGTTTACATATTGGTGTTGCGCACGACAAGGCATTCAGGTTTTATTATAAAGACAACCTTGAATTATTGGAAGAGCTAGGTGCAAGGCTACACTATTTTAGTCCTTTAAAAAGCACCCAAATTCCTCAAAAATGCAACTGTTTATATTTGGGTGGAGGTTATCCGGAAGTTTTTATAGAAGAGCTTTCTGCAAATAAAGGATTACTTAAAAACATAAAACAAGTTGTAGTGGCTGGCATGCCCGTTTATGCAGAGTGTGGAGGCTTAATGTACTTAGCAGATAAAATAATTGCACTGGATGGTACTAGCCATCAAATGACAGGGGTTTTTAATGCCGCAGTACAAATGACCAAAAGACTTCAGCGCTTTGGATATGCACAAGTAAACTACAATGGAACTCAAGCAAATTGCCACGAATTTCATCGCTCCGAAATTGTGAACGAGACTTCAGAACCAAATTATACACTTGAATTCGAATTGAATAAACCTGAGAAGCAAAAAGAATGGCAATGCGGACTTATGCAAAATAATTGTTTAGCAGGCTATGCGCATGTTCACTTTTATTCAAACTTTCAATTCTTTAAACAAATAGTAAAACTATGGAAACAAGCAATTATATAAATACTAATCCAAAGGGGATTGAAAGTGATAGTATGCAGATTATTACAAAGGAGTTATCGCATCTTAATCTGCCCGATGAACTGGCAGCAATGATAAAACGTGTAGTGCATACTACAGCCGATTTTGAATATGCTCATTTACTGGAAGCTCACCCCAATGCGGTTAAAAACGGCAAAGTAGCATTAAGTAAGTCTTGTAAAATATATGCAGACACTTCAATGATTACAGTTGGTGTAAGCAAACCAGCCTTATCAAAATTGGGTTGTAAAATTGATTGTTTTGTGCATAGCGAAGATGTGGTTAATGAAGCGAAAGAGCTGGGAATTACCCGTTCAATATGCGGAATTAATAAAGCAGCCAAAGACGATGAGTATAAAATTTTCGTAATTGGAAATGCCCCTACTGCCTTGGTTCGTATCTGTGAATTAGCAAAAGAAGGAATTCTCAAACCCGATTTGGTCATTGGTGTTCCGGTAGGATTTGTTGGTGCGGCAGAATCGAAAGAAATGCTTAAAAATTCAGGTCTACCATATATTATAATCCGGGGTAGAAAAGGTGGAAGTACAGTAGGTGTGGCCATATTAAATTCAATTCTATACGATTTGGTAAAGAGAAATTAAAATGAATTCCAAAGAGAAACTCCATACCGAATTACGCTCAGGCCTAACAACCGGAACTTGTGCCAGTGCTGTTGCAAAAGCTTCAGCGTATATGCTTATTAAGCAGGTTCAACTTAATCATGTTATGGTAAAGTTGCCTAATAATGATGAGGTTGTTCTGGAATTAAAAGATGTGAAACTCGACGACAAATCAGCCTCATGTACAACCATTAAAGATGCCGGAGATGACCCGGATATCACAAATGGAATAAGAATAATCGCCAAAGCATCATTTAATAAAGGAAATTCAGTAAAACTAATTGCAGGAGAAGGTATTGGGATAGTTACAAAGCCAGGGCTGGCAGTTGAAGTTGGGAAACCGGCTATTAATCCCGTTCCATTAAAAATGATAAATGAGTCTCTAGCAGAGGTCGTGCCGGATAACACAGGCGTAGAGGTCTTATTAAGTATACCCGAGGGAGTTGAAGTAGCACGAAAAACCTTTAATCCAAGATTGGGAATTGAAGGAGGAATATCGGTATTAGGAACAACAGGAATTGTAAAACCTATGTCGGAAGAAGCATTGAAAGACTCATTGATTCTGCCACTCAAACAACTCGCTGCCATTGGTTGTACCAAAGCAATATTATCGCCCGGTAATTACGGTAGGGCTTTCTCGAAGCAGCAGTTTAATTACGACGAAGACAAAACTGTGCTTACCAGTAATTATATTGGCTATATGCTTGAGCAAGCGGTGCGCCACAAATTCACAAAACTTGTATTAATCGGACATATAGGCAAGTTAGTAAAGTTGGCTGGAGGCATTTTTAATACCCATAGTAGAACAGCAGATGCTCGCAACGAAATACTAGCAGCACATTATTTTTCTTTTACTCAGGATGCTGATGGGTTTGAAAAAATTATGAATGCTAATACAACAGAAGAAGTAGTGACAGATATTCAGAATTCCGCATTCTGGAACTATCTAGCGCTTCAAATTAAAAAAAGAACGGAACAATATATATACCAAGAACTTGAAATTGAAATTGTATTGTTCTCGCAAAAAACTGGACAATTAACGGCAACCAGAGATGCGCTGAATTTAATAAAGGAGATAAGTGCTTATGAATAAGGAAACACATATAAGTATTTGTGGAATTGGACCTGGCAATCCAGATTATATTTCCAACATCATTTATACCGAGGTTGAAAAGGCAGATGTTTTAGTGGGTGGAAAAAGGCAATTGTCCATTTTTCAGAAAGCAGAAAAAGAGCATTGTGTTTTCGATGGCAAAACTGATAATTTAAAGAAAAGCATCGATAAGTATCATGGGAAATACATTGTTGTACTTGTGTCGGGCGATACAGGTTTTTATTCGCTTCGTAGATTTATTGTCGAAGCATTTCCTCATGCAAATATTGAAGTTTTTCCGGGGATTAGTTCCTTTCAATATTTCTATGCGAAGTTAAGTCTAGGGTATGAACAAGCCTTCTTAACATCTATACATGGCATAGAGACAGATTATATTCAAAAACTTAAAAAGTACAGTTCAGTTTTTCTGCTAACCGACAGAAAAAATAATTATAAAACCATAGCCAAAAAATTAATAGAGAATGGTTATGGAGACAGAAGACTTCACATAGGCAATAATTTGTCTTATGACAATGAGCAAATAATAAGCTTGAGGGCTATTGAAGTCGCAGAATTAGATACAGACTTCCCTCTCTGTTCAGTAATAATTGAAAACCCGGAAAAAGAATGAAAGATACTGAGTTTATACGTGGGAATATTCCCATGACAAAAGAAGAAATAAGAACCATTGTTTTAAGCAAATTAGAGCTTAGAGATACAGATACCTTATTAGACATTGGGGCAGGTACAGGTTCTGTAGCCATTGAGGCAGCTTTAAGCCTTCCGAAAGGGAAAGTAATTGCTATTGAACAAAAGAAGGAAGCCATTGAGTTAATTCAAAAGAATATTCAAAAACATGGGCTATCTAATTTGGAAGTTAGGCATGCAAAAGCACCGGAGGGACTTCATAATCTGGGTTCAATAAATAAATTTTTCATTGGTGGCTCTGGTGGGAATTTGGATGATATTCTGAAATTAATATCAGAGGAAGCTCCAAAGGAAAGTCTTATTGTTGTTACTGCCATTGTGTTGGATACAATGCATAAAGCCTACCAGTTTTTTAAGACCAATAACTATTCATTTGAGCTAATACAAGTATCAGTAAATAAAGTTGATACAGACAAAAAGGTAGCGATGTTAATTGCTCAAAATCCAATTTTCATTCTAACAGCGAAAAGAAACTAAATTATGATAAAGCAAGGAAAACTGTACGGAATAGGTATTGGCCCCGGTGATCCGGAACTATTAACCATTAAGGCAGTAAAAGCACTTGGAAAAGCAGATGTTATTTATGTTCCAAAATCGAAAGAGCAAACAAGCACAGCACTTCATATAGTGAAGGAATACCTTTCCAAGGATGCTGTTATTGAGCCTTTAGAATTTCCAATGGCTCGCGATTTACAAATAAGATTAAGCTCGCGAAAGCACAATGCCGAAATAATTACGAAAGAACTTGAAAAAGGGAAAACTGTAGTTTTTCTGACACTTGGAGACCCTATGTTATACAGCACCTATAGTTATGTTCTGGAATATTTAGATGCCAAGTACGATGTAGAAACTATTCCCGGAATATATTCATTTTCCGCTATAAGTAGTCTATTGTCGCTACCACTTTGTAAGGGCGATGAAAAGCTTTCAGTAATATCATCTTTTGATGAGCATACACCTCAATTAATTCGACATACAGATACCATAGTATTCATGAAGGTTTCTGCTTATTACAAGCAGCTTTACAATTTCTTAAAAGAGCATACCGAGTATCAGTTTGTAATGATTACAGATGCTGGGAAATCCGAACAAAAAATATACAATTCCATAGAGGTTCTACAGGATAAAGTTCCTTATTTCTCAACGGTTATCGTTCAAAAACAGATTGTCTTAAATACAAAAAAACTAAAGATATGTCAAGTATAAAATTCATAGGTGCCGGACCAGGCGACCCCGAGTTAATTACCATTAAAGGACAAAAAGCAGTTCGCGAAGCCGATGTAATTATCTATGCTGGTTCATTAGTGCCTCAAGCTGTAATAGAAGACAGAAAAGCCAGTGCAGAAGTGTTTAATAGCGCTTCAATGGATTTAGGCGAAATAATTAATGTAATGAAAAAGGCTAATGATGCGGGTAGAAAAGTTGCCAGAGTTCATACCGGAGATCCGTCAATTTATGGGTCTATACGTGAGCAAATTGAAGAACTTGACAAACTTAATATTACATACGAAGTAATACCGGGAGTCAGTTCTTTTGTCGCTGCTGCTGCTGCATTGCAAAAAGAGTTTACTGTTCCAGGAATTTCGCAAACGGTAATATGTACACGCATGGAAGGCAGAACTCCCGTGCCTGAATTAGAACAAATAGAAAAATTAGCAGCACATAAAACAAGCATGTCTATATTTCTGACAGTACAGATGATTGAAAAACTTGTTGAAAAGCTAATGATTCATTATGAGGCAACAACACCCATTGCAGTGATTCAACGGGCTTCATGGCCAGACCAAAAAATTGTAAAAGGCACACTGACCGATATTGCTGCAAAAGTAAAAGAGGCTGATATCACTAAAACAGCCATGATTCTTGTGGGAGATTTCTTGGGCGATAGCTATGAAAACTCACTTCTATATGCAAAACATTTTACCCACGAATATAGAGAAGGGAAGAAATAATGATAGGCATAATTTCTCTAAGTAGACAAGGTAATGCCTTGGCAGCAAAAATTTCGGGTTTAGTTGGTAATGCAACTTGCTATACATTATCCAAATGGGATTTGCAGGGATTTTCGGTCATAAAGGGTAAACTGAAAGAATTTTGCGGAGAAGCATTTCAAAAACACGACGCCTTAATTTTTATCATGGCAAGTGGTATTGTTGTTCGTAGCATTGCCCCTTGGTTAAAGAATAAAGTTAGCGACCCTGCGGTAGTAGTAATTGACGATAAGGGACGTAATGTAATAAGTCTTTTATCGGGTCATTTGGGTGGTGCAAATGAATTAAGCTTAAAAATAGCCGAGCTAATATCAGCTAATCCAGTAATTACGACCGCTTCTGATGTAAACAATTTACCTTCTGTTGATATGATGGCGCAATCTAAAGGCTTGCTCATTGATTCAATGGAGGATGCCAAGAATATTACAGCAATGATTGTGAATCGTGAAAATGTAGAATTGGTGGATGATTTTGAGATTTTCAGCACATCGTTTATGCCTATCCCTGACGGACAAAGTAAGGGTAAAGTAATTATCACCAATCGATTAAATATTCAAGATGATGTGCCATTTGTAAAGCTTATACCGAAGAATATTATACTCGGAATTGGATGTAAAAAAAATACAGATGCACAAAAGCTATTCGAGTTTATTCAGGCAACTATTAAGCGGTTTAATATAGATAGTAGAAGTATTAAATCCATTGCATCAATATCCATTAAAGAAAATGAGGAAGCCATTTTAAAAGCCGCTGAAGAACTGAATTGCTCCTTACGTTTTTTTAATGCAGAAACACTACAGAAAGTTGATAATCTTTTTGAAGGCTCAGCCTTTGTACAGTCAACTGTTGGGGTTGCTTCGGTAAGCACTACTTCGGCTTATCTTGCTGGTAAAGAATCCGGTAGTTTTATTGTAAAAAAGGAAATTAGTGAAGGAATGACGCTTTCTATTTTCGAACAAAAAATATAAAATAAGAAACTAATGAGTGGAAAAATATATGTTGTAGGAACGGGGCCAGGAAGCAAAGACTTTATTTGTCCAGTAGCTATAAAGGCAATGGAAAATAGCGATGTAATTGTGGGGTATAAAACCTATATAAAGCTAGTTGAACCATTTATTCAGAATAAGGAGCTTGTTTCATCTAGTATGATGAAAGAGGTGGAACGTTGCGAAGAGGTATTGAGATTAGCAGAAACAGGTAAAACAATAAGTCTGATTAGTAGTGGCGACCCCGGAGTTTACGGTATGGCCGGAGTTATGTTGGAAGTAGTTGCAGCAAAAAAATCTGCTGTTGAAGTCGAGATTATTCCAGGAATTAGTGCAGCCTCTTCATCTGCATCCTTATTAGGTGCGCCGCTAATGAACGATTATGTTGTACTCAGTTTAAGCGACCTACTAACTCCATGGGAACTTATCATCAAACGACTTCATGCTGCTGGAAGTGGCGATTTTGTCGTAAGCATCTACAATCCACGTAGCAAAAAACGTATTCAACAATTGGATACAGCCATTGATATTCTTCTAGAATACCAAAATCCAGAAACCCCTGTAGGCATTGTAAAACATGCTATGCGCGAAAAGCAAGAAGTAATAATTACCGATTTAGCTAATCTCAAACAGCAGGATGTAGATATGTTTACAACTGTTATAATCGGGAATTCACAAACCAAAGTTATTGATAACAAAATGGTGACAATTAGAGGCTATAAAGTATGATTTGGTTGATTGGCGGCACAAGCGATGCCCATAAAATTGCAGACTTAGTATTAGCTGAGAATAAGAAAGTGCTGGTTTCAACAACGACATCCTATGGTGCTGTATTAGCCCAAAAAGCTAATGTTAAGGTTATTCAGGACAAGCTTGAAATAAAAGATATGAAGTCCATATTACGTGATTATTCCATAGAAACTGTAATAGATGCAAGTCACCCTTTTGCTAATCTTGTGTCTCAAAATGCTATTGCTGCTTGTAAAGAAGCAGGCACTAAATATATCCGCTTCGAAAGGGAGTGTGCCGAAATTGAAAAGGTTGATTACTACAATAGCTATGCACAAATAATTGATGCACTAGAACAGACCAAAGGAAATATCTTATTAACCATAGGTTCGAAGAATATCCACCAGTTTAATAAGTTAAAAAGTGATAGAATTATAGCGCGAGTATTACCGGTAAAGGAAAGTATCGAATTGTGTATGACTGCCGGATTAAAAGCCCACCAGATAATTGCAATGAAAGGGCGCATGAGCATGGAGACCAATAAAGCCCTACTGTTGGAGTATGATATAAAGCACTTAATTACAAAAGATTCAGGTGAGGCAGGTGGATTGTATGAAAAGGTTGATGCAGCAAAAATGCTAAGTGTTAAGGTTTACGTTTTAAAGCGCCCGGAAATTTCATATCCGGTTTTATACAACAATTATACATCTCTAATACAAAATATTTAATCATTTATTATGTTGGGAAATTATTTCTGAATAGGACAAAACAATTAGCGAATCTACTATTAAACAAAACTTAAAATTAGAACAATGGAACAAGGATTAATTCAGGTATATACCGGTGATGGTAAAGGCAAAACCACAGCTGCCATGGGATTGGCAGTACGTGCCTTGGGAAATAATTTTAAGGTTAAAATTCTTCAGTTTTTTAAATCTGAATTGTCCGGAGAAGTTGCTCCACTGAAAAAACTAGGTGCAGAAATTACGCTTTGTAACGGTCAGGATAAACCAACCTGGACAATGAATTCAGAAGAAGAGAAGATTCTTATTCATGACACAAAATTGGCATGGGAAATTTTCAAACAAAGTTTAAAAACTCAAGAATATGACTTAATAATATTAGATGAAGCTAATCATGCGCTTAATAGAGAATATATAAGCAAAAAAGAATTGTTGGAAGCTTTAAACCAGCCTCATAAAAGTGAAATTGTGTTTACTGGGCGAAATGCTCCCCAATGGCTAATGGATAGGGCAGATTTAGTAACTGAAATGAAAATGCATAAGCATCCTTACCAAAAAGGTATTCCGGCAAGGATTGGAATTGAAAAATAATAGCAATACACTGTTGAACATAACTTTCTAAATAAATATAATGAGTACATTAAATATTCGCGAATTCGCAAAAATTATAACAAAACTAATTAATAAAGAAAACCTTAGTAGAGAAGATGCTTACAATGCCTTTTCCGTTGTCTTAAAAAATGAAACAACAGAAATGCAGCAAGGAGCTTTTCTTGCCGCACTAACTTCAAAAGGCGAAACAAAAGAAGAAATCGCAGGTTGCTGGCAGGCCATTTACGAGTTTGATACAATAAAAGTACAACCTAATGTAAAAGGGCCAATTGTAGAAAATTCTGGTACAGGAATGGACTCTTTTAAAACTTTTAACATTAGCACATGTGCTTCATTAGTAGCAGCAGCCGATGGGGTGTATATGGCACGGCACGGAGCAAGGGCTTTAACCAGTATGTGCGGAACCGTTGATATGGCAGAGGCATTAGGAGTAAATGTTGAATGCGAAACGGAAAAGGTAAAAGAAAGTATTGAAAAGGCAGGTATTGGTTTATTTAATGGAATGAGCCCTAAAGTTCATCCAATGGCACTCGGAAGAATACTGTCCCAAATTTCCTTTGGCTCTACCCTTAACATTGCCGCCTCTCTGGCAAGTCCGGTAAAAGCAGATATTGGAGTTCGTGGTGTATATTCAAGACAGATGATTCGCCCGGTAATCGAGGTTATGAAAGAGATAGGTTATAAAAAGGCTATCGTATACAACGGAAGTATAAATAATAGTGATTTATCAATGGATGAAGCCTCTGTTTCAGGAATAACACATTGTGCTGAATTAAAAGAAGGGGGTGAAATCATAGAATTCTCTTTCTCTCCCGAGGAATCAGGAATAATAACTAGTAGTCCTAATTTATTAAGTCCTGAAAAAAGCATTAATAATGAAAAAGAGAATATCCTCAAATTGCTTTCAGGTAAGAGTGGCGGCGCAAGAGAAGATGCTGTGGCATTAAATGCCGGACTTATCTTTTATTTGCTAAATAAGAGTTCTGATATTAAAACAGGCACAATGCAAGCAAAAGATATTATTAAATCAGGTAAATCAATTGATACCCTTGAAAAATGGGTTCAAGCTCAATAAAAGATTATCGGAATGGAACTATTAGTATTAAAAGCCGGAGAAAGATACTTACGCCTTACCAATGAAGGCTTTGAGTATACCGGTATGAATAAAGCTTCTGTTTATCCAATTTCGGAAGAAGCTTTTGTATTAGAGCAATTGCAAAAACTAAAAGCTGAAATAGGAGGTTTATCAATTAAAAAGCTAACCATAATAGAATCTGATTTTTTATGAGAATCGTATTAAATAGTATTCAGGATATTGAAGTAAAGAAACAGGTAGAGATTTACCCGGAAAAAGGATGGGTGAATCTCGATGTTCTTTATTGTGCTGTTTGCAGAACCGATGCTAAGATATGGAAAGAGGGACATCGAGAATTGGTTTTACCTCGTGTGCCTGGGCATGAAATAGTAGCCAAGTACAAAGAACAAAACTATATAGTGTGGCCGGGAATAGCTTGTGGTTCTTGTAAAAACTGCAAAGAAGGTAATGAAAACCTTTGTGATGAATTAGAAATATTGGGCTTTCATAAAGACGGAGGTTTTGCTTCTAATATAAAAGTTCCCCAAGATGCTTTAATTCCTGTTCCTGATAGTATATCTACCATACATGCTTGTTTTGCTGAACCTGCCGGATGTATAATAAATGCTTTCAAAAAGCTACAGCTTAAAAGCAATGAAAGAATACTAATTTATGGCGGAGGTACAGTAGGTTTATTATCAGCCTTAATGGCAAAAGCTCTGGGAGCATATCCTGTTATCATTGAAAAAAATGAAACTAAAATTCTTAAAGCAGAGGAATTTACAAGCAAGACTTCTATTCCAGTAATTAAAGATACAACCGAAAGTGAGTTTGATTGTACATTAAATGCCTGCGCCGATCCTATTGCATTCTTCAATGGCATTACACGACTTAAAAAGAATGGACGGATTGTACACTTCAGCGGCTTAAATAAAAATGAACAACTTGAGTCCAACCTTCTCAACCTTGTTCATTATAAAGAATTAAGAATAATTGGTGCTTATGGTCTGACAAGAGAAGATATGAAACAAGGCCTTTTGTTGTTGAATAAGGTATCTGATTATCTGGATTTACTCATTGAAGATATTATTCATCCATTTCAGGTGGAAAGTGTTATGAGTAGTGTTTATCAGGCGGAGGTGTATAAGTATATTATTGACTTTACTCAACAGGCAAACGGGAAAGAGAATAGTAATTACCTAACAACGAAAAAAACAGATGTTCCTTCAACAAGTGCGGTAAAGCAGTTTAGCTATTACATACCAAAACTTTCCAAATCACTGCTCTCAGAAGCCCAGCAAAAGATTGACCATAAAACCAAGCCATTAGGTGCTTTGGGTAAACTGGAAGATATTGCTGTTAGAATAGCATTGATTCAAAACAATTTATCGCCCAAACTAAGCAATAAAAGCTTGTTTGTATTTGCCGCCGACCATGGAATTGCAGAAGAAGGAGTATCTGCTTTTCCGCAAGATGTTACCCGTCAAATGGTAAATAACTTTTTGAACCAAGGGGCTGCAATTAATGTATTATGCAATTACCATCGTATCAGATTATCAATAATTGATGCAGGTGTGAAGGGCAAACCAATACAAAATGATGCATTAATTAATATGCGTATTGCAGAAGGAACTAAAAATTTCGCCTTACAAAGAGCAATGACCTTGGAACAGGCTCAGCAATCGATAAATGTAGGTATAGAGGTTTTTAAATCTCAACAAGCTAAAGAAGCCATTGATATAATTGGTCTTGGAGAAATGGGAATTGCTAATACAAGTTCAGCAACAGCAATAATAAGTGCTATAACAGGTAAAACAGTTAAAGAATGTACCTGGCGTGGCACTGGTATTGACGATCAAGGATTGAAACACAAGATTGAGGTTATAGAAAAGGCACTAAACTATCATTTACCTGATAGAAATGATGGCTTGGAAATCTTGTCAAAAGTGGGTGGATTTGAAATTGGAGCAATGGCTGGTGTTGCCTTATCTGCTGCAGCTGAAAAGTGCGTAATTGTGTTAGATGGACTGATATCAACCGCAGCCGGATTATTGGCATATACAATAAACCCTGATATTGCGGACTATTTTATTGCAGGACATAAATCAGTTGAAAAAGGACACAATTTTGCCTTGGAACATATGGGGCTTACTCCTTTGCTTGATTTGAATATGAGATTGGGTGAAGGTACAGGTGCTGCATTAACCATTGATCTATCTGATGCTGCGTGCCATATAATGCGAGAAATGGCTTCTTTTGATGATGCAGGAGTTTCTAATAAATCAGAAAAATTGAGTTAGTATGACTATAAAAGAACAACTAAAACATAAAATTGATAATAAGACGAAGCCATTGGGTTCGCTTGGAAAACTAGAGGAAATTGCGTTTCAAGTTGGATGCATTCAGAATTCACTGAGTCCAAAAATTACGAATCCTGCAATGCTTGTTTTTTGTGCAGACCATGGTATCGCCGATGAAGGTGTAAGTACTTGTTCAAAAGATATTACTTGGCAACAAACACTGAATTTTCAGCATGGAGGAGCCGGAATAAGTGTCTTTTGCAGACAACACAATATAGCACTTAGAGTAATTGATGCAGGGGTAGATTATGATTTTCCTGAAGATGCACCTGTGATAAATGCAAAAATTGCTCATGGCTCAAAAAATATGCGCAAAGAGCCAGCAATGACCATAGAGGAATGTGAATTAGCTATGAAACGTGGTGCGGAATTCGTAAAAGCAGAAGTGGGTTTAGGTTGTAATACCATTGGATTTGGAGAAATGGGTATTGGTAACACTTCACCATCATCGCTGCTCATGCATTATTTCACCAAACAATCTATTGAGGATTGTACCGGACCAGGAGCCGGAATGTATGGCGATAAATTACATTACAAAAAACTGGTTCTTAAAGAAGTTAGCGAGAAATACGCACCTAAGTCACCTCTAGAAGCTTTGGCTACTTTTGGTGGTCTTGAAATAGCTATGATGGCAGGAGCTTTCATCGAAGCTTATAAGCAGAATATGCTAATACTGGTTGATGGTTTTATAGCAACAGCCACTATGTTAACAGCTTTTCATATAGAGCCTCGTATTAAAGAGAATTGCATTTTCAGTCATAGTTCTGAAGAATTTGGACATAAACATATTTTGGAATTTCTAGGGGTTGAACCTGTTCTAAATCTAAAGCTTCGTTTAGGAGAGGGCACAGGAGCAGCTATTGTACTACCTATTATTGAGTCAGCCCTTATTATGCTTAACAATATGACCAGTTTTGACGAGGCTGGAGTAACTACAATTGATAATGAAAAAGCTTAAACCTCTAATGTTTGTCGGCACTGGTTCCGATGTCGGAAAGAGTATAATAAATACAGCATTTTGCCGTATTCTGCTGCAAGATGGATATCGACCAGCTCCATTTAAAGCTCAGAATATGTCGCTAAACAGCTATGCTACTCCCGATGGATTAGAAATTGGAAGAGCGCAGGCGGTTCAGGCTGAAGCATGTGGTTTGGAATGTATTGTTGATATGAATCCGGTATTGCTAAAACCTACAGGTAATATGCAGTCGCAGGTGGTGCTAAATGGAAAGCCTATCGGAAATCAAACGGCAAAAGAATACTTTCTGAGCGATAATAAAGCTCATTTGTTCGAAGAGGTTATGCAAGCCTATTCTCGACTTGAGAAAAAATTTAATCCCATTGTATTGGAAGGTGCTGGTAGCATTTCGGAACTAAATTTAAAAGCACGTGATATTACCAATATGCGCATGGCCAAAGAAGTTAACGCTGTAACTTATTTAGTTGCCGATATTGACAGAGGCGGTGTATTTGCAAGTGTATTTGGTTCTATAGCACTTCTGCCCGAAGATGAGAAAAAGCTAATTAAAGGTATAATCATTAATAAATTTCGGGGTGATATAGATTTGTTTTCCGAAGGTAGAAGCATTCTAGAAAAAATAACCGGAGTGCCTGTGATTGGTGTTATACCACAGTTCAATCATATAACTATTGAGGAAGAAGACTCAGTAGGGCTTATGACTAAGAATAAAAAGGCTGTAGACGGTAAAATTAATGTTTGCATAATACACTTAAAGTATCTTTCAAACTTTACCGACTTCAATCGATTTACTGAGCTCGATGATTTGAATATATATTTTACAAGCGAAGTGGAGCAGCTTAAGAAGGCAGATATAATTATTCTGCCGGGTTCGAAAAATACGGTTTCTGATATGCAATATCTGAATGAAAGTGGATTGGCAAATCAGTTAATTACTTGCTTTAATACTGGGAAAGCCATTTATGGTATTTGCGGTGGATATCAATTAATGGGAGAAAAAATAATAGACCCTTTTCATGTTGAAAGCGATATTGAAAGTATTAATGGTCTTGGAATATTACCAGTAACAACCACCCTCACTGCCGAGAAAAATAGTAGTCAGTGCAACTTTAATTTTTTAGATAGTAAGGAGAAATGTATGGGTTATGAGATACATATGGGGCAAACAAAAAGTATTGGTAATTCCAGTCCATTGGCAACACTTGCAAATGGACTATCAGATGGATATTTTTTAAATAACAGAGTTTGGGGCAGCTATATTCATGGAATATTCGACAATACAGCTGTACTAAACAGCATCCTTAGACCATTTCTTAAAGCAGAAGTTGTCATTAATAATTACCACGAATTTAAGGAAAGAGAATACGATAAACTTGCAGATTTTATTCGTGAGAATGTAGATGTGCAAGCAATCTATAAGCAATTAGGTTTATGATAAACGGACATGGAAATAATTTATATTGTTATGAGCAAGAAGTGGTTGCCGACTTTAGCTCAAATGTGTTTAATCACCCCAAAACAACTGAGGTTATTGAATACCTTAAACAGCAACTGGATTGCGTAAAAAACTATCCTGATAGTAATTGCACTCTTTTAAGAGATAAAATCGCAGAGAATCACAGCATATCTAGAGAGCATATTCTTATTTGTAATGGTTCAACAGAAGCTTTCTATTTATTGGCACATGCATACAAGAACAGTAAATCTGTAATCCCTGCCCCTTCCTTTTCAGAATATGAAGATGCTTGTACACTTTATGAACACGAGTTGGAGTTTCCATCCAACTCTGTTTCTCTAGATACTATTAAGCTTGAAGATAAAATAGTTTGGTTAGGCAATCCTAATAATCCTGATGGGAAATATATAGAAAAACCGGTTCTAAAAAAGCTGATAGATGCCAATCCGAATACACTATTTGTAATTGACGAAGCCTATATTGAACTGTGTACTGGAGCAGAAAGTTTATTTTATGAGGCTCATAAAACTCCAAATTTGATTCTTATAAAATCATTTACCAAGTTATTTGCTATTCCTGGAATTCGCTTGGGCTACATAGTTGCCGCTCCTTCAATAATTTCAAAATTAAGACAGTTTCACATGCCGTGGGCTGTAAATGCAATAGCATTAAAAGCAGGTGAATACATTATTGATAAGCTTAATGGAAATAGTGCGCAAACAAACAATGTGCTTAGCGAAGCAAAGATTCTTCAAAATGAATTATCAAAAATCGAGGGTTTGCATATAATACCTTCTGCATGCAACTACTTTTTGGTGAAGCTAGAATTAGGAGATGTTCAAGACCTTCAGCACTACCTTATGAAAGAATATAGTTTTCTGATACGAAATGCATCCAATTTTCGAACTCTGGATAGTTCATGGTTAAGGGTTGCCAGTCAAGGAAAATCAAAGAATAATGAATTAGTAATGGCCTTAAAGAAGTGGGCAAAACAAAAATAATATGAGTTATTTACCAATTTCAATAAATGTTAAAAATAAGAACCTACTTATTGTTGGCGGGGGAAAAGTTGCTTTAAAGAAGCTACAGGGTATAATCCCATTTAGTAGCAAGATTACCATAATTGCACCCAGTATTTGCCAAGAGATTGTTTCAACCACTGAGATAGTTATACTTGAAGATATCTATCGAAAGAAATATTTAAAAGATGTGTTTTTAGTATATGCATGTACTAATTCTGAGGACATAAATAAACAAGTATTAAAAGATGCAGAGGAACTTGGTGTTCTCTGTAATCGTACCGATAAAGCAGAAGAGTCGCACTTTCACTCACTGGCCATTGTAAGGAGCAATAATATAATAATGGGTATTAATTCAATAAATAAAGACTGCAAGGGCTTAGTTGCTTTTAAGAATGAGTTGCAATCATTTTTTAACCATAAAGAAGAACTGTTACGCAATAAAGAGCAACAAAAGGGGAAGGTATATTTGGTTGGATTTGGCCCCGGAAGCCCCGATTTATTGACAAAACGAGGAGAGAAGCTATTGTATCAGGCAGATGAAATATTTTATGATGATTTATTAGACTCTTCAGCCTTAAACGGCTATCCCGGACAGAAAATATATGTTGGGAAGCGGCGCGATAATCATAGTAAACAACAAAGTGAAATAAATGAGATTCTCTTTCAGTCCGCAAAGAAAGGGAATATGGTTGTTCGCCTAAAAGGAGGTGACCCCCTTATTTTTGGAAGAGGCAGTGAGGAACGATTTTATCTCGAAGAAAGAGGGATTTCAGTTGAAATTATTCCAGGTATTAGTTCTGCTATTGCAGCTGCATCCTATGCCAACATTCCCTTGACACACCGCGGAATATCTTCATCTGTAGCTTTCGGTACTGCTCATGGTAAAAACAGTTATAAAATACTAGAGTCGGATACCTCTGTGTATTATATGGGAGCAAAAAACATTGTTGAGATTGCTAAAAAATATCTTGACAAAGGCTATTCTCCTGATTACCCAGTTGGGCTAGTTCATAATGTAAGTATGCCAGAACAAGAAGTTGTTAAAACAAATATTAGAGAATTAGCCAATGGAACAGTTGACATTAAGAGTCCTGTAATTTCAATATTTGGTAATACTGTAAACTATCAATCAATAATGAAGAAAAAAATTGAGGATTGAGATGCCGATAACTAAGAATAATACACTTGCCTTAATGTTTAGCCCACAGGCATACTTAACATCTTTAAGGTTAAGGTTTCGACTATTATTCCCAATGTAGGGCTTATCTATTATTTCACCATAATACTCAGATGAACCTCCAAACTGGCAGTCTAATGCTCCAGCCATTGCGGCTTCCGGAAACCCGGCATTTGGACTGCTGTGTTTATTTCCATACTTAAAAATAAAACTAAAGGATTTAGCTTTTAAACTGACTACAGCAATAAGTATAGCCGTAATTTTAGCAGGAATAAAATTGAATACGTCATCTATTTTAGCAGCAATCATCCCAAAATCTTTGTATCGCTCGCTTTTGTATCCAATCATGGAGTCGAGGGTATTAACCATTTTGTAAGTAAGCATAAGTGGAAAGCCCCCAAGAAATAAATAAAAGAGCGGAGCAATTACACCATCACTTAAATTTTCAGCAAGCGTTTCTAATGAGGCTTTGCGTATGGCTTGTTCATCAAGATTGTGAGTATCACGTCCAACGATATAGCTTAATTGTTTTCTGCCAGCCTCAATTCCATTATTCGTTAACTGTTTATTTACTTTAAGAACTTCATTAATCAATGTACGATTAGCTAAACCATAAAAGACAAAAATAGAGCCTATTATTATTTCAACATATACATTAAAGGCTGTCAACCTTTTAATTAATATAAAAGTAAAGAAAGTTGAGGCGATAAAGAAAATAGACATAAGACCACCCATAAAAACTTTGTTCGAGCCTTTGTTGGTGCATTTTTCTAGATTGGCAATAGCCTGACCAAACAGTTTAATAGGGTGAGGCATTGAGTAAGGGTCGCCAATAATTAAGTCTAAAATAAACCCAATAATAATAGGAGAAAGAATAGGGATTATAGATTGTAGCTCTTCGATGTTTTTTGTTTTTTATTATCTGCAAATATAAGATTTGGAAGCATATTGAATTGCAAATTATCCTAGTAATGTAGTAATTTTATTTTCAGAAAGAATAGTAACAAATATTTAATCTTTGTTTTTTTGGATGAATGAAATGCGTTTAATAAAAATATTTTGTGAATTTTTTTTGAAAATTATATCTTTACGTAGCAAATTACTAAAGGGTATAACACAATGAATTGTGCCTAAAATACTACACATAACACTTAAAACAAGCCTCTTACAGAGGCTTTTCGTGTTTATATACCCTTTGTGTTTTTTGATTTATTACCTTTTACTTTGGTTTATTACGAGTAAAATATCCATTATTCTCCCACAGACTTTTCAAAATACTTTTTGCTCCAAAAAAGTATTCATTTTTCGCAAAAAATTCACCACATGATAGTTCGAAGAACAATATTAAAACAAGACATTGTAAAAAAGTTGTATCCAAATAGTATTTCTATAAGGTCAGCAATGCAACAACTCAGGCGTGATATTGATATTTGTCATGCCTTAAAAGAAAGAATTGAAGATGCTGGGCGCACTAGATGTCATTATTATAACAGACAACAACTTCTTCTAATCCTAGAACACTTTAGTATATCACTTGAAGAATTTGAGCAGTTATGATATGCTTTGATGGTATCAATAATGCAGAACAAGCTAAATTACACTATCGTAAGTTGGCACAGCAACTGCACCCTGACGCAGGGGGAACAGCCCACGAGTTTCAAAGAATGCAGGAAGAATATAAAACTACAATCGAAAGAGTACGGAAATACAGCAATACCGTTAATAGCCATTCAGAACCTTCACCCGAAAAAGAGTTGTTAAGTGAATTAGGGTAATTGGCACAGTTACTATTTAATATATACACAGAAGATAAAAACTGCAAATTCTTCGATAAAGAAGGAGGTATTTAGTGAAATAGTGAATCTTTTAGATGAGCTTTAGTATGTAAAAATCACACTGCTCAACTTACAAATAAACAAAAATAGCCACATTTAGCATATTCAAACCAATTCTAATTATATCTAACCAAAACAAGCCAGAGCTGACTTCCTGATAAGTATAGGTTTGTAGCATAATTACTATAGCAATTATGCAAAAGCCGGATTCACATACTATTCACGAAGCTACTAAGAAAGCGAAGCAACAGCTATCTATTGCGTCATTGCAGAAAAAAAGTAAATATAAGGATATAACAGAGCAACAATACAACGAACTTTTTGAATGCGCCCAAGCCTTTGCTTTATTGATTCTTGAGTCCTTTACTAATGATGAATTAATAGAACAAGAGTTATAGTGTTATGTAAAATCCAGGGAATCAGTATATTTGTATAGAGTAAGTCAAAATACAAAGTTTATGAGCAACTTATCACTTTTTCAACAATTTGCACCGAAAGTTCCCGAAACATTTAAGGAAGGTAACAATGCGGTGATTTATACGCGAGTATCATCGGCAGACCAAGAAGATAATACCAGTTTAAGTTCTCAAAAAAAATATTGTGACAATTTTGCTGAAAAAAGAGGATTAAACATTGTTGGATATTTTGGTGGGACATACGAATCTGCTAAAACTGATGACCGCAAAGAGTTTAATCGAATGCTAACTTTTCTAAAACGCACAAAGAACATTAACTACGTTATCGTATATTCCTATGAACGATTCTCTCGTTCTGGTATCAATGGTGCTTCGATAGCTAATGATTTACTTAAAAAGCATGGTGTAATTACATTGGCTGTTACTCAAGAACTTGACCCAACAACACCTTCTGGCGCATTTCAGCAAAATATATTGTTTCTTTTCGGTCAGATGGACAATGAACTTAGGCGTGATAAAGTAGTCACTGGAATGAAAGAACTACTATTAAAAGGGCATTGGGTTTGGGCTGCTCCAAGAGGATATACCGACCTTAACAAAGGAAAGGCAACCGAACGTAATTTAGTTGTCAATGACGAAGGTAAAGTATTAAAAAAAGCATTTGAATGGAAAGCCTATAAGTCAACTCCAAATGCTGAAATATCGCGCAAACTAAAAACTCTTGGTGTAAATATTTCAGAAAAAAGATTGAATAACCTATTTACAAATCCGTTTTACTGCGGATTAATATCTAGCAAAATGTTACCGGGTCAAATTATCGAAGGACGACATGAAGCATTGGTTTCTCGTGATTTATTTTTATTGGTAAACAATATTCGCCAAGAGAATAGGGTTCATGGTTTTGTGCATAACAAGGACAATGAAAATCTTCCTTTAAAAATATTTACCAGATGTGACAAATGTGGTAACCCAATGACAGGCTATTTGGTGAAAAAGAAAGGGATATACTACTATAAATGTAGAACAAAGGGTTGTAGAGTTAACAAAAGTGCTAAATCTATGCACGAAATGTTTCAAAACTTAGTTTCTACTTTTCATATCGACAAAGATGAGCAAGAAGTAATCAAGCTTGTGTTATCTGAACAGATGAATGTGTTTTTCAAAACTAAAAGTGAGGAGACTAAAAAACTTAAAACTCAAAAAAGCGAGGTGCAAAAGAAATTGGATGCTATTGAGGAAAGATTTGTAATTGGAGAAATAGACCGCTCACTATATGATAAGTTTAAACCTAAATTTGAGAAAGAGCGAATCGAAATTGAGCAAGAATTGAATGCTACTGGAAATTATAGTTCGAACCTCAATAAAGCCCTGAATTTCGTTACTGAAACAAGCTCTAATTTACTGAATATGTGGAAGTCATTAAATATTGACAGCAAGAAAGTATTCCAAAATTTACTATTCCCCGAAGGAATTTTCTATAATCACGAAAACAACCAAGTTCGAACCACTCGTGTCAATTCTTTTTTTTCTCTAATCCCTGAACTGGCAAGGTACACAGAAGGGTATGAAAAAAGGGATTTCGTCAATAAAGACAAAATCCCCTTTTCTGTGACCCAGCAGGGATTCGAACCCTGGACCCCATCCTTAAAAGGGACGTGCTCTACCAGCTGAGCTACTGAGTCATCCGTTTCTCTCAAACGCGGTGCAAAAA
>JAQICC010000260.1 GCA_027858735.1 Salinivirgaceae bacterium
GATAAGAAAGCTCCAAGAATGAGGCTTTCGCAGCATTGAAAATCAGGAGTTTACTTTCGTAAATGACTGGTTGAAATGCAAGAGTAACGAAATTATTGGAGCTTTCTTGCTGAGACTAATTAGTTCCCACTTCAGGATCAATATCTGTTTGTAGCAAATATGATCCCAATGACCAGTCAATATTACCAAAATCATTAGCGGTTTCACCCATACCTATTTCAATAGAAACTAATCCATTGGTATTTGTTATTGTTGAATGATCTTCTTCATAAACCATTGCGTCATCATCTAAACCTTGAATCAGGCTTACTTTTAAACTTATTTCAGTATTCTTTAGTAAGTTGCCATCAGCATCTCTAACTATAGCTTGATAACTAATTTTTTCAGGACTTTGTCCAAATGCCGTTACTGCACATAAAAGAAAAATTGAGTAGGTAATTAAGTTCTTCATTTGATTTAATTTTTTATTATTTTAAATGTTTTTACTTCTTTGTTATTAATTTTTATACTGAGTAGGTAAACTGTAGGTTTAAATTCTTCCATTTCAATAACCGATTCAAAATTGCTAATATTGACTATATCAAGTAATTCTCCATTATTGTTGTAGAGTAAGGCTTGAACCTTCTCCAATTCTTTAAAATTGTTTTTTATAATTAACCTATCAGAAGTCGGATTTGGGTATATGTCAACGTTAATTTCATACTTATTTTCAACTAAATCGTTTATTACAAAAACTTCATAGGGTTGCATAATACCTACGGTAATTTCTTCATGGTCCGATTGATAGAAAACTTGTCCAACAGCATAGCTGACTGATCCATTGTCTCCATTTGAATTTCCTCCACCTGAGTTGACAGAAGTTTGTGCATGTGCAGCAAATAAAATGAAAAAGCAGGCTATTGATACACCAATCTTCTTCCAGAATAATTTCACTAGGTAATTCTCCATAGCATTAGATTTAATATAATTTTGGTTCGTTTGTAATTATGAACACAATATATGAAAATAAAATTAAGAGCAATTTGTATCTGTATTCTAATTTATTGCGTCATAAATCTGTAAATTTGTTTACTAACTCAAAAAAGAAATACTATGCAAAGTCACGAAGTAGATTACAAAATTATTGGTCACGACATTCAACTAGTTGAAATTGAATTGGATCCGAAGGAAACTGTTATTGCAGAAGCGGGAGCCATGATGTACATGGAAGAAGGCATTGCCTTTGAAACAAAAATGGGAGATGGTTCAAATCCTCAAGAAGGATTTCTTGGTAAAATATTTCAAGCCGGAGCAAGAGTAATAACCGGTGAATCCTTATTTTTAACGCACTTTACAAACAATGGATTTGGCAAAAAACATGTAGCTTTTGCAGCACCATACCCCGGAACAATTATTCCAATTGAATTAAAAAACTACCGCAACCGCTTAATCGTACAAAAAGATGCTTTTTTATGTGCAGCCTTAGGCACTAAAGTTACAATTACTCTCAATAAAAGAATTGGTGCCGGATTTTTTGGTGGCGAAGGATTTATCCTTCAAAAATTGGAAGGCGATGGGCGAGCCTTTGTTCATGCCGGCGGTACCGTTGTTGAACGTCAACTAAACAACGAAACCTTAATGGTTGATACGGGATGCATTGTAGGCTTTGAAGATTCTATTGACTATAGCATTGAACAAGCTGGCGGGCTAAAAAGCATGGTTTTTGGTGGCGAAGGCATATTCTTGGCAACTTTACGTGGTACCGGTAAAATTTGGTTGCAAAGTATGCCAATTAGCAAAATGATTCAGGCAGTTTCACCAAGAGGTAAAAATGTAAGAAAAGAAAGTTCGGGTTTATTGAATAGTTTTTTACAGTAATAAATTTTTAATTTATAGAACCAGAATGCCCATCAAGCAATTATTGGGCATTTTTTTATTGGCCAAAAATCCAACTGCTTTTTATTCCCGAAAAGATTCCTTATTTTTCTACTTCTAAAATCAATTCAAAGGAACTATGGATCAAAAGATTGAAATTATAAATAATTGGAATCTGAAAAAATTAATAAATGAGTTAGAGAGTGGACATATTAAAATACCAAAGTTTCAGCGCGACTACATTTGGGAAAAAACTAAGGTAGTAAAACTACTCAACTCCATTTATCATCAGTACCCTATTGGCTCATTCTTTTTTTGGATTGCCCCTCCCGAATATTCAGGATTTATTCGCGAAAACGAAGAATTAGGATTTAAAAAAATTAACCCAAATGGTTCTTTTCAGTTTATTTTAGATGGCCAACAACGAATGATTTCTCTCTATGTATCCTTACGCGGAAAAGAAATGAATGGTACCGATTACGGAACCATTTGCTTTAATCCAACGCGCAAAGAGTTTACTATTCCACGAAGTAAAAGTGATAAATCGAAAAATATTCCGGTTTGGAAGCTTTTTAATAACCAGGCTTATGGCGAAGTGTATAAAGATTTAATATCTAAATCGACCACAAAAAATAATAAGGTAGCAGAAAGCTGGCGTGAATGTCACGAAATTTTCTCGAATTACCCCATTAGCATAGTTAAAACAATGAATGAGGAACTTGAAGATGTTGTGGAAATATTTGAACGCATTAATCAAGCTGGGAAACATCTTACCGTTTTCGATTTAATTCATGCCACCACATGGTCAGAGAGTTTTGATTTGAAAGATAAAATTACTGACTTTAATAACCCAGAACGAAAAAATAAATATGGCGCTTTAAGCAATAAGGTTTTTACACTTTCCCTTGCTTTAGATATTTTCGATGATGCACGAACGCTTTATCAACTGAGGTTAACTCCGCAACAATGCCAACATATTTGGCCACGTACAAAAACTGCTTTATTGGCTACTCTTGAGTTCTTTAAACAAATTAGAATAACCGACGACCTTTCGGCCTATCACAATTTTATTCCCATAATTCAATACTATTTTTTTCGCAGCGGATTAAAAGAACTAAAAGAAGAGCATAAAAAGGCTATTGAAAAATGGTTTTGGGATGCCAAATTTAAAAAACGCTATGCATCGTCAATTTATACTCGAATGAAAGAAGATGCTGCCTGGGTTGTTGAACTTCTTGAAGATAAAGAAGCTGTTTAAATTTTATCCATCAGTTTTATTATGAGTCTTTTTCACCAGATCATCGTTATTTTTTCAACACTTAGCTATACTTCGACGGAGCTCAGCACGGGTGGCTATGTGTCTCAAAAATGCCTTAATCTGACAAAAAATACATCTAAAATAAATTCTAAAAACAAAACTTAAACAGCTTCTAATAATGCTCGAAAAAGATCGTTTTAGAGAGGTCGCCATTCAACCTGATTCCGAAAAATGGGATCATTGCATTACTCGTTATCAGAATCTTTATGAGCGAACCGATGATATTCGCTCAGAATTTCTACGTGATTACAACCGCATATTGCACTGCAAAGCCTACCGTAGGTTAAAGCATAAAACGCAAGTGTTTTTTGCCACAAAAAACGACCATATATGTACCCGAATGGAACATGTTTCACATGTGGCTTCGGTTAGCGAAACCATTTCGGGCTATTTAGGTTTAAATACCGATTTAACCCGAGCAATCGCATTGGGGCATGATTTAGGACACGCTCCTTTTGGACATAAGGGCGAACTGATTCTTAAAAAACTGTCACAAACTCACTTAAACGAAACCTTTTGGCATGAACAGAACAGCCTTTGGTTTGTCGATAAACTTGAAACACTCCCCGATGCACAAGGCAGAAAAAACAAGCTTTCGTTAACCTATGGTGTACGCGATGGAATTATATCGCATTGCGGCGAAGTAAACGAAAATGCCATTAAACCACGTAACGAGTTTATTGACCTTTATCACATTAAAAAGCCCAACCAATTTGCACCCTATACCTGGGAAGGTTGCATAGTTAAAATATCTGATAAAATTTCTTATTTAGGCCGCGATATTGAAGATGCTCTTACCTTAAAAATATTAGGTAGAAACCAGCTACGTGAGTTAAAAGTCATTGTTGAAAAAGTAGGTCACGACTCTATACGTGAAATTAACAACACAGTGCTAATGCATGATTTTATAAGCAACCTAATTGCCGAAAGTTCACCAAGTGAAGGCATACGCTTTAGCGACAATTACCTCGAACTCATTAACTCTGTTAAAAGCTTTAATTACAAACATATATATAATCATCCAAGGCTTATATTTTTTCACGAGTATGCCGAATTAATACTCTCATCGCTATTTAACCTTCTTGCCGATTTATATACAAAAGAAGCCACTATTGATGAGGTAATAAAACTAAAAGAAAGCTACCCCATACTTGGAGAATCTTTTTACGAATGGCTTGAAAATTTTGCACCAATAGATTTCGGGCAGCATCGCTTGTATAAACATGAAACCCAGCCCGTTTACAACATCTCTATTTATCCCGAATATTTAAAAAGCATCATTCATTACCTCTCATCAATGACCGATAATTTTGCCATAAATATTTTTAATGAAATTACTAAGTTTTAACTTTATGCTTGAAAAAAACTATCTTTATCTACCATTAATTAATCGATACCTCTTGTGAAAATCAGATTGTTTTTATATGTAATATTTTGGATTGCCGGTTTTATGACTTTGCATGCTCAAAATAATGCCGATAGTTTAAAAACACTCTTAAGCCAAACAACCGACGACACGGTTTACGTTGATATTCTGAATACGCTCGCTAAATTTTATAGTTTGTCCGATCCGATATTGGCTTTAGACTATGCTGTAAAAGCGGACAAAATTGCTGAGAACTGCAATTACTATAAAGGATTAGCACTTTCTTATTATACTATTGGTGCAATTTATGCTGACAAAGGAAATAATGAGTTAGCTCTTGAGTATTACGAACGAAGCATTAAAATTCATCAGCTTCAAGATGACAAAAAAAGCATGGCCCAGTCCTACGATAATATGGGCCGTATTTATCGACATCAAAAAAAGTTTGATCAGGCACTTGACTATCATTCAAGAAGTCTTGAACTGAAAATAAAATTGAAAGACAGCACGGGCATTTCAAATTCATTCGGAAATATGGGTTTAGTTTATTCCGAACAGGGTAAATATGACAAGGCGCTTATTCAATTTTATAATAGCCTAAGGTTAAAGGAAACTTTAAAAGATAAATATGGCATAGCCAATTCATACTGCAACATTGGTGTCATATATTTTGAAATTGAAAGCTTTGATCAGGCACAGATTAATCTGGAACGTGCTTTAATTTTTTATGACGAAGTTAAAAACCTTGAGGGTATTGCAGCGAGTTTATTATATTTGGGCGAAATTTATCATCACCAAGGAAAAAATGTAAATGCTATTGATGCCCTCAAACGTTGCCTTGAATTAAACAAGGAACAAGGTAGAATAAAGGGTATTGCGGAGGCATATTTAAAAATAGGTACTATTAATATGGCGATTGGCAAAACAGCAAAAGCCCATAATAACTTACTTAGGAGTTTGGAGTATTACAACGAAATAGAGGAATCTGATGGAATAATGAATGCCCGCCTTGCTCTTGCAAAATATCATATGGATTTGGGTGATCGTGAAGATACCAAATTTCAATTAAAAAAATCGCTTAATCTTTCCATTTTGAACAAAAATGCTAAAAAAGAATATGAAATTTCAAAACTGCTTGCTAGCCTTTATTTAGAGCAAGAAAATTACTACAAAGCATCACAAATATTAATCAAAGCCAATGCTCTGCATGATTCGCTAAGCTTTAAAAATTTAACCAAAGAAATCACTCAAATAAAAATGCAATATGAGTTTGAGAAAAAGATGCAGGAAAGAGAGGTAGAATCCTTACGCATAAAATCATCGAATCAAATGCGAGTTCAAAAAATGAAAATGGTACGAAATATTACCATCGTAATTTTATTTTTTATTTTAATTTTTGCCCTTATTATTAACAAAAAATCAATTGAAACTCGCAAAAAAAATCTCCTGCTTGAAAAACAGCAGCAACGCATAAACCGACAGGTAAAAGAACTCACAAAACAAAAACAAGCTCTTGAAAAAGCCAATCAAACCAAAGACAAGTTTATGTCTATCATTGGACACGATTTACGAAATCCATTTAATGCTATAAATAGTTTTGTTTCTTTGATAACCGAACAATCCGATCAAATGGACGATGCATCGATGCTAAAATATTTGTATTTAATTAAGGATGCCAGTGCTAACGCCATGAGTTTATTTGAAAACCTTTTGGAATGGGCGAAAATTCAAAGTGGAATTTATATACCATACATTGAAGAGGTTTCAATCAACTATATTTTACGTGGCAATGTATTGCTAATTAAAGAAATGGCTAGGCAAAAAAACATTGAATTAATTGAGCAACTTAAAGGGAATCCAATCGTGAATATCGACAAAAATATGATTAATACGGTAATACGAAATTTATTGTCGAATGCGCTTAAATTTACAAAAGCCAATGGTAAAATTTGGATAAAAACGATAGTGAAAAACAGTGAGATAAAAATAATTGTACAAGATACAGGAGCAGGCATGACAGAAGATCAACTAAGCAATTTATTCGTGGCCGGAGTGATAAAACATGGTGTCGACGGCATGGCATCCTCAGGCTTAGGATTAATTCTTTGCAAGGAATTTCTGTTACAGCATAGACAAGAATTAAGGGTTGATAGTAAAAAAGACTATGGAACTACTTTCTGGTTTTATCTGCCACTTTCTGAATAAATAAAAACAAAATATGAAATCTGCAAAATGGATAATTGGTTTAATAGCTACTGCAGTATTAGCCTATTTTATTATAAGTGAAACTAAATTTGATAGCCCCAAACATGATTCTGCTGAAACTGAATGTACCCAGGTCAAAATTCATAAAAGTTATAATGATGATGGGTCGTTAAAAGCCGATGTAGAAATGGTAGATGGACTTAGGCATGGCACTGCACATAATTATTATAAAGATGGCAGTGTGCATTCAGAAATGCATTATAAAAACGGCAAAAAAGATGGAACAAGTACTTGGTTTTACGAGGATGGAAAACCCTATCGTGTATCTCAATTTGTAAAAGGAGTAAAACATGGAATTAGCAAAAAATATTATAAAAATGGCCAACTTATGGCTGAAATACCTTACTTAAACAATCAACTTCAACCCGGCACAATTGAATATTCCAAGCTTGGAAAACCCTTGGAGCAAAACTTAAAATTCAGCTATAAAGTTGAAAACCAAACCATACTTCACCAAACAGTTGTAATTGAAATTACAGGGAAAAAGATGGATGAAATATCACGATATTCAGCCTTTATTATGGAACAAAATATACCCAATACCTTAAATGGCTCACGCGATAAGCAAGCTATTAGATTTAATGTACCTTCAAAAAAGGGAAATGTTAGAACTGTTGAAGCTACAATTTGGCTTACCTCAAAAACCAAACTTAATAATAAAATTATTATTGAGAAAAAATTGCCTCTTGTGCTTGGAAAAGATTGAAAAAATCAAACGCATTACTTAACTTCAATCTCCACTAAAAAGCCATTATGTTTACGAATATTAAATACCGAGCCATCATCAAATAGCAAATACTGCCCTTTTATTCCCATTAACATACCGGTGAACTCAGGTGTTTTTTCAAGATTTATACTTTTAATTTTTGCTGGGTACTTTAAAACCGGATAAATAATCTGGGTAATTTCATCATCGTCTGAAATAAACTCTTGATACTCTTCGGGTAAATAACCAGCATATTCATCTTTTAAACCTAATAAATCGGGTTCTTCATTCACTGAACCTGAAAGCATTTTGCGCCAGTTGGTTTTGTCGTTTAAATAAGCTTTAAGCTCAACCTCAATTAGTCCGGCCAGTTGCCTGTATGGAGTTATAGCCAGTTTTATTGCATATTCAGCTCCTTGATCAATCCACCGAGTAGGTATTTGTGTATGTCGTGTTACACCAACTTTTACACCGCTGGTAACTGAAAGGTACACATAGTGGTCAATTAAATCATGCTTTTTTGACCAGTCCATATTTCGTGAAATACCCTCGTGTGCCCTATTTAGTTCTGGCCTAATAACCCCTTGATCGGTTTCTGGTAATGTTGTAAAACAAGGGAAACAATACCCTTGTGAAAACGATTTATTGGTTTTTCTACCACAGGCAATACAATTTATTTCACCTTGAAACGATATAGATATTTTCTTTCCTATAAAATTATTTACATGATAATCGTTATCCTTTAAGTTCAAAAAATAATTAACCGGATTGTTAAGCTCCGATGATAGTTTTAATAAATTGCCTAATATATTCATATACCTCTAGTTTTGAGTTGTTAAATACAACATGCAGTAAAAATACTAGTTTCAGCGGATTTAGAACGGTTATAATGGCTAAATTGATTATCCCATACATGATAAATGAAAATTAATTGTAATTAACTGGTTTGAATTCAGATAATTTAATTATTTTGCCTCCTTAAATTTTAGGAACAACTTTGAGATTAAAACTACTTCTTTTATTTATAATTGCATTAAGTAGCTTTTCAGAAGTTACTTATGCATACCAGTCATCCAACACTAGAGATAGTATCAGGGTAGTATTGAATGATAGTGAATTGCTGCATATTGATTATGAGTTTCAATTTTTTAGGAACTACAATTTTAACAACGATTCTATAGTAATAAAGCATTTGAATACTGCACTTCAACAAGCAAATAAGTCTGAGAATAGCACTAAAATATTTCAAGTGTATTATTTATTAGGACGCTATTATCTTTATAAGCACAGTTATGATAGTGCGGAATACAACCTGCTAAAGGCAAAAGATTTTTATAAAAGAAATGAAGAATTTATTGCAACCTTGTATTTTCTCTCAAAAATTAAAATTGAAAACAACAGGTATCTAGAAGCCCTTGAATACTTGCGACAAGTAAAACAATCAGCAAGCGAAAATGAAAATGTATATGTTCATGCTAAAGTTTTGCTTCAAGAGGGATTTTGCTATACTCAGTTATACAAGTACGACATTGCCGAAAATCAGTACAAAAAAGCCTACTCATTAATTGAAAGCAATGCTTTACGCAAGTTGTATGGCGACATTTTTAAGCACCGCGGACATTTACAATACAAGCAACTGAACTACTTAAATGCCCTTGCTAATTTTTACAAAGGACTTGAGTTTTTCGATCAAGATACAGTAATTAGCAATTATGCAATTATTCATTTCTACATAGGCAAAATATTTTACTACCAAGAAAATTATACAAAGGCACTAAGCTACTTTAACGATGCCTATATGCTATACGGTGAAATTAATGACATTAAGGCTTTAGGTGCAACACAATATGAAATTGCTTTAACAAACATTAAGTTAAATAATTTTTCTGAAAGTGAACAAAATTTAAAAAGGGGTCGCGATTTTTTCAATTTAATTAAAAATAAAAAGGGTAATCTGAGCATAAACCTTGTTTATGCTAATTTGTGCCTATCACAAAGCCTACCTGATTCTGCACTTTTTTACATAAAAATAATAACTCCTAGCATAGAGGAAATAAATTATGAAGAATTAAAATTCGATTATTTAGAAAATTACACCAACTATTATATTCTTAAAAATAATGCGGATAGTGCCCTTTATTGCGCAAAAATGGCTCAAGGCTTAAAGAATCTAAGTTTGACAAATCAAATTGATCTTGAAAATTTATTGGCCATGGTATATAGTTTTGATGGAAGATATAAAAAGGCTTTTGAGCATACCAGTAAGGCAACGAACCTAAAAGATCAGTTAAATAAAAAAATAAACTCTTACGATATAAAAGTACTGCAATCGGAGTTAGAGCTAAGCCAAACAAAAGTAATAATCGAACATTTAAATCAAGAGCGACAAATTCAAAATCAAACTATTGTAGAAAGCCAAGCTGTGGTTGAAAAACAAAAGATATTATTATACTTAGGTATGGCCGTTCTACTATTGGTTCTTGTTTCTGCATTTTTATTGGGAGCTTTTCTGCATCAAAAACGAAAAGACAACAAAATTCTAAGTGCTCGAAATATTCAAATTGCACAGCACAAAGAAGAAATTGAGCAGCAAAGTCAACATTTACAAGAAATAAACGAAGAGCTTGAGGAACTATCGATTATAGCTCGTGAAACCGATAATGGCATTAAAATAATGAACGGCGTTGGCCGTATTTTATGGGTTAACGAAGGCTATACAAAAATGCATGGTTACACCATAGAAGAGCTACAAGGTGTTGAAAATTTTGACTTATTAGGTGAGCAAGCCAATATTGACATACAGCAACTGGTTAACGTATGGTATGGAGATAAGCAGCCCATTACATTTGAATCGTTAAATAAAACCAAAGATAAAAAAGATATTTGGGTGCAAACTACCCTTACTCCAATTCTGAACCAAGAGGGCAAAATTGATAAAATGATTGCCATTGATTCAGATATTACCATAATTAAAAAGGCTGAAAGAGAAATTTTTATCAAGAACCAAGACATAACTTCCAGCATATCATATGCAAAGCGTATACAGGAAGCAATGATGCCCCCTTTTAATATACTTAGCAATAAATTTAAAAATAGTTTTTGTTTTTATAAACCAAAATCAATAGTAAGTGGCGACTTTTACTGGACCACACAACGCCATGACAGGCTGGTAATTGCTTGTGCCGATTCAACCGGCCATGGGGTTCCCGGTGCTTTTATGAGTATGATTGGAATGTCGTTTTTAAATAAAATTGTAAACGAGAAAGGTTTTGTATCCCCCGATATTATATTGAACAGAATGCGCATGAATATTATTAACCATCTTCGCCAAGATGGTAGTGAATCGATGGCAGGTGATGGAATGGATATGTCCATAATTACTATTGATAAGCGAAACAATAAGTTGGAATTTTCAGGAGCCATGAATCCTGTAATAATTGTGCGGAAAGGCGACTTAATTGAATTAAAACCCGATCGCATGCCTGTGGGCTTTTTCGATAATGAAGATCGCCCTTTTACAGCAACAACACTAAACCTAGAACAAAACGATACTATTTTTATGTATACCGATGGGTTTCATGACCAATTTGGTGGGCCAAGGGGTTCAAAACTTAAAGCGCACCGCTTTAAAGATTTACTAAAAAGGACAGCAGAACAACCCTACCATGAACAAAAGGAATACATTGTATCCGAGTTTAATACTTGGAAAGGGAAATATCCTCAGGTTGATGATGTGCTATTAATCGGTATTTCAATAGATTAATATTCTCAATATATTGCTTAACAATACGTTATACACATTTACTTATCTAAATATTTGCAACTCTCACAAAAAAGTGTCTATTTTGCATTTCGGTTTAGAATTCATCCAAACAAAAAACAATAAAAATGGGCTTTAAAGAATTAGACATTGATAAGTTAGAAAGTGTAGCAAATATGTTAAAAGCCATTGCACACCCTATGCGAATTGCCATTTTAAGTTTATTGGAAAGTGAATCAAAAATGACCGTTAGCGAAATTCATAAAAACTTAGGCATCGAGCAATCAAGCACTTCGCATCATTTAGGTATTTTAAAAGATAAAGGAGTTCTTGTATCAAAACGCGATGGGAAAAATACCTTTTACTCACTTAGACATGAGAATTTTGCCAAAGTAATTGAATGCGTTGGCAATTGCCCACTTCATTAAACCTTATTTTTTAATTACCAAGTAAATTACCCAAGCGCTAATAGTCCAAAACATCTAGCTTTTTATAGCTCTAATCATTTCGCGTTTGCCCGGAGGTCCTGGAATTTTAGTTACTTTAAAACCTACCGCTTTTAAATTTCGTTTTACAAACCCTTTTGCCGAGTATGTTACCAGCACTCCATTTTTGTGCATGCTTTGGTAAATTCTCCTAAATATGTCCTCGGTCCATAACTTTGGCTGTAACGATGGTGCAAAGGCATCAAAATATACAAGATGGTACATTTCTTTTGGAAAAAAATCTACTAAATCGCATTCCAATTTATTTATTGAAAACCTTTGATCAATTGCAACGTGTTCACCCCATTTTACATCATGCAGTTTTATAAAATCATCATCGCTACCTTTTAAAACGGAGCGGTAATTTAATTGCTCAATTTCGCGAAGCGTAATGGGATATTTTTCAACTGAGGTGAAAGCAATGTTTAACTTGTTTTTTCGAGATTCAAATAAGGTTAAAAGAGCATTTAATCCGGTTCCAAAACCTACTTCAAGAATAGAAATATTATTTAAACGATCAATAAAATAAAGCCCGCTTTGAATAAACACATGCATTGATTCTTGGATAGCTCCATGAATAGAATGGTAATGTTCATCTAATTCAGGTACATAAAGTGTATGGGAACCATCTTCGGTGAGAATAATTTTACGATTGAATTGATTATTTGCCATGAATTAAAATATTGCCTTTAAAACCTCTTCAAAAGTAACAGGTATATTGGCATTATATTCAAAAAAAGGCTGCAAATTTTCCTTTACTTTTAAATAATGGTGGGGAGTGTCTTGCAGCGATTTTTCAATTGTTAACGATGGATTAAACGATTCACCATTTAAAAGTAGATTTACCTTTTCAATGACTCCCTTTTTTATTGCCATATCAATTTTCAGTTCGCCCTTGCTCGTTTTCTCCACTTTTGAAAATTCGTAATTGGGTGAATAGCCAAAATTCCATTCCCAAGTCCCGTACTTCTCCTCAACTAATTTATTAATGGCTCTTTCGTCGGCATCCGATAAGAGATAGAATTCAATATCATTTCTATTGGCAAGTACTGTATTTAATATTTCAACCCTAAATTCATCGATACTTAAGGGCTTGGCCAAGTGATTTAAAATATTGGTGACCTTACTCCTGTTTGAACGAACGGCACGATCTTTAAACTTACTCCAATCGGCCTTTATGGCCTCATTTAATCGATTAAGTTCCGATGCAAAAAGCATGGTGCCATGGTGTAATACTTTCTGACGATAAACATGTTCAGCATTTCCCGAAAATTTCAGATCATCAATTACCAAATCACTTTTCCCCTTTAAATAAGCATTAACACCAAGTCCTTTAAGTGTATCTAATATAGGCTGGGCGTATTTTGCAAAATCGACCAAATGCCCTTCTGCTCCTCTATTAATAAAACAGTAATTCAAATTGCCCGAATCGTGAAAAACTGTTCCTCCACCCGATAAGCGACGCACTACATTTATGCCATTTTCATACACAAAGGGTACATTAATTTCAGCAATGGTGTTTTGGTGTTTGCCTACAATAATACTAGGCTCATTTATATAGAGGTAAAAGAAATCTTCATCGAAGTTTTTTAAAAAATATTCCTCGGCTGCAATATTAAAATAGGGGTCGCGTAATCGCGATTGATACAAATACATAAGCAAATATTAACCTTTAACAAAACGCAAAATACTGTCAATTGTTTGGTTCATGACAAATATGATGCAAACAATATAGCAATTTACAAAAAATGTCAGCCTATATTCACCCTCCACCTACGGCACCTCCCTTAGGGAGGACTCGGTTAAATTAACTTTAATACACACTTCTAGAATGGCTTTCAATTATGAATTAAAAGTATATATCTTATTTCTTGCTTTTAGGAACCATCAAGGTTGAAAGTTTTTATTTCATTCACAACGAGGCAGTGTCCCCTTGAGAGCTGGTTCCGATTACTCGGGAGGACTACAGGGGTGAATAATCAAAAGGATTATACTTGTGATTCCTTCAGTCCTAAAAGCTCCTCTTGTTCTTTTACCGTTTGCTCAACAATCGTACAAACTGTTCCTATGTGATTTATTACCATTCCATCTTCAAATCGTATAACTGTAAAGTCAAGCTCTTCAAGTTTAGTTTGTCTTTTTAAATCCTTTTTATCAGCACCTGGTAATAAATGTGTCGCACCATCACATTCTATTATTAGCATCAATTCAGGACACATAAAATCAGCAATAAAATGAAGCACAGGTCTTTGTCTTAAAAACTTATAGCCCATAGTTTTCTTGCTTAATACAAACTTCCACATATAAGCCTCTGATTTTGTGCCTTTGGGCCTTAAAACACTTGCACGTTCTTTTAGATCTTTGTTGCTGGCAATGCCAAAAAGAAGATATTTAAATTTATTCAAGTCATCTTAAGGTAAATTAAAGTTTACCTTCCTCTTTGTTTAAAGTAAATTATTATTTACCTTTGTGGTAAAATAAAGGAATAATTAATGAAATGTTTGGAACTTTATAGAATACGAACAAAAGATGGTTGGTATGTTGTATCTCAAAAAGGTTCGCATGTTAAATTGAAACATGATAAGAAACCAGGATTGATTATTTTCCCTAACCTTGGCTCACAAGAAGTTGGAAAGGGATTAGAGAAGAAAATTTTAAAGGACACAGGGATAAAATAGTTCAAAATGAAAAAGCTAAAAGAAAAAATAAAACTTATTGTTGAAAAAACTGATACTGGATTCTCTTGTTTTTCAGAAAACTATCCAATATTTACGACGGGGAAGACAATACCTGAATTGATTGAAAATTCCTATGAAGCAGCAAGCTTATATGGAGAAGAAGAAGGAGTTGAAGTAACTCATGCAAACATGCAATTTGATGTTGACTTTCAACAATTTTTTCAATATTACAAGGTGATTAATTCAAAATATCTTGCTGAAAAAATTGGAATGAATCCAACTTTATTATCTCAGTATGTACAGGGGCATAAAAAGCCGTCTGAAAATCAGACTGAAAAAATATTGTACGGTATTCATCAAATTGGATTAGAATTATCCGAAATAAATTTAATATATAGGCACTAATAAAGCACTAGGCAGCAACAGCGTGGTATTACGGCAATGCAAGGTTATTGGTTACTTTCAGCGGTTCAGGTATCTGGACAGTACGCTGTTTAAACCTTTCCATGGCAACATAACTTTTGTACATAATTAAGTTGCTTAGGTTACTCTTTAATTCAGTATTTAATTATATTTACAGCAACGTACATAAAATAAAATGCGCAATCCCGAGGACTCGGGAGACTGGTAGTTTAAACGCTAAGAACAAGTGGCAAAGTCAGTAGCTACTATTCTTGCACTGCGTATCCATAATCGTTGTGTGCAACTATTAAAAACCTAAGTGCTAATTGATAAATAATAGATTAAATATAATAATATGAAAAAATTAACTCTACTAATTTTTATTTCAGTCCTTTTGAGTTTAAGTGCATTTTCTCAATATTTACTTACGGTTGATGCAAGTGCAAACTATATTGGTTATGATTCGAAACGAGAACTTATTTATGCAACGATAAAGGGTAGTGATGCTACTTATGCTAACTCATTAATTGCAATAAATCCCTATGAAGGAGCAATTGTAGAAAACATCTTTATAGGAAGCGAACCAACAGAATTTGTTTTTACAACTGACTCAAATTACCTATTTATTATGTTTGATGAACAGCCTGTAGTAAAGAAGTTTAATTTGAATAGTTTTTCAATAGCTCAAGAGATTAATTTAGGAGTAGACCCATACCATGGAGCATATTATGGAAAATCTATGGCAGTTTTGCAAAACAATGATTCTGTAGTTATTGTTTCAAGAAAACAAAAAGGAGTATCACCAGACTTTGGAGGTGTAGCTGTTTACTCTAATGGCATAAAGCTCCCTTGGGAAACACAAGACCATCATGGACCGGAGTATTTAGTAAACACACAAAATGATACACTTTATGCTTACCAGAACGATTTTTTCGTCTTGCATGTTAGTCTTGATTCAGGTATTGTAGTACTCCAGGAAATTGATGATTTAGGACTTGAAAATGCTAAATATGAGAAGGGACTCATTTTTGATGACCATGGTAAAATTGTTGACCCAATAACAAGAGCACAAAAAGGGAAAATATCACTAAATGATGATTCTGGTTTTCAAACTTACGCACATCAAGCTGACTCAATGAACAATAAAATCTTTTTTAGTGCTGCAAACAATGGAAATCCAAATATAGATTTTTATAGTTACAATAGAACAACATATGGTTCTATGCATAAATATAGTATACCAGATATTATTCCTTCTGGATATTCTACTCCTGCAGTATCACAACTTATTAGGTTTGGAAAAAAGGGATTGGCTACAACTGTTTATGACAGTTATTATTTTACCGAAGAAGCCCCATTTATAGCTATATTGAACAACTCGTCATTTGTAGATTCTATTTCTGCGCCTGATACTTCTGAATTGGCACAATTATCTGTACTTGACACTGTTTATACATATGAACACATTACTGTTTATGATACTCTTGATGTTTATAATTATGTTACGGTTTATGATACAACACACCTTTCAACAACTGATACTTTAATTGTATATAAGACAACAACAAATGTGAATGGAAATATTATTAAAAGCGATATTAGTTTATATCCGAATCCAGCCAGTAACTACATCAATGTTGAGATTACAAATAGCAACGTGATTGAAAATCATAATATTAAGTTATACAATACGCTCGGTGAATTATTTTTTGATAGTCAATTGACTTCCGATTTATTAACGATTGATATATCTTCTTACTCAAAAGGCACATATATTCTGACATTAACCAATAATTGGGGACAGAAAATTGCGACTAAATATATTGTGGTTAAATAGCAGCACACAACAATGCATTATAAAAACAAGGGATTCAGTGGGTTACGAAATATCTGTGCGTTTAATTAAGCCCGCCAAATTTGCAATTTATTCGCAATTTATTAATTTTTAAAGCGCTCATGAGCTAAAGGTTGACAAGTTGATTAAAATGTTTAAATTTGTGTCTAATCGCAAATTTGGCTATGTGCAAAACCGATAAGAAAGTATTTCAAAACCCTTACGATTTTATATGCGAGTCGTTGTAGAGATAATTATTCTCTTTTGTAGCCTTTTGCATTCTAGATATTTAAGATTAATTCACCCTCCGCCTACGGCACCTCTCTTAGGGAGGACTTACCTCAGATAAAAGTCTGAATTTAATGCGCCTCAAGCCAATTTTCGCCCACACCTGAATCAACAGTTAGGGGTACTTTTAATTGAGCCGCACCTTCCATTTCCTCAACAACAATTGTTTTTAAGTTGTCAAGCTCGGTCTTTAAAGCATCAAATACCAATTCATCATGTACCTGAAGTATCATTTTTGATTTTAAGCCTTCTCTTTTTAATCGTTTCTGCACATTTATCATGGCAATTTTTATAACATCGGCGGCAGTACCCTGTATAGGGGCATTTATAGCGTTACGCTCTGCAGCACTGCGTACAATGGCATTGCTCGACTGAATATCGGCCAAGTATCGACGTCTACCAAAAAAAGTTTCGGCATAGCCATTTTCACGAACCTTTTTAATACTGTCATCCATAAAGGTTTTTACATCGGGGTAAATTTCAAAGTAGCTATCAATTAAGGCTTTTGCATCTTTGCGCGAAATGTTAAGGTTTTGTGCCAGACCAAACGACGAAATTCCATAGATAATTCCAAAATTGGCACCTTTAGCCATGGAACGATCCTCGCGCGATACTTCCTTTTTATCCTTTTTGAGAATTCTAGCAGCGGTTGAAGCATGAATATCTTCGTTATTAGCAAATGCCTCTATCATATGTTTATCATCACTTAAATGTGCCATTAAACGCAATTCAATTTGGGAATAATCTGCCGCAAATAATACATGGTCATTGTCCGACGGAACAAAAGCTTTTCTGATTGCTTTACCTCGGTTATCGCGAATTGGAATATTCTGCAAATTTGGGTTGTTTGAGCTTAACCTACCTGTTGCTGTAATGGTTTGATTGTATGATGTATGTATCTTACCTGTTTTGGTATGAATTAACTGTGGCAAGGCCTCAACATAGGTAGAAAGTAATTTTGAAAGGGTTCTGAAATCAAGAATCTCCTTAATAATATCATGCTTATCTGTAAGTTTCGATAGCACATCTTCACCCGTAGCATACTGCTTTGTTTTCGTCATTTTTGGGTTTGGAATAATTTTCATCCGTTCAAACAAAACCTCACCCATTTGTTTGGGCGATGCAATATTAAACTCTTCGCCTGCCAAATCGAAAATTCGTTTTTGTATTTTTGCTATTTCATCCTTCAGTACTATAGCATAATCATCCATAGCCAGCTTATCAAGCTTAATTCCTTCGTACTCCATTGCGGCCAAAATATTAATTAATGGCGCTTCAATATTTTTATACAAATCAAGCATTTCGGCTTTATTCAAATCTTTTTTAATGAGCTCGGCCAATTGAAATGTAATATCGGCATCTTCACATGCGTAATCTTTCAGCAGATTTAATTCCACATCGCGCATGTTTTTCTGATTTTTGCCCTTTTTCCCTATAAGCTCCTCGGTGGTGATGGTTCGATAGTTTAAATATGTTTTTGCTAAAATATCCAAATTATGTCTAAGTTCAGGTTGCACTAGGTAATGGGCAATCATTGTATCGAAAAAGGAACCCTTAACTTCCATATTGTAGTTTTTTAAAACCGATATATCGTACTTAATATTTTGTCCTATTTTGGCAATAGTCTCTGCTTCAAAAAACGGACGAAATTTTTCAACAATTGCTTGTGCTTCGTCTTTATCATTCGCCACAGGAACAAACCATGCTACTCCTTTCTTTATAGAAAATGACATTCCAACCAATTCAGCAGAATGAATGGTAAGTGATGTGGTTTCCGTATCAAAACACACTTCTTTTTCAGCGAGCAGAATGCTTACCAGATCTGCTATCTCCTCATCGGTTTGTGCTAATTTGTAATTTGGGTTTTCGCTTACTATCGATTTCAGTTCATCATTGGGTTTTGAAATATCCTGTGTTGGCATATCAAATAAAGAGCCTTGAACCGGCCCAACTTGTTTAGTTACAGTTTTAGTTTCTATAACCTTTTCTAATACCCTATTTATTAATGTTCTAAATTCCAATTCTTCAAAAAGTGATGTAATCTTATTTTCATTGGGTGTTTCTATTTTGTATGTTTCTGCATCAAACGCTACTGGTACTTTTGTGTCAATAGTAGCTAAAACTTTAGAAAGCTCTATTTGCTCTTTAAAGTTTACCATATTTTCTTTTTGCTTGCCTTTAAGCTTATCAATGTTTTCATATACACCTTCTATGGAGCCAAAACTTGTAATAAGTATTTCAGCTCCCTTTGGACCAACTCCCGGGCAACCCGGAATATTATCAGAGCTATCTCCCATTAACCCTAAAAGGTCAACAATACTTTCAGGCTTTACTTTAAACTTTTCCACTACCTTTTCCGGATCCCAAATTTCAGGCTCATTCCCTCCTCTGGCAGGCTTAAACACAAAAACATTGTCCGTTACAAGTTGCGCATAGTCTTTATCAGGAGTCATCATATAAACCTTAAAGTCTTCCCTTTCGGCTTGATGTGCTAATGTACCAACAACATCATCAGCTTCAAAACCTTTTACTTCAACCACCGGTATGTTCATAGCCTCAATCATTTGCTTAATCAAGGGGATTGATTGGCGCAGGTCATCGGGCATTGCTTCGCGATTGGCTTTGTAGGGTTCATACATTTCATGTCTAAATGTAGGTCCACTCGGATCGAAAACCACTCCTATATGCGATGGCTTTTGCTTATTAAGTACTTCAAGCAATACATTTGTAAAACCGAATATGGCCGAGGTGTTAAATCCTTTGGAGTTTATTCGAGGGTTTTTTATAAAAGCATAATATGAACGGTAGGCCAATGCATATGCATCCAGCAAAAAGAGTTTCTTTTCAGACATGATACCTTGTTTTGATTTTAAACAAACCTAATTGTTTTTAGTGTAACACGCAATAGAATATAAGCTAATTTAAATAGCAAAATGGACTTGAAGATGGAGTGTACAAGTTGTCAAGAAAGAGACATCAATAATACAAAAAAGAGACCCCTACATATTATCAGATGCAAACCATTCGGCATATGATGTTTCAGTTTCATACAAACGTAAACTATGCAATGAAATAATGTTTGGAATAATTTTTTGAATACGCTGGGCATAATCGCTTATCAAATTTTCGCATGTTGGCTGATAATCAACATAAATAGTATTCCCAAACATTTCGTGAACTGAGCCTGTACATTCAAAATCAGTAGTGCTGTTTAAAACAAAGGCATGATCAAAAACATCTACAATAGCATTTTTAATCAATTTCTTTAAGTCTCCAAAATCAATAAGCATACCTAACTTTGGATTACCTTCATCTGTATTGGGTTGGCCAATTACTGTTACAAAAAGCTTGTATGAATGACCATGAATATGTTTGCAGGGGCCATCATAATTTTTTAAGGCATGTGCCATTTCAAAATTGAATTCTTTTGTAACTCTTATTAAAGCCATTTTATTTTTTTTAACGCAAATTGTATGTGCAAAAATAACAATTTTACTTTGGTAATGTTTTAATTGGTGCAAACAGTTAATAAATACAAGCTATTTTTAGTATATTTATAGTTTTAAAGCTATTATCATGAAAAAGTTTTATGTTTCCATTTTGGCCATTTCAACGCTATTGTTTACATCATGTAATACCAATTCAACAAAGAAAGCTGAATTAGACAATTCGTTTGAGGTTGAAGTTCATGAAAAAGGCACAGCTAAATTAGCTAAACTAGATTCAGAGAAAGGTGAAGATGTTGTTTTTTACAATATGTTCTCGCCAGTTGATTTAAACAAGATTATCGACCAGAAAAGTTCCTATTATAATTCAGTATACGTTAACTCCCTTAATAACCTTACCAAGTATACTACGAGCCAGAAAATTGCTTTAAATACGGGTATTTATGGTGCCGACTTATCGTACCTTTGGATGTTCGAACAAACTCAACAAGCACTCTCCTACTTATCGGCCATTCAGCATTTGACTACGAAATTGGGTATTCCTGATACTTTTGTAAAATCAACTTTTAAGCTGGCTGAGGTTCATACCGATGAGATGGATTCTGTAATTGTAATCATTAGAAAAGCTTATTCTGATACCGATAAATTACTAAAGGAGACCGGCAGAGAAAGTTCAGCCGTATTAATATTGCTTGGAGGGTGGATTGAGACTTTAAACATTACCCTTAATATGTATCATGAGCCAAATTCAAAGCGAGCCGGTAAAATTATTACCCAAAAATATTCCTTAAGCAGTTTAATTACGATGGTTCAAAACACGCAAGATGATATGGTAATGTCAGAATATTTGCTTTTGCTTAAAAAGCTTCAAGATGCTTTTAATGCCATTGAAGTTAAGTTAAAGCCTGAAGATGTTGAAATTGACACCGTTAACAAACGAATTACTATTAAAGATTCAAACAGTATTATTATCCAGCCTGAGCAATTTGACCAAATTAAAATGATAACAGCAAAAATTCGCGATCACATTATCAAATAGTATAATAAATTACCGTATTTTTTCATTTTTATAGGAAATATTTGGCAAATCTGTACAATTTCAAATATATAGTATATAAAATCTATCATTTAGGATTCATAGTTGCAAAATTTCCTATTTTTACACATAAATCTGTGAATATGAACTATCCAAAATTAATAAACTTAGCTTTAATTCTATTTGCCACAATAGTATATGGTTGTGGAAATACCAATAATAGTAAGCGTAATTCAGCCGCTACTGTTGAAAAACAAATGGCCATTGAAGAGGGTACAATAACCTTTATACCTGATGAGTATGGAGATGAGGAAATTATTTTTTATAACTTATTCTCCCCTGTTGATCTCACCTATCTGGTTTCAAAAAAAGAGGCTTTCTACAATTCCTCGCTTATAAATCCTTTAAACAATATTACAAAATACAGCGCAAGCTCCAAAGTTGCCATAAACTTGGGTGTTTATGGTGCCGATATTTCTTATTTATGGATGTTTGAACAACAACAACAAGCATTATCGTACCGAGCAGCCATTCAAAGATTAACTGACCAGCTTGAAATACCACGCGATTTTGTTAGCTTTTCGTATACAAGTGCAGAAAGTAACTCGCAAAACTTCGACTCCTTAGTGCATATTGCCAAAGTTACCTACTGGAAAACCGATGAGTACTTAAAAAAAACAAACAGGAAACATTCTGCAAGTTTAGTGTTATTAGGGGGGTGGATTGAAACACTCTACATTGCCACCCATATGTACGATGAGCCTAACTCGAATTTATTGGGTAAAATTGCTATTCAAAAATTCTCATTAAATAGCCTTATTAGTCTACTCCAGTTGTCGCAACAAAACATCAATATCTCAGAATATTTGCTCCTTTTAAGAAAGCTTAAGAAAGCTTTCGATAAACTGGAGGTGCAATTTCCACCTGAAAGTTTAGTAATTGACACCTCAATGAAACATATCAGGCTAAACAATCACGAAGAATTGAATTTAAACGTGGATGATTTTTCTGAAATCAAAAGAGTTACTCGTCAAATTAGGTATCATATGATTCGATAAAAAGCATTGTTCTTCTAAATTAATTGTTTCTTAAAAAACAATATGAACTTAATGTTAATTTATTGTTTCATATTTTCAAATAATAGTTATTTTCGTCTCAGAATAACATTAGGATGAATTATACATTTATTGATTTTTTAACCTTAATCGGTTCTCTTGGTTTATTCCTTTATGGAATGAAAATAATGAGTGAAGCCTTACAGAAAGTTGCAGGGAGTAAGCTTCGTAACTTTTTAGCAGCCATGACTTCAAACAGGGTTAAGGGAGTGTTTACCGGTGTTTTAATTACAGCCATAATTCAGTCGTCGAGTGCAACTACTGTAATGATTGTTAGTTTTGTTAATGCGGGCTTACTTACATTAACAGAATCGGTGGGTGTAATAATGGGAGCAAACATTGGCACCACCGTTACAGCCTGGATAATAGCATTACTAGGTTTTAAAGTTAAAATGAGTGTGTTTGCTTTTCCATTAATAGGAATTGGATTTCCTTTAATTTTTTCGAATAAAACGAAACATCAATCGTGGGGTCAGGTATTGGTAGGATTTGCTTTACTTTTCATAGGTCTTGAAAGTTTAAAAACCAGTGTCCCTAATATTGGTGATAACCCTGGCATGCTAGAGTTTTTAAAGAATTTTACAGGAATGGGCCTGGGTTCCAGCCTTATATTCCTAGCAATAGGAACTTTTCTAACTGTTGTAATTCAATCATCAAGTGCTACTATGGCATTAACCTTAGTTATGTGTAGCAATGGCTGGATAAGTTTTGAAACCGCGGCTGCAATGGTTCTCGGAGAAAATATTGGAACAACCATTACCGCAAATTTAGCTGCAACAGTTGCAAATGCAACAGCAAAACGAGCAGCCAGAGTACACTTCTTTTTTAACGTTATTGGAGTAATTTGGGTTTTGTCAGTATTGCCCATATTTCTTAAAGGCGTTGACAATATAACGTTGTCAATTTCTGGAAAATCTGCCTTTACAGATACAGGTTCAATACCCATTTCATTATCGTTTTTCCATACTTTCTTCAATATTTTTAATGTAATACTACAAATATGGTTTGTGAAGTATTTGGTAACACTTGTTCAAAAACTAATTCCAATTAAAGACGACGAACAAGAATTTAGCCTTAAATACATTAAGTTTGGAATGTTAAATACAAGTGAACTGTCATTACTTCAAGCTAAAAAAGAAATTGTGCTTTATGCGCAGCAAACGAAAAAATTGTTCTCCCGTTTGCCAAATATGCTAACTGAAAAGAAGGAGAGGCAATTTAATAAACAGTTTGAAAAAGTTGACAATGGAGAAAACAAAAGTGACGAAATGGAAGTTGCTATCGCAAAATACTTGACAAAAATTTCGGAAAGTAACCTAAGTAAATCTTCATCGAAACGCATAAGCTCGATGCTTAAAATTATTGATGAAATTGAAAGTATGGGAGACTCCGCTTTAAATATTGGCCGTGCATTAAGCCGTTCGCGGAATAAACATGAAAGGTTTACTCCCGAAATGAATAAAAATATTATAGCAATGTTCAATTTGGTAAATGAAGCGTTTGAAATAATGATCGAAAATTTAACAGAGCATCACCATAAAGTCACGAAAACCAGAGCAAAAAAAATCGAAACCAAAATAAACAATTTTAGAAATGAACTAAGGAACAATCATGTGCAGGATGTAGAAAATGAAAAATACAATTATCAAGCTGGCGCTTTATATAAGGATGTTTTCTGTGAAAGTGAAAAATTAGGTGATTATATCTATGATGTTTCTCAATCATTAGTTGATTCAATAGATTAAATTAATCTGCATAAGACATTAATAAATAGATGAATATAAATATTTAGTTTATATTTTTATAAACCTCCATGGGCGGTTTTTCCAATAATCGCCAGCATAATCAATACCTACACGAACATCGGTTCTATAACTTGAAACATCTACATTATCCTCTAGCCAGATAGAATCAGATGTAAATAAACTACTTCTATGAAACGACTTGTCGATCTCAAGAAGTTTAGCTACTCTACCTGGCCCCAAAACGTTATCAACACCACGAATTAATACGGCTTGTGGATTATTTTCAATTGAAGTAACGAAATTTAGCATGTAATGCATGCCATAAATCAGATACACATAAATATGGCCTCCTTCATGATACATAATATCGGTTCGAGTGGTTCGGCCTTTACTGGCATGGCAAGCCAAATCGTCTTCGCCTCGATAAGCCTCCACTTCTGATATAACAACTCGTTTTACCTGTCCGTTTGCAAATTTTCTAACAATTGTCTTACCAACTAAGTCAGGCGCAACATCCAGAACATCACGAGTAAAGAAATCTTGTTGAAGTTTTGTTTTCAATGTATCTAGTGTCAAGTCAAGAATTAAGGTTCGGGTACACTTGAATTATTTCTTTCCCTCTCTGCCCTGCGGGCATCGCTCGCAGAGCCTGTTCCAGCTAGTTCCGAATTTATTTCGGAACTAGCTGGAACGGGTCGTGCCGATTTTACATTGTCAAAGCACCGATAACTTGTCCCGATTTTGCGGGAGGCAAAAGGGGAATAAAGGCTAATTAACCTGTATTATCATGCATGACTCAACACTAGTGTTAAGTCAAGAATCAAGTTTCGGGTTTTTATGGATTATTTAATTCCCTCTCTGCCCTGCGGGCATCTCTCCCAGGAGAGAATTACAAAGCGGAAGCGGGCGAGTCTTCCCC
>JAQICC010000261.1 GCA_027858735.1 Salinivirgaceae bacterium
ACTCAAAATGTGAAAACCAACAATTCCTAGGTCAGCCTGTCCCGTACCGGAGGTCGGGAGGGTTATACCTAAGTAAAGCGCCTCTTCACTTTGTTCGAATCGCTCAACTTAGGTTATAAAAAAATGATAATGATGAATCCTTCTATAATCAATGGCTCGTAGCAAGCCTGCAATTACTAAAGTAGAGCAACTAATTATCTAAATTCAATATAAATTAAAAGCCGCGAATGCAATGCACCCGCGGCTCAATTAACTAATTAGTAGAACAACTTATTCTTTAAACCCTATTTCTAAAGCAGCTATATCTTTCGGATTATATGGAATTAATTTATTAATTCTATCAACCATACCATTATATGAACTGTCTGGTGCAGTACCCCCTTGAATAAAACCATCGGTATCAAAATATCCAGGAGCATATGCATTTATTAAATAACCTGCTAAATCTGCACTATCGGGGCGAATGCCATAATTTTCTGAAAACCATATATTAATTTGATCGGTAAATACATTTTTAATAGAATAATCTTTTAAAATCACATCACGATCAGTTGCGTCTAGTGTACTTGGAGGTAAGGCTACTTCAGCTATAGCGATATTCTGGTTCTCTTTGCCCGATGCAACAAATGCCCAGTTAAAGCCTGTTTCATCGGTGAAAAATTTTGCATTGGGATGGTTTGAGTTTCCATATATATCAATGTTATCGCCGTTTTTTCCAACAAACATTTTAATAGCATCTACAGCATATCTATCGTCATTGCCATTAGTATTGTCTAAATCCGCAATTTGCACGATCATATATGCTTCATAATCGCCCATACCTTTTTCAGAATATTCGACACTATACATAGCATTACCATTCTCGTCAGCATCATTAATATTCATATTAACCGGTTTTAGCAATGCAATGCCCTCTGTAGGTGAATTGTTCCAAAAAACCTGCATACCAATGCCACCATCGGCTTCACCTTCCAATTCTAAATCGGTTAGCGTTAACTGGTATTCCCAATTACGGTCTTGGAATGTAACATCCGACTGAACAACCAAATGCTTTACTCGATTATCGTCGTCACCCGTAAAAGTTATTTCTATTACGCTTTGGATATCATAGGCTGTAATAGCCCAAATTATTTCCTCGGCAATATCGGCAGCACCTTCACCAATGGCAATAAAATATTTCAGGTTTTCATAAATTTCATTGCCTTTTAAAGTATCACCATCAGCACTTTTTAGTGATGCACTTTTCAACGAACTATTAGAGCTAATTGATGAAGGGATATCAACCTTAAATTTGCTAGGCAAAATATTAAGTTCATTCTTAGCTGGTTCAACATCGTCTTGTTCACACGATGAAAATAGTAAAGCCGCCACAAATGCCAACATAACAAAAATTAGGCTACTACTACTTATTCTTAAAAATGAGCTTTTAATCTCATACAGAGCTTCCATATTAGAATTGCCCCCATTTTCATTTGAATACTTGTCTACATTTAATCTTACTGTCTTTTTCATAATACTATTGTTTAAAAGTTAATTTTCAATTTTTATTTGTTTTCAATAGTATCACACAGTACTCTTAATTTACCCTTATAAAATTTAACTAAAATTTTAAAATTAATTCCCTATCACTCATTAAGTGATAGTTATGATTTTATCATATTTTAATATTCTGAAATAAAATATATTTTGTTTCTTCGCAACCTTAATTTAAGCTTTTGCCTCTTTGGTTTAGTCATATTTTTCGGTATGTTTACACCGAAAAACCATATTAATAATTACACAAAAACCAATATTTTTAAAAACTTTAACTAAAATTTCTAAAATGAAAAAATTAAATTTTTTTGCCTTTGCTGTGGTTGCACTTACTCTTTTTTCAAGCTGCGACAAAAATGAAATGGATATTACTTTAACTGAAGTACAAGATGGAAATGTAAAGATTACTGTAAAAAATAGTTCAGGTGATCCAATTGTTGATCAAAAAGTTGAAATATCAAATTACAATGCGCCTCTTGAAGACCTTAAAACCAATAGCGCTGGTGTTGTAGAGTTTCAGAATATGCTTATGGGAAACTACAGCATTATAATAAAAGATGTTGCAGATGGTACTATTGAATACAATGTATATCAGCCAATTCAAATAATTACAAATAAAACTAAAGAGTACACTATTACTCCCAGCGATTATTCTGGCTCTGCAACGATACACATAGTAGATGATTTGAATGAGCCTTTTTCAGGACTAAATATTGCTTTATTTAAAAGTGAAGATATGTATAGTGGAAATTTCGCTGATATTATGGAAATTGCAATCAAAGAAGGTACAACTGACGATTTAGGAGATATTACTTTTGAGAAATTACCTTTTAACGACTATGGTATAATTCTTTACATAGATGGTGAGACCGACGCTCAAGTAGAATCATATGCATTTTCGATATCTAATAAAGATCAAAAAGTGAAATTATATCGTCAATATTATTCTTGGTAAAATAACTGCTTAAATAATAAGGCTGCCTTAAAAGGGCAGCCTTTTTTTTTACTACTTAGTCTCAGCAAGAAAGCTCCAATAATTTCGTTACTCTTGCATTTCAACCAGTCATTTACGAAAGTAAACTCCTGATTTTCAATGCTGCGAAAGCCTCATTCTTGGAGCTTTCTTATC
>JAQICC010000262.1 GCA_027858735.1 Salinivirgaceae bacterium
TAGTCGCTGTCGGAGACAGCAATTATTCTCAAGAATAATTGGGGTTAAAAATTATAAGGTGTAGATAATGAAAAAGATATGTGCTTTTTGTCAAATTTTATGAATTATTCAGGTTATAAGGACTATAGCAAAACAGACACTTAGTTTTATTATCTTGTCGCCATATATTTAATTACGTAACGAAAGTTAATTTGCTCTGTTGAGTGATTAGAAAATATTATATTTGTAATATTATTACACCTAATAAAATCGTTGAAGTAAATTCGGGACAGACTTTACATCTACATCAAACTAAATGCATGAATTATTCAGGATAGCTGTAATTTTAGAAAACAATAGATAAATATCGTATAAAATAGAAAGAAGATATGACAAAACGAGAACCTATAGCAATTATTGGAATGGGATGCAGGTATCCCGGCGAAGCGAATACCCCGGAAGAATTTTGGGATCTAATTATCGGAAAAATAGATGCACTTGGTCCTGTTCCGGAAGACAGATGGAATAATGATGGACTTTTTGCTCCTGAATGGCGGCGTGCTGGAAAAATCAGTGTGAATCGTGGTGGTTTTATCAAAGACGTTGATAAATTCGATGCCGGATTCTTTGGTATTTCTCCATTAGAAGCGCAGCGTATGGATCCACAACAACGCATGATGTTGGAAGTTTCCTACGAAACCATAGAAGACGCAGGTCTGAGTATGAATGATTTAAATGGTTCCAGAACTTCTGTATTTATAGGTATTTCTGCTCATGATTATGGCGACCTACAGAATTCTTATCAAGAACGCGTTAATATTGGAGCACATACCAATGTGGGTTCTGCGATGTGTATTGCAGCAAATAGATTATCCTATTCCTACAATCTTACGGGCCCTTCATTTGCATTAGACACGGCGTGTTCATCTTCTTTGAATGCGATTCATATGGCTTGCAGATCGATTTGGGACGGAGATGCTGATATGGCTTTTGCCGGAGGTGTAAACTCTATTCTTAAACCTGAACCTCAAATGGGTTTCAGTAAGGGCGGGTTTCTTTCTAAAGACGGTACCTGTTATTCTTTTGATGAACGAGGTAACGGATACATCAGAAGTGAAGGTGGTGGTCTAATATTTCTAAAAAAACTTTCTCAGGCCGAAAAGGACGGTGATAAAATATATGCTGTAATTCATGGAACTGCAGTAAATCAGGATGGTGCTACGAAAGGTATTTCAGTGCCAAATCCATTAGCTCAGCAAGCTGTTTTTAAATTAGCCTACAAGGATGCCGGGGTTGACCCTCATGATGTTGGATATGTGGAAGCACATGGTACCGGAACATTTGTTGGAGATCCAATTGAAAGTAATTCAATTGGTAATGTTATGGGGCGCGATAGAGACGATTATTGTTATATGGGTTCTGTAAAGTCAAATATTGGCCATCTGGAACCCGCTTCGGGTGTAGCCGGTATAACCAAACTATGTTTGTCGTTGTACAATGAAACCATTGCACCAAATATTCATTTTAAAAAGGGAAATCCAAATATCCCTTTTGAAGAACTTAAATTAAAAGTACCAACAGAATCTGTGCCTTGGTCAGCAAATGGGAAACCCCGGTATGCTGGTGTTAACTCTTTCGGTTTTGGAGGATCAAATGTACATATTGTATTAGGAGATCACAAGACTGCTGAACGTCCGGCAAATGACAAAGCAGGTTTGCAAGTAGCAACACTTTCTGGTACAAATGCAGATGCATTGCAGCAATTGGCAGGGAAATACATCGGCTTTCTTCACAACAAAGAAAATAAAAATAGCTTCAGCGATATCTGTGCTTTTAGCGCAACACGTCGTTCGCACCATGGTCATCGATTAGCAGTTATTGCAGAATCGAAAGAAGAATTGGCCAAATATTTACAATTATTCCTTGATGGCGAATCTGTAACTGAAATTGCTGAAGGTCGCGTAAACGAGAAAAAAGACAAGGTCGTTTTCATCTTCTCTGGTCAGGGTCCGCAATGGTGGGGTATGGGTCGTCAATTGTTCGAGAATGAACCTTTGTTTCGCACATGGATAGAAAAACTAGATGGAATGCTGGCTAAGCATGCTGACTGGTCTTTAATTGAAGAACTAACAAAAGACGAAGAAACATCGCGCATTAGTCAAACCCATATTGCTCAGCCATCTATTTTTGCCGTTCAAATTGCATTGTTTGAAATGTGGAAAGCAATGGGTGTTCATCCCAAAGCTGTAGTCGGACATAGTATTGGTGAAGTAGCTGCTGGTTATGTTTCGGGCGCTCTTACCTTAGAACAAGCTGTACTGCTAATTTTTCACAGAAGCCGTGTGCAGTTCAAAGCTACCGACAAAGGTCGCATGCTTGCAGTAGGTATTTCTCACGAAGAAGCAAAAAAACTTATTGCCGGTAAAGAAGATAAAGTATCGGTTGGTGCTGTAAATGGCCCTGAAATGGTTGCGCTATCCGGCGATATCGATGTAATTGAAGCAATTGCTGAAGACTTAAACGAAAGAGATATTTTTCACCGCATATTAGCCGTGAATGTTCCCTTCCACAGTCACCATATGGAACCACTAAAGGAGGAGCTGTTGGCTTCACTTGGTGAGTTCAAAACCAAGCCTTCAACTATACCTTTCTACTCAACTGTAGCAGGTGGAATTGTAAAAGGTGAAGACCTTGATCCAATGTATTGGTTCCGTAACGTTCGCGAGCCTGTACTTTTCACCGATGCAATATCGGCTCAAATTGAAGATGGTTTCGACACTTTTATTGAACTGGGCCCCCATCCTATTCACGCAATTGGTGTTGAAGGATTGTTAGTCGACAAAAAGGTAAAAGGTCTGGTAATTCATTCGCTAAGAAGAAAAGATAACGAGAAAAAAATATTTCTTTCTTCTGTCGCTAAATTACATACCTGGGGTGTTGCAATAGATTGGAAAAACTTCTATGGAAACGACAATGGTTGGGTAGACTTGCCACGTTACCCTTGGCAAAAAGAATCGTATTGGATAGAAAGCGTAGAAGGCAAAAAAACACGTTTAGGTGGTATTGAATTTGGTCATCCTCACCTTAACAAAAAAACCTCTTCTGCTCGCGAAAATAATAATATAGTTTGGGATGTAATATTGGACAAACGTACCTATCCATATCTCGAAGATCATAAAGTTCAGGGACCCATTGTATTCCCCGGAGCTGGTCACGTCGATCTTGTTATTGGTGCCGCAAAAGCTTCGTTCGGAGATAAGTTTGAATTTATTGAAGATTTAAACTTCGACAATGCATTGTTTCTTCCTGATTCTGGTGAGCCACCATTGATTCAAATGGATATATCGCACGATAGTGGTGATTATTTTATTTATTCTAAAGCAAGAAAGAAAGATGCTCCATGGACAATGTGCTCGAACGGAAAAATCAATCATATTGGCGATACCTTTAAGTCTATTCCTGTAGATTTTGAAGCTATAAAGAAACGTATTACCATTCCTGTGCCGGTTAAACCAATGCACGACGAACTGCTTGAAAGTGGTCTGTATTTAGGCCCATCATTCCGTGCTATTAAGAATTTATGGAGAAGCGATGGAAACTGGGAATCGCTAAGCGAAATTGAAGTGCATGAAAGCATTCGATCAGAATTCCACCAATTTAATATACATCCGGGTGTTTTAGATAGCTGTTTCCAAACAGTATTTGGAATTTTCAATGAACGTGAGGATGTAAATAAAAAAATGGGGGTTTATGTTCCTCGTCATATCGATCGTATTAAATGGTATAACGATGTAAATTCCTTTAAACTATTTGTTCATGGCCGTTTAAGAGAGTGGACAGATGAAAAAGCAGTTGGCGAACTATGGATATTTAATGAAGATGGTTCTCTGGTAGCAGAATTCCATGGTTTCCATTCTCAATACCTTAAGGGTTCTCGTGGAGAACAAGGTGGAGAGCAGGACAAATGGTTCTATGAGTACAACTGGAATATGAAATCCAGAGCCGATCAGGAACTAACACGTAATCCGGGTGATTATCTGTCCACTCCTACAGCAATTGCTCCTGGTGTTCTGGAAACAATTAATGAAGTAAAAAACAGACCCGAACAAAACGAGTATTATAACAATTACGAGCCTAAGCAATATGACCTAACAATGGGCTACATCTGTAGATCATTAAAGGACATGGGCATGGCATTTGAAATTGGTGCCAAGGCAGATGTTGAAGAATTAATTGGCAAGATGGCCGTTATTGAGGAACATCATCGCCTGTTTCACCATATGTTTAAGTTATTGCACGATGCCGGAATTGTTTCCGGTGCAGATGGTCATTTCGAAGTGATAAAGGCTCCGAATTTCCGCGACGTAACTTTGTGGATGGACGAATTGAATGGTCAATTCCCTCAGTTCCATCACGAATCAACTTTATTAGGCCGATGTGGACCTGAAATTCAAGGTGTATTGCAAGGAACGGTAGACCCAATTGAACTTATCTTCCCTGAAGACAAGTGGGATGCTATTGTGCAATATTATATTGAGGGTTTTGCGTTTAAAAAATACAATGATATTGCGAGCAAATCGATTGCAGAATTGATTAAAAATGTTCCGGAAGATCAAACAATTCGAATACTGGAAATTGGTGCAGGAACTGGTGGTATGAGCCAGGCTATTTTACCAATGCTTCCAGCAGATAGAACCGAATATGTATTTACCGACCTTTCGCATATGTTTATGTTAAAGGCTCAACAGCGTTTTGATAAGTATCCATTTGTGCAGTACAAGATTCTGGATATTGAACAGAATCCTGCTGAACAAGGTTTCGACTTAAATACTTTTGACATAATTATTGCTTCTGATGTTATCCATGCAACACGTAACCTTAGTGTTTCACTAGGAAATGCACAGAAATTATTGGCTTCTGAGGGTGTTTTAATGCTGTTAGAAGTAACCAACTCTCCAGTTTACCTTGATTTTATTTTTGGTATGACTGAAGGATGGTGGTTGTTCGAAGATCTTGATATCAGAACCGAGCATGCTACAATGGCTCCTGAGAAATGGAAATCGGTGCTTGAGAACAATGGATACAGCGATGTAGCTTGCTACAGCGATTATCCTAAAAATGACATTTCTTGTCAAACTGTAATCATGGCTCGTGCCGAAAAGTTAGACCTCGAAGCAATTAAAAGCGACGATGACGCCAAATTAGCTAAAGGTAACTGGCTTGTATTTGCCGATAATAATGGGGTGTCTGACAAGGTAATTGATCAACTGAGTGCATTAAACAAAACCTGCACGACCGTTAAAATTGGTGATGGCTTTAAAGAAACAGCAGCAGGTAAATTTACCGTTGATGCGCTTTCGCAAGACGATACCTCTAAGGTTTTAGACTTTGCCAATAAACAAGAAAACTTCGAAGGCATCATTTATGCCTGGGGACTAGATCTTTTGGATGATGCAAAGCTTTCTGCAGAATCAATAGAGCAAGGCGAAAGCCAGGGAACTATCACGATGTTGAACATCATGAAGAAGTTAAATGACACCTCGTTTAAGAAGAACCCAAGTATTTGGGTGCTGCTAAGTGGTTCGCAAACTGTAGCGGGCTCACCTGAACTGCTTAATTTAAGTCAGGAAGGTCTCCGTGGGGTTAGCCGTTGTATTGTAAACGAATTTCCAAATTATATTACCTCATTGGTAGATTTCAGTTGTCCTGTGCAGGATAAAGAGATTGAAGTATTTATAGATGAACTATTTGCGAATGACCATATTGACGAATTAGCATTTCGTGGCAGAAAGCGCTATGTGAATAAACTGGAGCGAATTTCTCCTGATAACATTCAACAACGTGCCATGAAATCTGTACCTGCTGAAGGTTCGGCATATTCTGCTACTATATCGGAATACGGTGTTCTTGATAATATTGTTCTAAGAGAGACTGAGCGAAAAGTACCTGAGGCAAACGAAGTTGAAGTTACCGTTAAAGCATCTGCATTAAACTTCCGTGACATAATGATTGCCATGGGCTTGCTTTCGGATGCAGCTGTAGAAGGCGGTTTATTTGGTAAAACATTTGGATTAGAATGCGCCGGAATTGTTAGCGCTGTTGGATCGGATGTAAAAAATCTTAAAGTTGGCGACGAGGTTATGGCAACCGCGCCATCCTGTTTGGGCGGATTTGCTTATCCATTAGGCGCTCACTGTGTGAAAAAACCAAAGAATATTAATTGGAACGAAGCGGCCAGTTTACCGGTGGTGTATACTACAGCATATTTCTCGTTAGTATATCATTGTCGCCTTCAAAAAGATGAAACTATTCTAATTCATGCCGCTGCTGGTGGTGTTGGTATTGCTGCTATTCATATTGCTAACGCGATTGGGGCTGAAGTTTATGCTACTGTAAGTACGCAAGAGAAACGCGATTATATAATCGGACTGGGTGTAAAACCGGAGAACATCATGAACTCCAGAACACTTTCTTTTGCCGATGAAATAATGGAGAAGACCAATGGTGTAGGTGTGGATGTTGTATTAAACTCACTTTCGGGTGAGGCCATTTTCAAATCTGTTCGTTGTTTATCGGCTTATGGTCGTTTTGTAGAGATTGGTAAAACCGATATTTATAGAAACAGCAAACTTGGGTTGCAGCCTTTCGGTAATAACCTAAGCTACTTTGGTGTAGATGTTGACCGACTATTCAAGCAGAAAGCTGAATTTGGTGGTAATCTGTTCCAGGATTCAATCGATTATTTTGTTGAGCATGGTTTCAAACCGCATCCGGTTACCGTCTTCCCAATTGCCAAACTGGCTGATGCTTTCCAATTTATGGGTGGTGCAAGACATATTGGTAAGGTTATCGTTTCTATGGAAGACAAGGTAAATGTTTTACCTCAGGAAGAGATAAAATTTGATGCGAATGGTACCTACATGATTACAGGTGGAGCATCTGGTCTTGGACTGGGTGTTGCTAACTGGATGACAACACGCGGGTGTAAGAATCTTGTTCTATTAAGCCGTAGCGGAACCAAAACCGAGGAAGAAGCTGCAATTGTTCAGTCAATGCTTGATAAGGGTGTTAAGGTAATGTTGGCCAAAGGAAGTGTCGATAATCAAAACGATATGGATCGCATCTTTAAAGAAATTAAAGATACAATGCCGCCACTTAAAGGTATTCAGCATGCTGCTATGGTATTGGATGATGGCAGTATTCCAGAAATGACACAAGAGCGCTATATGAGAGTCTTTAACCCCAAAGCTGTTGGGTGTTGGATATTACATGAAGCAACAAAAAATATGGATCTGGATCATTTTCTTTCGTATTCATCAATTTCTGCGATCTATGGTAATCCGGGTCAGGTTAGTTACGTAGGAGCAAATAGTTTTCTTGATAATTTCTCCCACTGGAGAAGAGCTCAGGGGCTGCCTGCAACCACAATAAATTGGGGTGTAATTGGCGATGTAGGTTTTGTTGCACGTATAGGAAAAGTTGGCGGAAATGTCGATGAGCTTTTATACAAGCAAGGATGGAAATCTTTTTCATTGGTACAAGCAACTAGTATATTAGAGGGGATCTTATTAAGCAATCCTATTCAACGCGTTGCAACCGATTCCGACTGGGAAATGATTGGAGATTTCTTCCCACATAGTGCAGAATCGAGTCGATTTGCACACTTGGTAAATGAAAACCAATTAGGCGGAGGATCAAGTGCTGGTTCTGGCGATGGTGCTCTAAAAGCAAATATTCTAGAAGCAAAACCTGAGAAACAAAACGAATTATTACTAAGTCATTTGAATGATACTTTTGCCCGTGTATTAGGAACCACTGCTGATAAGTTAGATGTCAGCGAGCCTGTTACCAAGTACGGACTAGATTCACTAATGGCAAATCAGATACGTAACTGGGTACAAAGCAATGTGGGTATCGATTACTCCATGATGAAGATCATGCGTGGCCCTTCAATGGAAGAAATGACTGAGCAGATTCTTGATGAAATACTTGGTGGAGCTGCAATCGATGGCATCGAGGGTGAAGTTAAGAGTGAATTAGATAAGTGGATAATTAGAATCAAGAAGGTTGAAAATCCAAGACTACGCCTGTTCTGCCTACCCTACTTTGCGGGAGGTGCTTCCATCTTTAATACATGGCATGAGTTATTGCCAGACGATATAGAAGTTTGCGCAATTCAGTTACCTGGTCGCGAAGAAAGAGGAGACGAGAAACCCTTCGATGATGTATTTGAATTAGCATCGAAACTTACTGAAGTAATGGAGCCTCTGTTAACTACTCCTTGTGCTTTTTATGCACACAGTTCAGGTGCTGGTGTTGCTCTTGAATTAGCGCGCTACTTACGCAAGAATCTTGATGTACATCCTACCCGATTTATGGTTGGAGGATGGAGAGCGCCACACTTAGAAAGTCCTTTTGAATTCCTTAATGCAATTAATGAAGACGAAGTATATAAGGAGAAGAATATCCCAAACATTAAAGGTCATCTTCGTTCTTTAGAGATTCCCGATTCTATAATCGATAACGATGCTGTATTTAATGAAATGCTGCCTGCATTGCGCGCAGATATTCTTCTTGGAAAGAAATACAAGTATTACGATGAGGAGCCTCTTAACTGTCCATTAACAGCATTCGCAGGTAAGGATGATTCAGTTTTCTCAGAAGATCAAATAAAAGAATGGAGACAGCATACTTCAAACAAATTCAAATTTGAAGTTATACAAGGAAGTCACCTATTCTGTAGAGATAATAAGGAGGAATTATTGAAGTATGTTACGGAGGAACTATCTGATTTAATCAGCAATTAAAACAGCTGAAAATGGCAAATAACAAAGTTGCGGCCTGGAAAAATCTGGAAGACTTCCCTACTCTCTCTCATGGAGAAATTCATATTTGGCAAGTTTCTACAGATAATACTGCCACTAACTTTGTAGATTATACGGGTGCACTTTCGGAAGCTGAGCTTTCGAAAGTGCACTTTTTTGAATCTAAACATGCAAGGAATTCCTATGTAGCAAGTCAGGGTGCTTTAAGACAGTTATTGTCCGGATACCTGGGCATTTCACCAAAATTGGTGAATATTGGACGACAGAAAAAGGGGAAACCCTACTCTCTTGATTATGAAGGCCTGTATTTCAATTTATCCAATTCAGGAAACCTGGCCGTAATTGCTTTTTCGCGTGACAGTGAACTAGGAATTGATATTGAACAAATGCGGCATTTACCCGATTTGGACGAAATGATTCATACAAATTTCACAAGTAGCGAAATCAAGTTTATTAATACCAAACCAGAAGAAAGACTTAGGCGATTCTTTCGTTTCTGGACAGTAAAGGAGTCGTACTTGAAGGCCATTGGAGAAGGAATGCGATTAGCACCTGAAAATATTGAGTTTTCTATGGATAATGAATCCATAAGACTGCTTTCTGTAAAGGGTGTTTCTGAACAGGAAGATTGGCACTTTAAGGAATTTTCTATATTAGCTGATTATGTGGGCACCCTTACTTACGATAAAGCCAATTCTATACTAATGCAAATGGAATTATAATAATACCAAGCCATGCGGATCGCTTATTATAATTTCTATTTTTCTCTCAGTTATCTGCCCTGATACCCTACAAGCTTATATATTTTACCGCCTTCCTATTTTATCTTCTATTACGTCATTCCTTACCGAAGGAAGATAATACGGCAAAACATAGAACGCTCTTTTCCTAAATTAAGTGGAAAAAAATTATTTTGAGGTGCTGATTAATTCAGCCTTAAAAATCGTAATAGCCTTGCCCCTAATTTCTACAGCATCATTTTTCAATCTTACATTGAGCTTGCCGGTACGTTTAGAAAGTTGAAAAGAATTAAATTCGGTTTTGCCAGTTTTCTCATGCCATAAGGGAGTTAAAGCGCAATGCGCCGACCCTGTTACCGGATCTTCATTAATACCCGATAATGGAGCAAAACAACGTACTGCAAAATCAATATCATTTAAATCGCTTTCTGATGTTATTATTAAATGACCTAAGCTATTGCTAATTAGCCCTTCCAAATTCGGATTAGCTTCAACAATATCTTTTTCCGATGCTGCTACTGCAATTTTCCAATCGTATAGGCTTGAATACATTTCAATGGGTTCAAAACCAAGCAAATTTTTGAAAATAGTAGGAATTTCAATGCTTTTAAGCGGATATCTTGGGAAAGTCATACAAATCCATTCCTCCTCCATCTTAATGCTTAAATCGCCCCCTCCTGCTTTAAATAATATATTCTCCTGCCTATCAACAATGCCTAATTCATATAAAATATGTGCACTTGCCAATGTTGCATGCCCGCATAATGGTACTTCTTTAGTTGGTGTAAAGTACCTAATATTGAAATGATCAACATTTTTAGATATGAAGGCTGTTTCAGAAAGATTCATTTCCATGGCCATGTTTTGCATCCATTCTGTATCTGTTGTTTCATCAACAATCATCACTCCTGCAGGGTTTCCTTTGAATGGAACATCAGTAAAAGCATCAACTTGGAATATAGTTTTATTAGGAGTCATAAAGAAAGAGATTTTGCGTGCATGTAGGGAGAAAAAAAGCGAGGCTTATGCCCCGCTTAATTATCGAATTGGTGGTATTAAAAACCCAGTTTAAATACCAAAATATCTTGTTGTGGACTAAGCCTTGTAGTACTTACAATAGCAAAGTTTGCTTCAGCTGCAGTAATACCATTTAAAATTAAACCTCCAGGTAAATTAAATACCTTAGCTTCATTTACAGTTCCAGAAGCATCCACCTTTGCTATTATGACTTTATCGTCAGCAGAAGTTCCAGCCAAAAGCACACCATTATCACCCAGTGGCGTTATCGATTCTACAATAGGAAGCTTTTTAGCATCAAAAGTCGATTCCCATAATGTATTTCCCGATGCATCGTTAGCCATTACATAACCTTCCATTTCTTTAAGACCTGCAAATATTATATTCCCATTATTTGCAATGTTAACAGCGGTAATTTTAATTGCAGGATCCACAATTTTATCCCATTTTAAATAACCACTCTTATCAATAGCAAAATACCAAGTTTCATTTGCTACATAAGCTGTATTAGAGGCATCTAAGGCCACTCCGTAAATAGTGCCACCCTGAGAATAATTCCTGCTCCAGAGTTTTCGGCCTCCTTCGTTCACTCGTATTAAAAATGGTTGCATAGTAGAATCAGCTTCATTGTATGCATCGCCGCAAAGCAGTGCTTTACCATCAGGATAAAGAGCCAAACTTTTTACTTCGCTACCCTCAAGTTTATTGTTATAAATATTTTTTCCATCGTCACCCATCTTAAACAACCAGGCTTTACCCGTGATGCTATCAATAACGGCATTGGTAATACCAGCAACATAAACCTCATTTGTCGGTGTTATTACCACCTTATTTACCTGATCATCAAATTTATTACCCAAAATATTATTATTAATCATTGTACCCTCAGCGTTCAATTCAAGGAACCATGCATCATACATTGCATCTTTAGTAGCTTTCGTATTTGCGATTAATAATATCTCGCCATTAGGCCGAACAACAACATCTCCACCAAAGTCATTCATATTTTGATTATCATAACCTTTTATAAACTTGTAGTTTTCCATTGGAAAGTCCATTAATACCTTTTGCCCCAGAGCTGTTGCTTTTAGGTTAAAAATATCGATATACATTTCGCCTTCGGGGTAAAGAGCAACGAATTTATTGTAGGCTTCAATCGTATTTACACTTTTCGCCCATTCAAATAATAACTGGCGGGTTAACACTTTAGCTTCAGGCATTTTGCTTGAATTTGGGTATTCGCGCATGAACTGTTCTATAATCTCTAAACTACGTGTTTTAGCTGCGTCTTTAAAAGCCAATACACCCATTAGTTTTTTGGCATCTTCCACCTGTTCAGCCTCAGGATATTGCGCAACAAAACCTTTTAGAGCCGATAAGCTATTTTTTGAGAGTGCATCTTTGTAGGCAATAGCGTTACGTTTTTTGTTGGCAACTTTTACTTGAGCCGCATCTGGGTACTTCTTTATAAAAGCGTTATAGGCTTCAACCGTATTTGTATTTTCAGCAGTACGGTAGTCAATATAATTGCGAATATGCTCTACGTTATTAACATACTTTGATTCAGGAAATTCTGCCAGAAATTTATTGGCGTATTCAAGTTTATTTTCCTCACGTACAAACTTTATTAACTTTTCTTCAACAATACTGCTATACCACTCCATGTTTTTATTAATGGGCCTATTGCGTCTTCTTTTATCAACACGCGGAAAATATAGGTTTAATGTAGCTAAATCGTCGGGTGAAAATTGTGCTTGGTTTTTGTTAGCTACTTGAAAGTATTTCCAGGCTTCAAAATAGTTTCGTTTGCTATAAGTGTCATAGGAATAAACAATTGATAAGCCCAAACTGGCCATTGCATCATCTTTTTCTTTTGACAAGACTTTTAAAAATTGCTTCCTTGCTTTGTTCATATTGTCATCAATATCATCCTGATCTCGTGCATCCATGCCTTTAAAAACATCACCATCCATTACCTTATATGCTCTTTGAGCAGAAGCCGATAAGGTGAATAAAACGAATATTACTAGGTATATATTTTTCATATTTTCAATAGGTTAAAGTTATTTTTTCAAGACTAAGAATTCAACACGCCTGTTTTTTGATTGTCCCTCAGGTGTTTGGTTTGTATCCAATGGTTTTAATTCACCATATCCGGCAGCTTGTAATTTTGATGCCGCAATTCCTTTTGATACTACATAATTGACAACGGCCTGAGCCCGTTCTAAACTCAACTTCTCATTTGTCGCATCAGAACCCTCGCTATCAGTATGTCCGCTAATTTCAATAAGGCTAACCGTACCTTCATTTAAGAAATCTACGATTTTATCGAGTTCATTAAACGACTCAGGTAATAAAGCACTTTTCCCTGTTGCAAAGAATATATTATTCAAAATAAGCGCTGCTCCAACCTCAATATTTCTCAATCCTTCTTTAAATGGATCTTCAGGCATTACGGGTTCCACGAAAACGATGGAGCCTTTACTTCTACAGTTATTTTGGTCAGTTACTTCGTAAGAATATTTTCCTGCAGCCAATTTTGAAATTCGTTGTTGGTTTTTAACCCCGTTACTCCATGTAATATTATATGGAGGCGATCCACCAGATATTCCTAAACTAATCACTCCATCATTAACAATTTTTGGTAACTGCCCGGTTACAGGATCAAGACCTCCCGTGTAAAATGAGTCGATAACAACAGTCTCCATGCCTTTAGGTACGCAAGCACACACATTACAGTCAACTAACGGACGCACTTCAAAATCATCGAAAAAATAGTAAGCATACGCTTTGCCTTTTTTATTTTTAGTATCCTTACCTGTTACTACATAGTTTGTATTTTCGTAATTTTTAAAATTTCCTACCAAAAAAAAGCTTTCTCCCCCCTTTGCTGTATACAACTTACAAAAATGTTCCCATTCTTCAGTATTATCAAGAAATAATCCTTCGGTATTATTTAATTGAGCTTTATATCCTAAATAAGTTTTATTACTATTTGCCACCTGGTCGTTTACAAAGAAAGTACTTAGCTGGTCAACAGCAAATTTAGAACCCGATGCTAATTTGTACCAAAATGATACACAATAAACTTGTCCGGCTTTCATGGGGCTCGATAAAGTACCTTGAACATATTCTCTAAAATCACGGTCAGAACCACTTAAAATAGCTCCCATATAGCCTTTGCCTGATTTGGGCTGACTATAACCCGCAAAATTATCAGGTACTTTTACCTCACCAGAACTACACTGATTAAAATAATCGGGTGTGGTAAATGTTGGGTAAGTCCAATGAGGAATCAACTTATGACTTTGATCCATGTATGTATAACTCTGGGGACATGCTTCGTACTCCTCAAATCCCGGATTTAATACCATGTTTTCAACCTGAGCTACTGATATTGAACACATTCCCAGGATGAAAAAAGTAAACGGAAGAAATAATTTGGTCATTTTCATGATTCGTTCGTGTATATAGTGAAATGAAAATTAAAATAAATATGGTTAATTAATTGGGTCTTAATGATTCAAAATCCTAAACAATTCTCTTATAACCTTGTTCGTTCTTAAAAGTTTAAGGTTGGTGAAAAACTATTTAATCATATCTTTTTTGGCTGTGCTTATAAGTAATGGCCTAAATGCGCAAAAAATGGAATGGAATAAATTAACAAGTGAAGAACAGAGAGTAATAGTGCATAAGGGTACTGAAGCTTCTGGTATTGGAGAATATTATTTGAATAAAGAAAAGGGCACCTACAAATGCAAACAGTGCGAAGCAGCCTTATACAAGTCAGAATTTAAGTTTGACAGCCATTGTGGTTGGCCTAGTTTCGATGATGAAATAAAGGGAGCCGTAACACGAGTACCGGATGCTGATGGAAGAAGAGTTGAAATTATATGTACCAATTGCAATGGACATTTGGGTCATGTTTTTATTGGAGAAGGTTTCACGGATAAAAATACACGACATTGTGTAAATTCTATTTCGTTAATATTTATTAAAGATTCCAGTTCACACCCACCCGAAAAATAATACTACAAGAAATAAATTTTATTATTAAACAAACTTTAAGCACTTTTGCAGCTTAATATATAACTTGTATTTATGGCTATTATAATTAAAACACCTGAACAAATCGCGGGCATAAGAAAAAGCTCAAAATTAGCCGGGCAAACTTTGAATTTTATTGAACAGTATGTTAAATCTGGTGTTAATACGGAATATCTCGATAATTTAATTCATGATTATATGCGCGATCATGGTGCTATTCCTGCAACTTTGGGCTATAATGGTTATCCTAAATCATCGTGTATATCGCCCAACAATGTTATTTGCCATGGAATACCTTCAGAAAATGTTATTCTTAAAGAGGGTGATATTATTAATATTGATGTTACCACCATATTAGATGGATATTTTGGTGATACAAGTCGTATGTATGCCATTGGTGAAATTTCGACCGAGGCCCAATCATTAATGGATACTACAAAACATTGTTTAGACCTGGGAATTCAGCAGGTGGGACCTAAAAGTACGTTTGGTAATATTGGTTTTGCCATTAGCCGATACGCTCAAGCTAAAGGCTATAGTGTAGTTTACGAATTTTGTGGTCATGGTGTTGGTCTTCAGTTTCATGAGGAACCTCAGGTAGATCATATTGCCCGTAGAAACAGTGGACAAGTTATGAAACCGGGTATGATTTTCACCATTGAGCCGATGATAAATATGGGAAAAGCAAGGGTGAAAATTGATGAAAAAGATGGATGGACCGCTCGGACTATTGATAATAAACTGTCGGCTCAATACGAGCATACCATATTAGTTACAACCGAGGGTTTTGATATACTTACCGATGTAAATGGTGAATATTAAAAATTACTACTTTTCTCTGATAAATAATTAGTAACCAGTGAATTAAACTCCTGTATTATAGTACGCAATATTCTACTTTGAGTATCAAACTTATATTTGTTTATAGAACAAATGGGTAAAATGCCTATTGAAGTTCCACATAAAAATGCAGCATCTACATTTTTCAAATTTTGAGTTTTAAGCAATGATTCTGAAATTTTGTAATGGAGATTTGTTATTGACTTCAAAGCATATTTTTTGGTAATACCGGGTAATACAGTTTTTAAAGGAGCCGTAAATATCTGCTCCCCCTTAATAAAAATGACATTGCTCCTGCTACCCTCTGTAATTTCACCATTACCATTTTTAAGCAATACTTCAAAAACGGAATGCTCTTTAAGGTATTTGTTTGCTTTTATTCTTGTTTGGGTATGTTTTATTTTAGCTTGAGGATTTATCCTTTCTGCCTCCATTATTGCTATGTTTACACCTTGAATATATTGTATTGCATTTGGATACCTATGAGGAATAAATCCCATTGCATGTTCAATTTTACCTGAGGTGTCTTTAAAAACCCGAAGCTCAATATTACCATATTCTTTGTTATTTGCTTTGCAAATTTCTAAAGCTTGAGCATGTAAAATCTGAGAATTAATGATAAAGCCTTTAATCCCAGCTAGATTTAATGAATTTTCTAATCTTTCAACATGATCATCGAAAAATAATGGAATGCTTGAAATTATTTTAAAAACCTCATAAACAGAAATATCAACTTCAACGGAACTTTCTTGGGTCGTTTCAAGTAATTTATTTCCGGAAAAATAGAATGCGTCAGAAAAATTAGAAGAAACCATTACTTTTCAATAATTTCAGATAGTTTCTGAACGGTGTCGTCCCAATTATATTTTAAGTTTAACCAGGTTCCATTTTTCATAATCTTCCATATACTTACCTTTGTTTTCACCCAAGTTTTTTTGAATCCTATAAAATATCGAAAACTTAAAATTCCGAAAAGGAATATACTTATAAATATGCCAATAGCAAGATACCACGGCTTTACAAATACGAGTAATAAGATAATATATATAAGATAAAATATTAAAAATGTAGCCATTGCAACTGAAAAACGAATAGAACTGACAAATTGAGGATCCTTAATTTTTCGTGATACCAAAACCGGAATGTAAAAAGGAAGAAAATTAGCCACTACCCCATAAATAAAAAATGGAAACAGAACAGCAAGTAACATATAGTTAAAAACTATTTCTAACCAATAGTGCCTTTTTTGAGCCACAACCCATTTTCTAATACCAAATTCCTTTACTGTATCTTTTATTTCTAAGGCTGTTTTGCAAAGTTTTTCAAACTCATCAAACGAATCTGCTTTATACTCTATCAAGCTATCTGAAATTTCCTGCGATTTTACTATAATTTTCTGATGATCATCCTTTAGTTTTCGTTTAGCTAATAAATCTTGAATATAAATATTCTTTAAAGCCTCTATTTGATCATAATGCTCAGAGTCCTCAATATGTAACATTTGTGGGAGCATCTTTTCCCTTAGCTCCTGTAAAAATAAATTCATGCCCCTTTGCGGATTTTCTTTGTATTGATCTTTAAAATTGCTAAGAGAAAAAGGTTCTCCAAAATGAACCAATAAATCGGCACCAAAATTAATGTAGTTTGTATAGTCTACTCCTACAGGTACTATCTGAACATCTAAGTTAAAATCGTTTCTTTCTTCTGCTTGAAAAGCAATACGTGCAATTCCTTTTTTAAGAATTCTTAATTTTCGTTCGCCAAAATGATTTCCTTCAGGTAGTATGCCTAGTCTGCCTTTACCTTCAAGAATGCTAATAGCTTCTTCAAAAACAGCATCATTATTCTGAAGACTTTTTATTCCATCGCGAATGCGAAAAACCGGTAGCATTTTAAAAAAGCGTAAAATTTTTGCAATTTTTTCACTTTTAAATACATCAGCTCTTGCCATAAAAACTGATGGTCCTTTAAGAGCACATATTACATTTAAAGGATCCATCAAAGCATTTTGATGGTTGATAGCTAATATTACAGGTTTATCTTTAGGCACTTTATTACTGCCAACCACAGTAACCTTATCATAAAAGAAATGTATATAAGTTTTGACATAGTTCTGTACTATATTTTGCCAAAAATCAAATTCGTGAATAGGTTTCTTCATTATTAAAAAAGTTGAAAGTTATTTTTGTAATAGAAGTCTATACGACCAAATGCTCGACACCGTTAGCCCGGAAATAATATGCCAGATTCCCCATAAAGCAGCAATAAAAGCCATTCCTCCTATTCCATTGAATAAATTTGGATTAAATATTAGCACCAAGGCTAAACCTGAATTTTGTATGCCTGTTTCAATGGTTATGGTTCTTACATCTTGTCGTTTTAGTTTAAAAAGCCGTGCAAGAGAATATCCGGTTAAAAATGCTAAAGCATTATGAATTAGTACAATTATGAATATTAAATGAATATATTCTAAAAAATAGTTGAAATTTTTGCCTAAGGCTATAACGACATAGCTTCCAAATATAATCAACGATAGTATTTTAATTGGTTTTAGAATTTTCTTAGTAATTAACGGAAAATACCTCGAAAAAGTCATACCAATAGTTAATGGCATTCCCAATAGTATAATCATCGTTTTCATCATCTCAAAAAGATCAATCTCAACCGGAATTATCATATTTGATGCATTGGAATAAAAACGGGCATACATACCGCCCCAAAAAGCAAAGTTAAAAGGAGTCATTATAACCGCAGAAATATCAGCAATTGCAGTAAGGCTAACCGATAGTTCGGTATTTCCTCTTGCATGATTCGTCATAAAGTTAGAAAGATTTCCACCCGGACAGGCAGCAACCAAAATCATTCCTAAAGCAACACCTGGAGTTGGATTAATGATAAGCACCAATAAAAAGGTTAAAAAAGGCATAACCAAAAACTGGGCTGCAACTCCAAGCATAGTGGATTTAGGAAACATAAACACATGCTTAAAACGTTCTACTTTAAGTTCTAAAGCAACCCCAAACATAATAAAGGCAATAGTTATATTCAGCAGTTTTAAGCTGTCAGAACTAAAGTTTAATCGTATAGTGTCGAGTACCTCTAAGCCTTCAAACATGTATTATTATTTGGGGGTTAAAAATAACTTTTTATACCTCTCATATGGGTGGTGTAAATACTACTTTTCCTCATTAAATTTAAAGTGAGCAAATTAAACAGGCTTAGCAAATAAGTCATATTCATCAGCATCAGTTATCTCTACAAAAGCAAAGTTTCCTACCTGTATTTTTTTCTTTGATGAAATCAATACCTCATCATCAACCTCAGGAGAATCAAATTCAGTTCTCCCAATATAGTAGTCACCTTCTTTTTTGTCAATCAGCACTTTATAAGTTTTGCCAGCTTTTTCTTGATTTAATTCCAAGGAAATTTGTCGTTGAACCTCCATAATCTGAGCAGCCCTATCCGCTTTAATATCCGCTTCAATATTATCTTCATAATGATCAAATGCATGGGTGTTTTCTTCATGCGAATATTCAAATACACCCAATCGTTCAAACCTAACATCTTTAACAAATTGCAACAATTCTTCAAAATCTTGTTCTGTTTCATTAGGGTGTCCTACCAATAGTGTTGTTCTTAGCGTAATTCCAGGAACTTGCTTCCTAAATTCATTGATCAGATTGTAGGTTTCTATTTTTGATACATTTCTTTTCATTAAACCCAGCATATGATCACTAATATGCTGTAAGGCAATATCCATATAGTTGCAAATATTTTTGTGCTTTGCCATTACGGGCAGTATATCCATCGGAAACTTAGCCGGGTAGGTATAATGTATTCGTAACCATTCAACGCCCTTTATTTGAGCTAATTCGTCCATTAAAGGCGCTAACATCTGCTTTTTATAGTTATCTAATCCATAATATGACAAATCTTGAGCAATAAGAATAATTTCCTTTACTCCCATTTTAACCAACGATTTAGCCTCTTCCACTAGGTCTTCAATAGATCGTGAAATATGCTTCCCTGTAATATTAGGAATTGCACAATAAGAACAAGTGCGATTGCATCCTTCCGAAATTTTTAGGTAAGCATAGTGATTTGGAGTGGTAAGAATCCTATTGGGCATTAGTTTTGGTTGAACATCAACCAACATATATTTAAGCATTTCTCTTAACTCAAATTTTCCAAACCAGGCATCAACTTCGGGTATTTCCTTTTCTAGTTCATCCTTGTATCGTTCCGACAAACAGCCAAAAACTAAAATCTTATCGATAGAGCCTTCTTCCTTGGCTTGTGTAAAATTAAGAATGGTTTCGATGCTTTCTTCTTTGGCATCGCCAATAAAACCACATGTATTTATTAGAATGTAGTTAAAATCTTCGTTGGGCGATTCGTGATCTACCACAAATCCATTATCCACCAATTGTTTCATCAATACCTCAGTATCAACCCTATTCTTGGAACACCCCAGGGTGAATATATTTACTTTTTTACTCATTATACAAAATTCTTATGTACATTAAAAGGACAAACAAATAAAACCAGAAATTGATTAAAATCCACCAATAAAGTTTTAAGTTGACCAGTTTATCATCATATAATTATCTCTTTTTCATTTTGATACTTCGTTAGATTTAGGGAGATTAATTATATTTATAAAGAAAAAGCGATTCATAAATGAATCGCTCAGTATTTTAGCTAAATAGTGAATCTACAAATTCAAGTCGATTAAAAACTTGAAGGTCCTCCATACCTTCCCCAATACCAATGTATTTTACCGGTATTTTAAACTGATCAGATATGCCAATAACTACACCACCTTTAGCAGTACCATCAAGTTTGGTGAGGGCTAAGGCTGAAACGTCAGTGGCTTTAGTAAATTGTTTGGCTTGTTCAAAGGCATTTTGGCCTGTTGAGCCATCTAAAACAAGCAACACTTCATGTGGAGCTTCAGGAATATGCTTCTGCATTACCATTTTAACCTTTGAAAGTTCATTCATAAGATTAATTTTATTATGAAGACGACCTGCAGTATCAATGAGTACAACATCGGCATTGTTTTTCATGGCCGATTCAATGGTATCAAAAGCTACCGATGCAGGATCGGATCCCATTTTTTGCTTAATTAAGGGTACACCGACTCTTTGGGCCCAAATTTCAAGTTGATCAATTGCAGCTGCTCTAAAAGTATCGGCAGCACCAATATAAACGCTTTTACCTGCCTTTTTAAACTGATGGGCTAATTTGCCAATAGTTGTCGTTTTTCCCACACCATTAACTCCCACAACCATAATTACATAGGGTACATTATTTTTTGTGGTTGGTATCGATACTTCGGTTAAATCATTTGAATTGTTCTCTTGCAGTAATTCAGCTATTTCTTCCTTTAGCATTACACTGAGCTCGCTGGTACCTATATATTTATCATTTGAAACCCTAGTTTCAATACGTTCAATAATTTTTAAAGTAGTGTCAACACCAACATCAGAAGTAATTAGCACCTCTTCAAGATTATCTAAAACCTCAACATCAACCGACGTTTTTCCAACAACCCCTCTCGATAGTTTTTTAAAAACACTTTCTTTGGTTTTAGCCAAACCTTTATCGAGATTTTCTTTTTTTTTACTTGAAAACAAGCCCATGTTTGATCTGTTTAAAATGTAAGTTAAATTATTGAAATTTAACTATATGATATTATGTGAGCTGTATTAAAAACGATTTAATCCTAGCTTAGGAGTTGGTTCATTTTTAAGCGCCGTAAAGTAAATAAAATATGCACATTAAACAAAAAAAGCTTTCCTCAATACTGAAGAAAGCTTTCATTGTTAAACCAATAAATATCTTATTTTTTGAAAAAATCTTTTACGTGGTCAGCATTCACTACCTCTTCTTTGAATTGGTATGAACCTGTTTTTGGTGACTTTACCATTTTAATAACTTTTGCAAAAGTTTTGGCATCACCTGTTTTTAGAGTTGCAACTACCTTCTTAGCCATTTTTTATTATTTTATTTCTTTATGTACTGTTACTTTCTTAAGAATTGGATTGAATTTTTTCAATTCCATTCTTTCTGGAGTATTTTTTTTGTTCTTTTTGGTAATATACCTTGAAGTACCTGGTACTCCACTCTCCTTATGTTCGGTACATTCTAAAATAACCTGAACTCTATTACCTTTTGATTTTTTAGCCATCTTTTAATATTTTTAGAACTTATTAATCAGCCCTTTAGCTTTAGCGCCATTAAGCACGTTTAATAAGCCATTTTTATTAATGTTACGTATACCAGCGGCTGATACTTTCAAAGTAATCCAACGGTCTTCTTCTGGTAAATAAAATTTCTTATCGAATAGGTTAGGATAAAACCTTCTTTTCGTCTTTGCATGTGAGTGACTAACATTGTTACCCACCATCATTTTCTTCCCTGTTACTTGACAAATCTTAGACATTACTATATTATTTAAATTCTAGCCTTAATTTTCGGTTCGCAAAATACGTGATTTTAATTCACATATTCAAACATTTGAGTCGTTTTTTGTTAAAAAAAAGTTCATTTTTTTTGAAAACTTTTTTTGTGAGATATATAAAGTTAATTATTGAATTCAATCAGCCCTATGTATTTTGCTATATATCAGCTCGTTAAGTATCTTCCAATAAAACTTGTCTTAGCATATTTAAGGCTGCTATTGCCGATCGTTTAATGTTAATTTCTCGTTCCTTTCCAAATAAAAATTTTTCTGATACCGTTCCATTTGGCCCTGATACAGAAATCCAAACCAATCCTACCGGTTTTTCATCTGTTCCCCCATCTGGACCTGCAATACCTGATGTTGCAACGGAATAGTCCGTATTTAATGCTTTTTTTGCCCCTTCAGCCATTTGCTCAACAACAAGCTGGCTAACTGCTCCAAATTGTTCTATTAAACTTGGATTAACACCAAGTAAATTGGTTTTGGTTTCGTTAGCATAGGCAACGATACTACCTTTAAATATTTTTGAACTTCCAGGAATTTCAGTAATCATTTGTGCAATAGATCCACCTGTGCAACTTTCGGCAGTTGAAAGTGTTTTGTTGCTGTTATGTAGCGCTTTAAATACGATTTCTTGAAGTGAAGCTTCAGTATCAGAAATTATATATTTTGAAATTATTATATGCAGCTTTTCTACCTCTTTTTCAACTATTTCTTTCGAGATTTTAGCAGTTTTTTCTAATATTCCTAAGCGCAAACGCATTAATCCGAGTGATGGTAAATACGCAACTTTAATACAATCGGGCAAATTATTCTCCCAATTTTCAAGTTTTAATGCCAGTGGCGATTCACCAATTCCACTTATCATTATGGTTTGGTAATAATTTTCAGGCAAATTAAATTGCTTTTTAAGTCTGAATTCAATCTCATCTTTATAGATACCTCTCATTTCCCAAGGAACTCCAGGTAGGCTAATTACTACTTTATTGTCTTTTTCGAACCAAATGCCTGGAGCTGTTCCTTGTCTGTTTCGCAATAAAGTGGCATCCTTAGGGAATAAAGCCTGGTCTTTGTTTAGTCGGTTCATGTTAGCTCCTCTTTGTATCAAAAAAGCTTCAACATCGGCGTAAACATCATTATTAAATACTAAAGTGGAATTGAAAAGCTCGCAGAGGGTGTTTTTTGTAATATCATCCTTCGTTGGTCCTAAACCTCCTGTTAATATAATTAGTTCGTTATCAAGTAGACTGCTTTTAATGGTATCCTTTATCTGTATGCTATTATCTGAGATTGATAGAATTGAAGTAACAAAAAATCCAAGCTTAGTAAGTTCAGATGCTATCCAAGCTGAATTTGAATCAACTATTTGACCAATTAATATCTCGTCGCCTATGGTTATTATTTTTGCCTTCATATATTTACATTATTAAACGGCTAAAAATGGTACACTGATTAAACTTATTAGTATGATTAATTTATGATATTGATAATCAGTTTAAATCACAATAAATTTATGTAAAATCAGTGTCCTATATGATTATTTTAATATTGACCCCACCAATTAGGAGTTTATGTAAAAATGTTTCAAATACTTATTCTATGGACTGTTAGTATTTATTTACTCGAACAGTAATGATATACTATAATAAAAGGTCACAGTTTTGTTCAATTGTATTTATTTCGGCTCCCAAACTTTTGTAAAAACCAATTGCAGATGCATTCCAATTCGATACTTGCCAACGCATTTTTTTGCATTTTGATTGTTTTGCTACTTCTATAACCGTATTACCTAAGTTGAGCGATTCGAACAAAGTGAAGAGGCGCTTTACTTAGGTATAACCCCGACCTAGGAATTGTTGGTTTTCGCATTTTGAGTGAAACGAAAAGTATGAAAACCTTACAAGACCTCAGTCGATTGAGCAGATTTGCGATAGCGAATCGCTCAATTTGGGTATTGATTAGCTTGGTACCCAACCCTTCTCCCCTATACTTTTCCTTTATATATAAATCCTCCATGTAAATGGATTTTCCACTCCATGTAAAATAAGTATAAAAGTATGTAGCATAACCTATAATGGTATTATTATTGGTTTTTACCACATACCAATTAAAGAATTCCTTTTCTTCTAACATTTGCTCAAGATTATTGGTCATTTGACTTTCAAGATTTTCAAATGCAGCAAATTCTCTAAATAGCTCTAATATTTGTGGATAATCGCTTTCAGTTGCTTTAAAAATGGAATAAATCATAAATGAATGGGCTCAGCATCTATATGTTATATTATTGGGTTTTGGTGTTGGCAAATATGTTAACTAAACTAATAAGCATTATCTATCCAACTTTTGTTCTTATTGTATTTTAAATCAGCTAGTACCGATGATTTAGCACCAATAGCAAAATTGTAGCTTTGACGCGGACCAAAAGGAATTAGTGATAGTGTTGCCACCCAACAATGTAAATCGCGCGATAAGTTAAAGCTGGTATATGAAAAATCACTGGCTTCAAAATCGTAGCCAGATCGGAATCCTATTTTCCATTTTGGAGTAAGGCTTAAATCACCTGTAAAACTAAGCGATTGGGTTACATCTGTTTTCAGTCCTGTATTTGTGTAAGTTAAGGCATATTGAATGTTTACATTCCATGGAATGTCAAAGTAGTCGTAGGCATATTGATCGTAAACGCCGGGAATATCAGCACTACCCAAATCTACACCTCCTTCTCTTTCTTCTTCATCTTTTTCTTTGCCTCCACCAAATAAGGTTTTTGAATTTAAAGAGAACCCGGTACTTGCTCTGGCACTGGTAATTCGAAAGGGTTTGCCAGGGTTTGTTTTATAGTGAAATTCATTTACTCTCTGCTTTAATGAATCATCGAATGCATAAAGATCACCAGTCGCACTCATCGTTATGGATAATACTTTAAATAAGGTAGTTCTGGCCGACATACTAATATTTGACCAATTCATTGAATCTGCCATCATGTTATATGAAGATGAAAAGTTTAAGGATTCGAGCAGTTTAATTTTTGTTTCTTCATTTACTGTATCCTTTTTGTTGGCTACTTTCATTTCCACATTATTATTTAGGGCAAAACCAATATTTCCTCCTTTACTAGTGTTTGTTGGAACCCCATATATTCCATACCTGTAGGGTGAATAGGTCTTTGTTGAATCTCCAGGATTTATCAAGTAGTAGCCCCTTTCTTCATATTTTGATTCAGGGGTATATGAAAATGAGATTCTAGGTTTTGCTACATGACGAATAGCTTTCAACCAATTATTTCGAAAGGTGTACATACCATAAACAGTAGTTTCTAGGTTAATCCCTGAACCACTATTTAAATCGTAAACATTATAAAAACCATTTTCAATTTTTTCAACAACAGTATCGTTACCTTGCTCTGTAGTTTTGAGCTCTAACATGGATCGTTCAAAATACATACGGTCTGTTAGGGTAATTTTTGGTGATAAACTAAAATATTTAAATAGTTTAAAAGATGTACCAATAGGAATACTATGCTTGATACCATTATTAAAGTAATCGCCTAAATTCCCCTCTTTAAATGCTTGTTGCATCAAAGTATCGTTTAGTCCGTCCGATTTATTTTCGAAATTACCAGCATAGGTTAAGCCAATATTTTCGTACCATTTTGCCTTACCCATAGACACTTTCTTGCGGAATGGAAAAATTCGGCTCATATTCATAGTCATTTGCGGTAAGGTAAAATTAACATCTCCTTTTTTATTGTTTTGGCTGTGTCTTAAGTTCATTGAAGTACTAAAAGGGGTATTGGCAAAATTTTTCCGGTATGATATGCTTGAACTGGTAGTATTCGATAAATAATCTTCAGATGTAGTCGAATTGTATCTATTCTCGTTTTGAGATGTGAAATTTACGTTGGCACTAAAATTACTGTTTGGCCGGGCTTTAGCATCCTGCGTATGTGTCCATCGAATTCTATATTGATTAGAATTACCATAATTTACATCACCTTCTTCACCATATTGTATTTTAGAATAGGCCAGGTTAACATTTCCACTAAATTTATATCTTAATTTATATTTTGACTGGGCATTTACTAACCATGAACCCTTGGAGTATACATCCCCCTTTATACCTAAATCGACATAATCATTTATGGCAAAGTAATAGCCGCCTTGCCTTAAATAAAGGCCTCTCTGGTTTTCTTCACCAAACTTAGGTATTATAAAACCCGAAGCTCTGGTTTTTGAGGTGGGAAAAAATCCAAAAGGAACCATTATTGGAAAAAGCGGTACATCTTCAACCACCATATACGAATATCCGGCTACTATTGCTTTATTAGGAATAACCTTTCCCCGCGAAATTGCCATATAAAAGTGTGGGTGTTCAAGTTCACAGGTAGTATATTTTCCTTTGTTTAAATTTATATAATTGTTCGGATCTTTCTTAGTGCTTTCACTGTGCAAATACCCTTCTTCTTGTTCGGTATATAAGCCTCTAATAAAGCCCTTTTCGGTTTTTACATTGTATGTAAGTGAAGTAGCTTGCATGGTTTCGCCATCTTGAGTAAAAACCGGCTGACCGCTTAAATTTCCTAAACTATCTTTAACTCCTTCAGCATACAAAATATTTTCCTCCATATCAACCTCAATATAGGCTGCCGATAATTCAATATCTTCGTAGGTAATGGTGGCATCACCAAATAAATATACTTTTTTACCATCAATGGAGTAAATGGTTGAATCGCTCGCCGTATACTCTACTTTGTCCTTTAAAATACTGCTGCCTTCCGGTCTTTTCTTTGGCAAGGAGTCGTTTTGGTATTTTAAAGTCTTAAAGGCCAATGTATCCCTTTTTAATGTGTCATTAGCAATACTTACTGTATCGAGTATGAATGAGGCATCTCTAATAGGCAGTTTAGTAGGCTCATTTTCTGCACCTTGCAAAAAAGCTATTAAACCACTTATTAAATATATAATGAATCCTGTTGTTAGGCTTTTAGTTTTCAAATCAGATATAATATGCTATTTTTGTAATTGTCAGTTTGGTGACAAATTTCGAGCACCAAAACTAATGAATTTTTAAAGTTTTTGAGGTATATGAAAGAAAAAATTCTTTTAGTCATATTTATTGTATTAAGCTCTGCTATTCTTCAGGGAAACGATTCTAAAAAACCCAAACAGAAAAAAGTTATTGTAATAGATGCAGGACATGGAGGACAAGATACGGGTGCAGTCGGAAAAAACTCTAAAGAGAAAGATATTGTTCTAGCCATAGCGCTTAAAGTTGGTAAATATTTAGAGCAAAATATGCCCAATGTTAAAGTTATATATACTCGCAAAACCGATGTTTTTATTCCATTAAGAGAGCGTGCTATCATTGCAAACAATAATAATGCCGATTTATTTGTATCGATACATGCAAATTCGAATCCTAACCCTAGACCATATGGTACAGAGACCTTTGCCATGGGATTACATAAAACAAAAGGCAATTTAGAAGTAGCCCAAAAGGAAAACTCTGTAATTGTATTTGAGGAGGATTATAGCGTAAAATATGAAGGTTTTGATCCAAATTCAGCAGAATCATATATTATATTTTCTCTTATGCAAAGTACTTATTTGAATGAGAGTCTTGAAGTTGCCTCTTTTGTACAAGAAGAGTTTCACGATAGAGCCAAGAGAAAAGATAGGGGTGTAAAACAGGCCGGATTTTTAGTTCTTTGGCAAGCATCAATGCCTAGTATTTTAATTGAAACAGGATTTATTTCAAATGCCGAGGAGGAAAAATTTCTAATTTCAAAAGATGGTCAAGAATATTTATCGTCGGCCATTTACAGAGCTGTAAAATCATACGTTACAAATCTTGAAAATGATGATTTGATTGACTCCCCTATATCTAAGGAAGTTATAAAAGATTTAACGGCTTCAAAGACTACTGAGCTTGTTGAAAAGAAAACTGAATTATGCTTTAGAGTTCAGGTTACTTCGTCTTCGAAACCTTTAAAAATGGACCATCCAGTATTTAAAGAGTATACTGATGTTTTTGAATATTATGAAAAGGATATGTATAAATATACTATTGGAAAGTATAAAAAATATAATGAGGTAAAAGATTTTCAACAAAAAGTTAAGAAAGATTTTCCGGGAGCTTTTATAGTTGCATTTGGAAATAATGAACGAATAGACTTGAAAACTGCTATTAAACTTATAAATTAGCTACCAATATTTTTTTAATTACCCAGCTAAATAGTTTGTCATACATATATATTATATAGAATAATTTTAAATGAAGAAATCAGCATTTATAAAAATAGGTTTGATAATGAGTATTACCCTTTTTGCCCTTTTTTGGGGGGTTAATTTCTTGAAAGGGAAAGGCACTTTTAATACCGATAATACTTTTTATGTAGTTTACGATAGAATTGATGGTTTAAATGTATCAAACCCGGTATTAATCAACGGATTTGCTGTAGGAAAAGTTACCGATATTGGGGTTTTACCCGATACATCGGGAAGACTGGTTGTGGAACTTTCGATTAAAAATGAATTTAATATTCCTGGCGGTTCGGTAGCTCTTATTTTTAGCAGCGATTTGATGGGAACAAAAGCAATAGGCTTATTGTATGGAAAAGAAAAATACATGCACAAGCCGGGTGATACTTTAATTGCTGATTTTGAGGGCAGTCTGCAAGAAATGGTTAGTATACAAATGCTGCCTTTAAAAACCAAGGCCGAAGATTTAATGAAGCAGATGGAACAAGCTATTGAGATTGTTAATTATGTTTTTAATGAAGAAACCCGCGATGATATAATGGCGAGTTTTAAAAACATCAAAGCCACCTTTGTAAATCTTGAAAGTTCTTCATCAAATCTCGATTCAATAGTAAGTCAGAGTAAAAACAAATTGGAAAATATCCTATCTAATGTTGAATCGATTACTAAAAATTTAGAAAGTAATAACAAAGTAATTACTCATGCTTTAAATAATATTTCAAATATTAGCGATTCCTTGGCACATGCGAATTTAAAGCAGACTATGATTGAGACCTATCAGGTAATGAGTCAATTAAATGAAATAACTGAAAAAATTAATAACTCAGAGGGAACACTTGGAATGCTGCTTAATAATGAGACCCTATATTACAACCTTGAGGATGTAACCTATAGCTTAAATAGGTTACTTGAAGATATGCGTTTAAATCCGAAAAGGTATGTGCAATTTTCAGCTTTTAATTTAGGAAAAACAGTTTATGTAGATCGAGATGAATCAAGATCAAAAAAAAAGAGAGAAAACATAATTTATAAAATAATGATTCTTCAATCAAATAAATCGGTTCCGCTCAAACCTGAAAGTTTTAAAGGGTATAAAAATGTTGAAGAAGCCATGTTAGGAGGTTCATATATTTATTTAATTGGTAAAGAAAAAAATATTGAAAACGCTAAGTTATACCTTAAAAAGGTTAGTGTTGATTTCTCCGAAGCCCAGATGGTGGAAATAAGAGAGGGCAAATACACTATTTTAATTAACAATTAACTTAACATAATGACGAATCATTTTTTGGTAATAATAAAATCCATATAGGTTTTAAAATCAACTGCTTAAGAATTTTTAATTTATATGTATCTGATTTAGTGAGGGTTGAAAAATGTAAAAAAAATATTTTTCCTAATAAATTGATTAGTAACCCCATACTAAATATATCAAAAAGTCAATAGAAAATTAATTTTTTTTTTAGCTTTTTTTTCACAAAATTGCCGTTCGTTTAAGGGGATCAACATAAATATTATTAACCAAAATGATAAAAGACTACCAACAAGTGTGGAATAACTGTTTACGAGTTATCAAAGACAATGTGCCTGCAATAAGTTTCAGAACCTGGTTTGAACCAATTGTGCCGTTAAAAATTGATAAAAATATTTTAACGATTCAAGTTCCAAGCCCGTTTTTTTATGAATACTTAGAAGAACAGTACATTGATATTCTTAGGAAAACCTTGAGAACAGAAATGGGCATTGATGCCAAGCTTGAATACAGTGTTATTATGGAAAATAATGTGTATTCAAACTCAAATCCATACACGGTTAAATTACCAACAAATGATAGAAGAGATATAAGTAATAAGCCATTGTCTTTACCCCTTGACGAACAAAAGACGATCAAAAATCCTTTTATTATTCCAGGTATACAAAAACTACATGTTGATCCACAATTAAATCCGATTAATAATTTCAATAATTTTGTTGAAGGAGAATGTAACAGACTGGCAAGATCTGCGGGTTTTGCAGTTGCAAATAATCCTGGCAAAACAGCTTTCAATCCCCTATTTTTATATGGTGCTTCTGGTTTAGGCAAATCACATCTGGCACAAGCTATTGGTATTCAGGTTAAAGAAAAATTTTCTGAGAAGGTTGTATTGTATGTAAACGGAAATAAATTCCATACACAATTTGTAGAAGCAATTTTAAATAATAACAGAAACGATTTTGTGCACTTTTACCAAATGATTGATGTTTTAATTATTGATGACGTACATGAATTTGCAGGTAAAGAAAAAACTCAAGATATATTCTTCCACATATTCAATCATTTACACCAAAATAGCAAACAGCTCATACTAACTTCAGACAAATCACCTGTTGATTTGAAAGGAATGGAGCAAAGACTTCTTTCAAGGTTTAAATGGGGACTGTCAGCCGATTTGCAAGCTCCTGATTATGAGACGCGTATTGCCATACTTAAACAAAAAGTATATAATGATGGCTTGAATTTATCTGATGAAGTTATAGAATATATTGCATCACATATAACTGCTAATATTCGCGAATTAGAGGGAGCCCTTATTTCGTTGTTGGCACAATCAACTCTTAACAAAAAAGAGCTGACGCTTGATTTAGCCCGACGAATGATCGATCGTTTGGTAAAAAATACAAAGCGTGAAATTTCTATTGATTATATTCAGAAGGTAGTATGCGATTATTTCAATATGCCTCATGAGATAATTAATTCAAAAACAAGAAAAAGAGAGATTGTTCAGGCTCGTCAAATAGCTATGTTCTTTGCAAAAAGCCTTACCAAGTCGTCGTTAGCAACTATTGGTTCTCAAATTGGTGGAAAAGATCATGCTACAGTATTGCATGCTTGCAAAACTGTAAATAACCTAATTGATACCGACAAGCGGTTTAGAGGATATATTGATGAAATTGAAAAGAAATTTAAAGTTTAATATATTGTATTTCAAAGCCGCTTTTCAAGAGCGGCTTTTTTATTGCCTCGCACATAATTCTGTAATTTAGAATAATAGTATAAAAATCAATTTGTTAATTAACAATAGGTAGGATTGAAAATATTGTTACTCCTATCCTATTAAAAAAATCGTGCAAAATTGAGTTAAATTGCTATTTTTGTGTTGTAAAACCAAAATGTAAGAATGAAAGCTTTACTCTCAATTATTATTTCAGTATTTTTTGTTTTAGTATTAATAAGCACATCATTGGCTCAACAATCTCCAGTTAAGCGTTCAAACAATAAAGTTGAACTTAATGGTAAAGCCTATTACATTCACATAGTACGCAAGGGTGAAACGCTTTATGGTATTAGTGAGGCATATAAAACAAGTGTGGATACCATTAAAAAAGATAACTTACATCTTTCGAACGATCTTAAGGTTAACCAATACCTTAAAATTGGGTTCAAAAAGCAAGAAGAAAGTAATAAAAATCAATTTGTATATCATGAAGTGAAAAAGGGTGATACACCCTACAATGTTTCGGTACGTTATGGTGTTACCATTAATGATTTATATAAAGTGAACCCTACAGCAAAAATGGGCATTGGTATTGGTGAGATTCTGAAAATACCTTTAAAGGCACATGAAAATTTACAATTGAACGATACTATACCAGAAACTCAAAAAGAAATAAATAGTTATTTAGTACATACAGTGCAAAAAAGGGAAACCATTTATGGAATAGCTGCAAGTTTCAAAACAACACAAGAAGAAATTAAAAAATTAAACCCGCAATTAATAGATAAGCCCTTGCAGATTGGTGATGAGTTGAAAATTCCAGGGGGGCTACTTGAAAAAGCGAATGCCGACTCCGAATTTTACTTTCATAAAGTAAAAAAACAAGAGACTATATATAAAATTACCCGCCAATATCAAATTAAAGAGAGGCAGTTATATAAGTTAAATTCTGGCTTAAAAGACCGTGCTATTATGATTGGTGAATTGGTGAAAATTCCAAAAAATACGATTTCGGATTCAATATTTTTACAAGATAAACCTACTGTTGATAGTATATATACAGAGCCGCAAAATGATCAGTTTGTGCTTTGGACAGATTCATTGATTTTACCACCCTGCCCTATAGTTGGAGTCGATACCATAACTAAATATAAAGTAGCATTTTTTCTACCTTTTTATTTAAACATAAACGATACACTTGGAAAGTATGTAGATATAGTTGTTCGAGATGAAGATGGACATGAACATATTGAAACTGTTCAACGAACAGGAAATGTAGAAGATAAAATATATCCTAGATCGAAACTTTTCATCAACTTTTATCAAGGAGCATTGCTCGCGCTTAAAAATTTAAAAGACATGGGTGTTTCTATTGATATTCATGTATTTGACACGCAGAATGATAGTTTGCATCTTTCACAAATATTAAAAGCCAGCAAATTTGAAAACTTTGATTTATTTATAGGGCCTGTATTTGGTGATATGTTAAAAATTGTGGGCGATTATGCCTGGGAACATCACATAAATATAGTTTCGCCACTTTCAAACGATAATGAATTTATAGACCATAATCCGTATGCATTTCAAGTAATTCCCCCACTTGAAGTGCAAATGCAACATGCTTCTGATTATTTAAATAGTATTGACACTAAGAATTATATAGTAATTCATGATGGCAAAAATTTGGATCAAGAATATATTTCTCAATTCAAAAGACAATTATTTGCTCAAATGAACAATGAAAACTTTGATCAGATAAAATATAACGAAGTATTGTATTACGATGCCCGTGATAGTGTTTTAAAGGAGGTTTTTACTAAAGGTATGGAAAACATTGTAATAGTACCTTCAAGTAATCAGGCATTTGTTACCGATATACTGGGCAAATTAAATGGTTATTCATACGAATACAATATTAAAATATTTGGACAACCATTATGGTCGCGTTTTGAAAATATAGAACTCGATAATTTTCATAATACAAATACGCATATTTTTTCGAATTCATTTATCGATTATAGTCAAGCTAATGTTTCAAGCTTTGTACAATCATATCGCTATCACTTTAAAGGTGAACCTAATAAATATGCATTTCAGGGATATGATATTACAAAATACTTTTGCCTGGCGTTAAATAAATATGGTCGCGATTTTAGGAAATGTATTCATATGCATGATCCTGAATTATTGCAAACAAGTTATCGTTTTGTTCCATTTTCCGATCAAGGGGGATATCAGAACACTTCAATTTTTATTTTAGAATATTCAAAAAGTAATAGGCTAAATAAAGTTGCCCAATTTCCTTAGCGAAATAACAACTATAAAAAAGCAGAGCAGTCAAGTTAATATTCGCCTTTAATACCTGTTGTACAAATAGCTTCTGCATAAACATCACAAAATAAGCGATTTAAGAAATTTTGAAAATAGAAATACAATGTGATATGTTCTATTTACACTAAAAACTCAAACCTATTAAAGCATCATAATACATTGATTAAATGCGTTTTGCATTAAAATTACCTGCCTGAGAATTGAATATTTTTTACAACGTGTACTATAATGAGAAAATATAAAGGAAATTAAGTGGTTCAAGACAAAATCAAATGTTTCATATATGGGATAGTAATGAAACTATTAATGAACAAATAACTTAAAAGCTGAATGGTGAAGATTTTAGAGGCAATTTATCAAACCCAGACAGGATTACATATGTAATCTAAGCAAATATACAAATGTAACGCACCGAAATGACCATAAAATTTACTTTTGTAACTTTGCAATTTCCTTATTTATATTTCTTGCTATTGCTGGTCCTTCGTAAATAAAACCTGTATATACTTGCACTAATGTTGCTCCAGCATTTATTTTATCTAAGGCATCCTGAGCTGTAAATATGCCTCCAACGCCTATAATTGGGAGTTTCCCAGAGGTTTTTTCAGAAATATATTTTATAATATCTGTTGATCTATCCTTAATTGGTTTTCCACTAAGTCCGCCATTTCCAATACCTTCCACTATTGATGATTCAGTAGTTAAATCATCTCGAGATGTTGTTGTATTTGTGGCAATTACTCCATCAATGTTACAACGTTTTATAACATCGAGTGTTTCATTAATTTGGTGAACATTCAAATCAGGAGAAATTTTAAGCAGGATCGGTTTATACGGTGAAAATTCAGTGCGTTTGTCATTAAGTGTTTTCAAAATAAGCTCCAGCGATTCTTGGTCTTGGAGTTTATGTAGGTCAGTAACGTTAGGACAACTAACGTTCACTACAATATAGTCAACCACATTATATAAGCCCGTAAAACAGGCAAGGTAATCACTTAGTGCATCTTCATTTTTGGTTAGGGTGTTTTTGCCAATATTACCTCCAATAATTAGGTTTTTATTTCGTTTTCGAAGTTTAATAATAGCACTTTCAAGCCCCTTATTATTAAAACCCATACGATTTATTAAAGCGTCATCGTTTATTAAGCGAAAAGAGCGTGGTTTTGCGTTGCCAGACTGAGGCTTTGGTGTAACCGTTCCAATTTCTATGTGCCCAAATCCAAGTGAACCTAACATACTGTATACTTCAGCATTTTTATCAAGCCCGGCAGCTACTCCAACCTTATTTGGAAATTTAAGTCCAAACACTTCTGTTTTCATATGTAAACTACTAGGGTGAAATGCCCATTTAAATACTGGCTTAAGGCCAAAGGTTTGTCCACATTTTAAAGCCCTAAATACTACCTTATGGGCTGTTTCGGGCAACATTTTGAATAGAATGGGGCGGATAAAGAGTTTATACATTGTTTTTGCTGCAAATATATGCAAAATGTCGAATTTATTTCATTTGAATAAAGTATTAATATGAAGTTTTTATGTATTCATGTAATTCTAGGGCACTATATTCATTTCCGAAAGAATTTAATGATTGATTATCGCTACGATTACATATGTAAACTGTAGATTGATATGATTTATTGTTAATGCAATGGGTAGTTGGTCTTCCCATAAAACGACCTAAGGCAATTAATTAAATGTTTAACTTTAAGGAGATAAAAAACGATAATAACCACAGCATGCTTGCTTGCTTGCCTGGAATAAAAACCACAACCCATCCAGATTATTTAGTGATGGGTTTTAGATGATTATTACTAGGCATATTAAACTCAGTCAAGTCATTAGTTTTTTTTTGTTCAAAAGCATAGCCTGAATAATTCATAAAATTTGACAAAAAGCACATATCTTTTTCATTATCTACACCTTATAATTTTCAAGTGTTAAAAATAGTTTGTCAATTTTACTAAAGTGCATTTATTTCAGCACATCTACTTCCTTGCAATCCCTTTGAAGTCGGGAACTACATCGACAGGTATTGCAAGTTGTATCTGCACTAAACTAAACGCATGAATTAATCAGCATAGAGATAAAATATATTATCCGTTTTTTAAAACAACCCAATAGCAATCTTATAAATATGGGTTAACTCTTACTTAATTCAATTGATCGGAATCATTATTCTTGCCGCAGCATAAATCGGGTTTATAAGCTAACAGGCTTTCCGTTTTATAACTTCACTATAAAACATTGAATAAAGACGAATAACCTCAGTGTGATATAAAATTAGGGCAACTTAAATCTGCCTCTAAACTGTTTTGAAAGGTGTATAAGACAAGAACGTACTTTCCGCCACAACTAGTAAAGCGTTCTTGAATTAGTATTGCATTTGTTTAAGATTTTTTCTTTAGGAAAGGCAAAATTTGCAAGCATAGCCGTAGTTACGGTTAATAATTTCAACGTAGCATAAATGAGTAATAAATGGTAAACTTTTCGATTAAATGTGGTAAGGTTGCTAATTAATATATACCGTTAATTTATGAGCGCTTTACTAGATTAAATATATAGCTAGAGCAGTTAATCATAATTCTACAAGTAGCTTAAAACAGTCTATATAAGCTTTCATAGCTTATCTCCATGGGGCTGAGCATAAAAACACCAGTTTTTCCTGACCTAAAAGATGCAAACAATAGATTTTTAGTGATGCGTAATGAGCTAAAACGCTTGATACTGAAATTAAGTCAATAACAAACATTATTAAGCATTGTGTATCTCGCTATATATTAGCAGTGTGAAAATACAGCGAACAAGTAATAAAAGTACAAGGCAAGTGTTAAAATATGCGATAATTATTAGTTCATTGGATAGTAACAAGCTTAATTCAGCCTAGCCTAATTGTTTATCCTATAAAGTACGACTTCTACGTTATGTTCGTCAAAAAAACAATCACCCCGTTGTTTCAATCGGGATGATTGGTTTTTTTCTGACTTTCACAAGCACTACCAGATTGATTTAGTCAGACTGGCCTGAATTCGAACTTCATATTCAAACACCTGATTTTATTGACGGTATCTAGTTAGAAAAAGAAGGGAATAAATAAATATTTACAAATGTAAATTTATAAAAAAGGTATCCTAAGCTAGAAGACTCTAAAAATACCTTTGGCTTATACCTCATCAGTATTGTTTGGTTTATATTCTGAAAAAGTTTTATCGCTATAAAAAATTACAATTTTCGAAACCTTTTTAGCTGGTAATTCATTATTTAAAGGAGGGGGATCTGTAAAGTTATCTTTATATTTTGGTGGATCCTCCTCTTGTATTTCAGCAGCTTTAATTACATCCTTAAGCTCACCAGCAACATTATTTAGTTCATTATGCTTGTTTTGGGCAGTGTTTAAAGCGCTATCTCCACTTGGCTCATTCTCGATAGCATCATAAATATTTGTTTGTATAGGAACTTTATATATGTCACCAACCCCTGTTATTAGCCATTCCGAATTGTATTTCGGATAGCTTATGAGTGTCTTTTGAAGAAAATCGAGACTTGGTTTATTTCTGCCCGATATTATATGTGATATACTAGAGCGTTGAACTCCAATAGAATCAGCAAATGCAGCGGATGTTAAGCCTTCAGAAGATATTATTCGAGCTAACCTATTTTTAATTTCCATTAATTATCTATTTGTTACAAATGTAATAATAATAATTTACATATGGAATCACAAATGTAATTTTCATTTCGACAGTCACGTGACATATGTAATTTCCTCAGCTACGATATGGTTCTATTTTTACTTCATGTCGAACGTGTAATTAGCTAGATAACAGCTTTGTATGTGTAATATAATCGCATTTTTACGAAAAAAATCATAAAATTGCATAAAATACTTAGATTAAAGGTTTAATTCAACTTCGTTAAGTGCTGACATTGTGACTTATAGCCTCTGTACATTATCCTGTTTACATATGCAAATGTAGAGCATTTTCAGCATTTCTGCTGGCTGTTTTGTGTCTAAATAATTGTTTGATTATGCTTTTATTCTAGAAATCTAAAATTATCTGATTTATTAGTTCTCCATATAAAAAACAGATTTTAGCCCCCACTCTTTATTATGATGAATTTTTAGTTGAACCCGAAAGTTTGTTATGGAAGACTTATTTTGGAAGAGATATTTGCCGGGTATGATATGCAAAATAAATTATATTCAATTCTCAGGGGCTTAAAAATAGGTGTCACACGTCGTTAATTACCATACTAACAGCATATTATAGTGTTACTTTGGCTATATATGAGAGCTGAAAATTAAGAGGAAATAGAAAAAACATAGCTAAAATTACAAATTTCTAAGCTTTTGTCCTGTTTTCAATACCAAGCATAATTCTTCGGCCGATTTTTGTAACCATATAGCAGCCTTAGAAATTGAATTTTGCAAGGTCTCTGGTTTTCTGGAAATTGGCACTATTGCCGAAATTCCATTTTCGTATAAGATGGTTGTATTTTCTGTGGCATGTCCTGTAAAAACAAATACTGGTTTAGCATACGTTTGAGCTATCCTACCTATACCAACTGGTGTTTTTCCAGATGTAGTTTGTCCATCTACTTTTCCTTCAGCAGTAATTATAATATCGCAGCCTTTAATCTTTTCCAGTAAACCTATAAGATCAACAATTGTATCAAGCCCTGAACGAATTTCAGCATTTAAAAAGGCATGAAGTCCTGCTCCTAAGCCACCTGCAGCCCCGGCCCCTTGCATTTGCAAGACATCAATATTCATACATTCCTTAATCACCGAAGCTAGCCTAAATAGATTTTTATCAAGTTTTTGAACCATTTGATTATCAGCTCCCTTTTGAGGCCCATATATTACTGAAGCACCCAATGAACCTGTCAAAGGTGAAACCACGTCAGTAGCAGCTATGATTTTAGTGTCTTTTAGTCTACTATCAATAGTTGAGATATCAATTGAGGTTAAGTTTGCTAAACTTCCGCCTCCCTCTCCAATATCTTGCCCGTTATTATCCAGAAATTTTATACCCAAAGCCATTGCCATGCCTAATCCGCCATCGTTGGTCGCACTGCCACCTATACCAATAACCAACTTTTTACACTTATAATTAAGTGCTTCCTTAATAAGTTGCCCGGTTCCATAAGTTGATGTTATCCATGGATTTCGTTCTTCCGTAGTAAGTTTTTCTATTCCACTCGCTGCAGTCATTTCAATTATGGCCGTATTTCCATTTTCAATTAAACCGAAAAAACCGTCTGTTTCTCTACCGATTGGATCTTGAACTTTAAGTTTAACAATTTTTCCGCCTACAGCCGAAACTATACTTTCCACAGTGCCTTCACCTCCATCAGCCATTGGAATAACTTCAACATTAGCATTTTTAAAAACGTTACTAATGCCTTTTTTTATATTCAAGCCAACCTCACTTGCACTCATGCAATCTTTAAATGAATCGGGCACAATTAAAAACGAAAGTTTGCACATACTATTACTTTTTTATTAGCCAAAGTGTTTGGTAAGGCTTTATCGATAAACCTTTTACGTTAATTGAAGCTTCTGTAATAATATCATATTTAAGATGTGAATATGTACCTGAAATTTCCACTTGAATATTTTTTGAGGTAAGATTATTAATCGCCAATATAGATTCACCGTTAGATGCTTCGCGCACAAAGGCAAAAACAGAATTACTTAAATCTAATATTGTTTGAAGAGAGGAAGGGTGAAAAGCTTGATAATTTTTACGTATGGTAATCAGCTTAAGTAGTGCTGTAAACACACGCATACGCGAAGTGTTTGATTTTAAATCTCTTTCTAAATCAGTCATCTGTATTTTTTCGCGATTTATAGTACGTGCCCTTCCTGTATTTTCAACACCCTTATAATAGTTAGCTGAACCTAATAAGCTATGAATGTAAAAAGCAGGCAAACCTTTCATAGCAAGCATAACAGCCTGTGAAGATATAAATCTAAGCTCTTGTAATCCATCTTCGCCATTATGGGTTCTTTTCATAGCATCAAAGTAGGTTATATTTAGCTCATAAGGACTTTCACTTCCTTTGGTATTACTTTTCATGCTTATTAATCCACCACTGGCTTTAATATCACTATACAGTTGTTTTTTTTCGCTATCTGGCAATAAGCCTTCAAGAGGGCGAACCCCAATGCCATCGTGTGATGAGGTAAAATTAAAAAAGGTGCATTGCTTAGGTAATTTTGGTAATGTGCTGGCCCATTGTGTTAAATATTGACCATTTCCACTATTTAAAGCATGCAAAAGTAATGGCGGCAAACTGAATTGATAAACCATATGAGCCTCATCGTTATGTCCAAAATAGCTGAGATTTTCTTTATTGGGTACATTGGTCTCTGTTAATATAATAACCCCTGAACCCACCCATCCTGCAAAGTCTCGCAAAAGTTTAACCACTTCGTGGGTTTGCTGTAAATGCAAACAAGTGGTTCCTACTTCTTTCCATAAAAATGCAATCGCATCTAAACGAATAATTTTGGCTCCATTTTTAATATAGGTGTGCAAAATTTTTAAAAATCGCAACAACACGGCTGGGTTGGCAAAATTCAAATCAATTTGATCATCACTAAATGTTGTCCATATATGTTTTGGTCCGTTAATAGTATTATAAGTTGTAAGCAATGATGAACTTCTAGGACGAGTAACTTTTGATAAATCAGTTTCGAGTGATTCCTCAATAAAATAATCAACCCCTTCTCCCTTATTTTGTAAATAATTTTTAAACCAATTGCTTTTACTCGATACATGGTTAATTACCAAATCAGCCATTAGCTTGTTGTTATCTGATATGGACTTAATATCGTCCCAACTTCCTAAATCAGGATTTACTTTTTCAAAATCGATAACAGAAAATCCATCATCACTGCTAAATGGGAAAAATGGTAAGATGTGAATTATGTTAATCAGGTTGTTTAGATGATTCTTTGCAAATTTATTTAGTGATTGAAGTGGAAGTGTATCTGATTCAAGAATACTATCACCATAAGTTATAAGTGCAATGTCCCTTTCTTTCCATAACTCTTCATTAAAATTTGTTTCACTACGATTTTCTTTAATATAATTTACAAAATTCTCAATTTGAGAGTCAGAAATGGTATCGTTATAAATATTACGAAGACGAGTGATTATTAATTCTTTCCAATTTTCAGATACCTTCATAACCAATGTGTTAATAAATTACACCACATTCGAAAACATATTTACTTGTAAAAGCATGGTGAAAATAAAAGACCCAATAATATAACTATCAGGTCCTTATTGATATTTAAATAAATTTTATATCTTATTATCCTCTTCAACAATATCAACAAATGCCTCACTTATTTTTGGAATGGCACTTATTACTCTTTTCCAACTTGGCATAACAGGAGTTTGATTCGGATTATTCAAATAGCTTACTCCAGCTTGATAAACATTTCGAGACAATTGATCAACGAGTCGTTCTTCTTTGTGTCGATCAAAACTCAAGCCATTCATAACGGCATCGTTATTATATTGCTCAACCATATCTAAAGCAATTCTGTGGTAGGTTGCTTTTATCGACCTAAACATTCCCTCGTTAAAAACACTTCCATCGGATGCAAGCTTAGCAAAAATTGAACGAGAAATATCAAAACTCATTTTTGATAAGCCCTTATCAGGATTGTCAAATGATTCCGTTTGGTGTTTGTGATCGTATCGATCGGCAATTTCAACTTGACAAATACGGCTAAGCGCATTATTGCGATGTACCTCTGCTAAAATACCAACCTCTAAACCCCAGTCACTTGGAATACGAATAGTTTTTAATACATCGGCACGCATTGAAAACTCACCACTAAGAATATATCTAAAACCATCTAAATAGTCAAGGTATTCAAGCTGACCGAAGAATTTTTTAAGGGTACGTAATAAAGGTGTAACTAAAAGACGAACCATGCGACCATTAATTTTTTCCTCATCAGCTCTAAAGTAGTATCCTTTGCAATATTTATAATTAAAGGTGGGTTTAACAACAGGATAAATTAAGCGGGCCAACATATTTCTATCATAAGTAATAATATCGGCATCGTGCAATGCAATAGCTTCCGATTTTCCTGAAGCTATCATGTATCCAAAACTAAACCAAACATTTTTTCCTTTTCCAGGATTACCCGGATGAATATTTTCTTCATTTAGCAAAAATTCAAGATGCTTCATACCTGGTCCATCATTCCAAATAACACGATGATGTTGGGGCAAAACAGAAAAGAACTCTTTTGCCTTCATAAATTCCTCTTTGTTTGCTGCATCTAAACCTATAACCACTTCACCCAGATAGGGTATTTTCTTTAACACATTAACAATATTAGTTAGTGCTGGTCGTGCAAGCTCTGAATAAAGAGAAGGAATAATAAGCCCTATGGGTCTTTTTTTACTATACCGCACCAATTCATCTTCAATGTCTTGTAATGTTCTATTCTTAAAATTATGAAGCGTAGTTACGTATGAAGTTTGATAAAAATCTCCCATGTTAAATTGTATTGGTTACATAATTGCTCTTAAAGTTAATTAAAATCCTTTAATTAATTTTACCCTTAGTTTTTTTAATTTTTAAAAAACTAATATTGCATTAAGCAATATTTTTCATCTTTTTGTTAAAATATTAATCTTGGTGCAAGCGAATTAAATTTTGTATATGTTAAAATACCAGCAACTTACAATTTAACATGGCTCTATTGTCTTTGATATTCAGAACACAAAACCTGAATCTAACAAGAGAGCAAACGTTGACGTTCCATTGAATAAGGGGGGGGTGAAAATGTGAATTTATTGTAAAGCCCAAACAGTTAGGTAACCCCATATTAAATATCGAAGGGTTTTGCCAATTAACATACCGACAGCAACATTTATATAATTTCGTTTTAGCAAGCCCAGCACCACTGCAATTATATCACCAATAAATGGCAACCAACAAAAGAATGCAATCCACCCTTCCTTGCCTCTAATTTTAGATTTGAATTTTTCCGTTTTATCTTTTGGAATTCGCAGGTATTTTGTAATCCACTCCTCTTTACCCAAATAACCTATATAATACGAACTTAAACCACCTAACCAATTACCCAGTGAGGCTGCAACTAAGCAAGCTGAAGTATTAAAATCTGCATAGATCATTGCTGATAAAATAGCCTCAGAACTAAATGGGACAACAGTAGCTGCAAGAAAACTTGCTAAAAAAAGTCCCCAATACCCTAGTTCGAACATAATTAATGTGGATGCCTTTTGGTGAAAATTTCTTGGAATAAGGGTTCTAATTTATCAGAAATAATATGATGTCCCAAATTTTCTCTTAGAATTTTTATATTATGTTTTATTACTTCATTACGATATTCTATGTTTGAAAGTAGTTTAAAAGATTCATCGACAACCTCATCAGTTATAACACAATTTTGCGTTGATGGAAATCGAAATCCCAAAGGTTCAATTTCAATTTTAAAAACTTCGTATTTATTAATCACTGCTGGTACTCCAAACGAAATTAATTCAAGCAGGTTATTTCCAAATCCTTCCACCTCGCTAAAATATGTTCCGATACCTCCATACGCTGCTACCAAACCGGGTAATTCGGCAAATTTATAATATTTTTTATTCACAATTATATCACGGTGCGATAGCGTGATGGCTTCACTCATAATAAATATTACCTGAGCATCAGGATTATCTTTCTGAAGGTTTGCATAGTACTCATTTAAAAACCTTTGGTAATAATGCTGCTCATCACCCGAATGCCCCGTAACTAAAACGACAACACATTGACGTATGTTTTCAGACTTAAATTTTTTATCGAGCTTAAAAGCCAATTCGATAGCTGATTCTATTTTTTTTCGGGGTACAATTCTTGTGTGTTGTAGTAAAATGGCTGCATCATCTATCGTAAACCCTCTTTCATCAAGCTGTTTTAACAATCCACAATCGCGCCAAAAAGATTCGTTATAGCGTACTACTGGAGGTGCTATATACCCTTTTTCGTTGGATACCTGACAGTCACATTCAACATCACTTGTATTTGGTATAACTACAACTCTTGAATTGAAAAATGCATCTGTAATTTTAGGCTGATATTTTGCAAATACCTTTTTACATAAATCAATTTGCTGATGGTTTATAAAGGCCACGGCATCAATATAAGTACCTGGCAAATACTTTAAATATTTTTGCATTACCTTATTGGGTTTTTCAAATATTTTTCTTTCAAAATAGGAATCGTGCCACCAAACCATTTGTTTGGGCCAAATTAAGTCTTGTGCTCTTAGTTCATCGAAATAGTAGCCCAAAGCCACAGCCGTAATAAAATTATAAGGGTGCGATGTATTGTGTGCAATTATAAGGTCAATTCCATTTTCGTGAACCCAATCGGCAATAATATTCTTAGCATACAATGCTTCGGCATGAATGCGTTCATCTAAATCGGCTGCCGGTTTTTGACAAAATGAGGCAATGATTTCGGTATGCAATTCATTTTTATGCCAAAAAACTTCGTTGATATCTGCATTGAAACGTGGAGATGAATGGGCTCCTAGAAAGAAAATATTCCCAAGTTCAATTTCCATATGATTAACCATGGCGTGCACTGTTTGGTCAATTACGATAGAAACGCCATCATTTTTACCAATTAATGAATGTACTATACCAATTCTTAAGTTCGTAATATTCATATTTTTCTATGTTAAAAACCAAAATAAATTGTTCGATTAAAAAGACAACTCTTATCTTATATCAATTCTAATAGTTCAGAAAGATTATTTATTATAATATCGGGGGTTAAACCCTCGCATCGTTTATCGTCGCTTCGCAATCGCAAAGATCTTTGATCACCAGCAAAAAGAGCTGTTTTAAACCCAACTAAACGAGCCGTCCAAACATCTTTAAGCATATCGTTTCCAACAAATAATACTTGCTCAGGTTTTAAATTATATTTTTTATCAAGTTTTTCGGCCAGTTGCTTATATAAGTATGTGTCAGGCTTACTTCGTAAAAGTTTATATGAAAATACCGAGATATCATGATCGAACTTTTCAATATGCTCTTGCTCAGATAAAATATTACTCATAAAACTATTCATTATTATAGGAGTGTAAAACTGAGCATTTGATACAATACCTATGGGTACATTCTTCTCATTTAAGGCACTAATAACCTCTAGCATATTAGGCATTGGCCAAACCGGATTACTAAGAATCTCGAAAACAACGGTTAGTGTTTTAATACAAGTGTTATCTGATGGAATAAGCCAATTATTTTCTACTGCTTCTTTTAAAACTTTTCCCCAAACTTTAATTATATCAACCTCAGGAAAAGGATGCCCATGTTTTTTTAGTTGTTTATGCTGATTGTTCACTGCTGAGTGAAAAAGACCCAATAAATCGTTTCCGTACTTACTTTCGTTAGCAACGGTTTTCCATGTGTAGCCGCCCTCAATAAGTGCTTGCGTGAGATGTCCAATTTTTACTGTCGACTTATCTAAATCACCAGATGCTGAGATTATTAAGGTGCCATAAATATCAAAAACTATAGCTTCAATTCCAGCATTATTCTGAATAGATGATGCAACATTGGTAGCAATAGGACTAAGCTCGCTATACAAATTAAGATATGGTTGTATACGCTCTAAAAATTTGTTTTGCATATTTATCTAAGCTAAATTCTCGCTTTATTGCACTTTGATTCTCAATGATTAATGCCTTGCTTATTTCCGGAGGAAAACTAGCTAAAAATTCATTAAGTTCAAATAAATCTTGCTTTTTTTGCTTTTGTTCAATCAGCTGTAATATAAAGGCTTGCTGTCTTTTCTCATTTAAATTTTTGAAATCTACAAATTCGTTATAAAATGGTATTTTTAATTCATTGTAAAGCAATGGGAATTTCACTCCTTTCTGTTGAATATCAGAAGTAACATAATCAATATTTCTACCAATTACAGGAGTTCCCATTAACCAAGGTTCTAGATAAGCCATACCAAAACCTTCTTTTATACTGGTAGTTATACAATAGTCTGATCCTGCAATTATTGTTTCAAATTCAGTTTTACTTCCGGCTTCAAAAATAACAGGAATTTGATTCTTTCTGCAAAAGTCTTTCCAGTTGTTATAAAACTGAATTTCAATGGGATTACGTGGTGCCAGGGTTACTAAAAAAGTGCAACTATAGGAAAACAATTGAGTTAGCAGCACCAGTTCACCTATGTTTTTACGTTGTATAACTCTTACAGGGTATGTGATTATTTTATGATGAGCGGGTATATTAAAAACACGGAGTACTTCTGCTCGTGCTTTGTCATTACTAATCTCCACTTTTTGATTTATAAATACAGGATTCGGCCATAAAAACACATGATTTTCAGATACTCCATAATGAATAACCCTATCAAAATCATACTGATTTAACAATCCAACCATATAGTTAGGATTATGTGGATAAAGCACCTGTGTAAGTTCCTTTTTAAAATAGCTCCCAATTATTTTTTGCAAAAAAGCGAAATTGTTTGGCCTGTCTTCCGCAAAATCGTGTGCATGATTAATTAACGTGAATCCTTGATTTAAAAACTTATTAAAAACCATAGTTAATACAGGGTTTTTTCCGAGATTTAAGTTATGCACGTGCAATATTTCAGTATCGCTTATTAATGATTTTAACCAATTATAAATCCGATCAAATAGATCTTGTAATTCGTTACATTCGAAATTTTTATCTATCAGATAATTTAAATCGCTATTTATAAAAACCGAAACGTCCAACTTTTCATAATACTCAATATTTTCACAATGTCCGGTAATTACTTGTATTCGGGCATCAGGGTAGTTTTGAATAAAACCGGCCACTTGTGACTCAATAATTCGAGTTACTCCTCCCGGATTTAAATGGTAATGAAATATTGAGATATTCATTCTTTTTCTTTGTCAATGATTTATAAAAATAAGAAAAGTACCTTGAATGATCTTTAAATGAAACGTTTATTTCTTATAATATTATTTTCGAGCATTTTTATTGCCAATCATTCTTCTTAAGTACATAAAAGTTATGGCTATTCATTAATATTTGAATAGCTGCAACTTGCAGTGTTCTATAAGCACGAAAGCACCCCAATGGTTGATTTCGTTATATCGTTTGCAGTCAAGTCAAGCATAATCTTTAGAGCCAAGCCTTGTTTTTTTTACTAAAAAAAAATTACGCCTGCCTGCTGCAGACAGGTAGCTAAGGCTATGCTTACTTTTTTTTAGTTTTTCGAAAATTCAAAAATAATGTTGACTTACCCGAAATCTCATTCATGACTTGACTGTGGCTTTTTTCGCTAGTGATATTTTGTTTTCTTTGCACAAAATATAATTAATGGAATTTTTAACACTTTTAATAATTGCCATTGGTTTAGCCATGGATAGTGTAACGGTTTCAATATCGTGTGCACTAATACTGTATAAATTTAACTTTAAAAACACCTTTCGAATAGCCCTATTTATGGGTGTTTTTCAAGGTACAATGCCCATTATTGGCTGGTGGCTTGGTCATTCATTCAGAGTTTATATTGAGGCTTACGATCATTGGATTGCATTTATTATTCTAATGTTTTTGGGCGCACGAATGATCTACCAACATATAACAACGAACGATGACTTTAAATGCTTTGACCCAACCAGTTACAAAACACTTACAGGATTGGCGATAGCTACCAGCATTGATGCTTTAGCCGTGGGAATAACATTTGGGCTTATTGAAATATCGCTGATTACTGCTGCCCTTGTAATAGGTTTAGTGTCATTTATACTTTCATTTTTAGCCATTTATTTAGCCAGCAAGTTTAAGCAGAAACTTAAATTTCCGTTTGAACTAGTAGGTGGAATAATTCTAATTTTAATTGGTGTCAAAATTTTAATCGAACATATACTCAATCATGGATAATACTATAAATATGAACAATACTTTAGAAGAAAATGATGCATTCAAATATTTACTGGAGCAATTTGCAGATTTAAAAATAATGAGGTTTAAAGTTCCTGGATTTGAAAGTCTTAAGCCCAAGCAAAAGGAACTTATATATTATTTAAGTGAAGCCGCTTTGTGTGGAAGAGATATTTTGTTCGATCAGAATTACAAGCACAACTTAAGTGTTAGAAGGACAAACGAGGCTATTTTAAATTCATTTTCTGGAGATAAAAGCACACCTGATTTTAAAGAATTTGAAGTATATGCAAAACGTGTATGGTTTTCAAATGGAATTCATCACCACTATAGTACAGATAAATTTTTTCCGAAACTTAGCCAAGATATTTATGCCGAATATCTAAGTAATTGTAACGAACAACAACTACCTTTATTACATAACGAAACCGTTGAACAATTTACTGAGAGAATTATACCTATAATTTTCGAACCTCAAATTGGGTCAAAAAAAATCGTTCTTGATGCAAGTAAAGATATTATTGCAGAATCGGCTACAAACTTTTACGATGGTTTAACCGAAAGTGAAGTAAATGAATACATTAGCAATTTTAAACAACCCGATGAGGATCGCCCTTTATCAATTGGCTTAAACAGTCAGCATGTTAAAAAAAATGGGGCCTTGCATGAACGAGTTTACAAGCAAAATGGATTGTATGGCAAAGCAATTGACAAAATTGTATATTGGCTTAATAAAGCAGTTGGAGCGGCAGAAACCAGTATGCAGCAAAAATTAATAAAAGTATTAATTGATTATTATAGAACTGGTGATTTAAAAACATGGGACGATTTTAATGTTCTATGGGTGCAAGAGCTTGAATCGGAAGTTGATTTTGTGAATGGCTTTATAGAAAATTATGGCGACCCTATGGGAATGAAAGCTACATGGGAAAGTATAGTGAATTTTAAAGATATAGAAGCTACAAAGCGAACTGAAATAATTAGTAATAATGCACAGTGGTTCGAAGATAATGCACCGATTGATCCGCGATTTAAAAAAGGAAAAGTAAAAGGAGTTTCTGCAAAAGTAATTACTGTCGCACAATTGGGTGGCGATTGTTACCCCTCTACTCCCATTGGAATTAATCTACCTAATGCCGATTGGATTCGCCGGGACTATGGTTCAAAATCAGTAACCATTGAAAACATATCAGATGCTTACCACAAAGCTGCGCAGGGCAATGGAATGCTTGAAGAGTTTTGCTATTCGCAGGAAGAGATTGAGCTGTCAAAGTACTATGGATCAATGGCTAGCAACCTACACGTCGATCTTCATGAGTGTTTGGGTCATGGTTCAGGTCAATTATTGCCTAATACCAGTTCCGATGCCTTGAAAAACTACAGTTCTGCCTTAGAAGAAGCTCGTGCCGACCTATTTGCCTTATATTATATTGCCGATGAAAAATTGGTTGAATTTGGTTTAATTCCGAATTTGGATGTAGCAAAAACTGAATATAACGGCTATATAAGAAATGGTATAATGACACAACTTACCCGAGTGCAATTAGGAAAAGATATAGAACAGGCACATATGAGAAACAGGCAACTTGTTTCGCAGTGGTGTTACGAAAAAGGAAAGGACGATAATGTTATTGAAATCCTTGAAAAAGAAGGAAAAACCTATATTGTTATAAATAATTACCAAATGCTTAGAAGTTTATTTGGTGATCTTTTAGCCGAAATTCAAAGAATAAAGTCGGAAGGTGATTATGAGGCTGGTAAACAGCTGGTTGAGACCTATGCTGTTCAGGTTGATCAGAAGCTGCATAAAGAAGTTCTTGATAGGTTTACCAAATTAAACATTGCTGCTTACGGAGGCTTTATTAACCCATATTTTAAAGCTGTAATGAAAGAAGGAAAAATTACAGATGTAGAGATTGAATATGCAGACAGCTACTCTGAACAAATGCTTAAATATTCGAAAGAGTATTCGTATTTGCCTGATTATAACTAGATAAAAGCCACAGATTCACAGATTATTTAGTGGAATATGTAATTTGTTAAATCTGCGAATCTGTGGCTAGGTCAATAATTCTATATATTATTTTAATTTAAGACACGCAGGTCTTTTTTATAATGAAATTATTCCTAATTTTGCCGCAATTTTATTATAGATTCATATGTATCATAACATCCATAAAATTGAGAAAATCAGTCATCTAAATGATTCTACTTTTATATTGCAAATAGAGCGAAGGGATCTTAAATTTACACCTGGTCAGCATTTGGTAGTGGGTAAAAAAGATGATAAAGAGTTCCGTCAGTATTCGTTATACAATGGAATAAACGACGACTATTTTCAGATTCTTGTGAAAGAAGTTGAAAACGGCTTGGTAACCCCAAAATTAAAAAACTTAAAAGAAGGCGATGAAGTTGAAATAAATGGCCCAATGGGTTATTTTACTCTTAGCGAAAGTACTCGAAAAAATTTACCCGTTGTAATGATTGCCACAGGCACCGGAATTGCTCCCTTTAAAAGCTTTGTGGTGTCCTATCCAGAATTGGATTATAAATTAATACATGGTGTACGAACTGCCGAAGAAGCCTATGACAAAGAGTTGTACGCTAAGGACAAGTATATTCTATGTACTACTCGTGACGATAAGGGAACGGTAAAAGGACGGGTAACCGATTACATTTCTACCAAAACATTTCATAAGGATACGCAGTTTTATTTATGTGGAAATAGCGAAATGATTTTTGATGCAATGGAAATACTTAAGGAAAAAGGATTTTCTGCGAATCAGATGTTTGCTGAAGTTTATTTTTAAACTAAAAATAGTAGTTGTCAGTAAATTGTAACATTCAAAATGTAAGTTGCTGAAATTTAATAAAATAATAAAATTTAATACAAATAATATGCTTTATCACCTTATAGTTTTAGGATGTCAGATGAATATTTCGGACAGTGAACGGGTAAGATCGGTGATTGAACAAATGGGATTTACTCATACCGACAAAGAGGAAGATGCCCACCTGTTGGGGGTTCTATCTTGTTCTGTTCGTCAAAAACCTATCGATAAAGTTTATTCACGTATTTATAAATGGAATCGTATCAAAGCAAAAAGGAATGTGCTAACATTTGTGTCAGGCTGTGTTTTACCCGATGATAGAGAGAAATTCTTAAAACTATTCGATTTTGTTTTCCCCATGAGCGAGCTTAATGACTTTCCTAAAATGATGAAGGAATATGGAGTAGCCTCGCCCCTTTCGTTACAAACAACAGATGCAGAAATTAAAATTGAAGACTATTTTAATCAAAAGCCTGTTCAATCTGCTTTTAAGCCCGTTAAAATTGCAGCGAAAAATTCTAAAACAACATTACCATCAAATAAAGATATTTTTCAACTCTGGAAAACTCAGCCCAATTATCAATCGGATTTTGAAGCATTTGTACCTATTCAAAATGGGTGCGATAAATTCTGTTCATACTGTGCCGTGCCTTATACACGCGGACGAGAAGTTTCAAGACCTTCAGCTGAGATTGTAGAAGAAGTTGTACAATTGATGAAAACAGGATTTAAATCGATCACCTTATTAGGTCAAAATGTAAATTCTTACGGACTTGATTGTGAAAATGAAATTTTATTTGCCCAATTGTTGGAAGCGATCGGAAAAGAAGGTGAAAAATTAAACGACCCAAGTTGGGTATATTGTACAAGTCCGCACCCACGTGATATGAGACGCGATGTGGTTGAATCCATAGCCAAGTATAAAACATTAGGCAAACAAATACACTTGCCCTTGCAATCGGGCAGCGATCAGGTTCTGGTAAAAATGAACCGTAAACACAATCTTGACCGGTATAGAGAGAGCATTCAGTACATAAAAGAGTTGGTACCTCAAGCTACTCTGTTTACTGATATTATAGTTGGTTTTACCGGAGAAACGGAAGAGCAGTTTCAAAGTACCATGAATTCGTTCGATGAATTCAAATTCAATATGGCATATATTGCCATGTATTCTCCTCGTCCCGGTGCTCAAAGCTTCCGTTGGGAAGATGATATACCAAAGGAAACTAAGAAAGATAGACTAAAACGACTGAGCGAAAAATTGGAAAATATTTCTTTACATTACAATCAGGAATTAATGGGTAAGGAGATGACCATTTTAGTTAGAACCACTGAACGCAAAACAGGTTATCTATCTGGCCATAACGAAGGTAAGATTGTTACTCGTATTATTTCTAAAGACCCTTCCCTAATTGGTCAGTTTGTAAAGATCAAGGTTACAGAAGTATCCGGATTTTCAATATCAGGTGAACTTGTTGAAAACACTGCTGTAAATTCAAGAAAAACCATAGAAGCAAAAGTTTAACACAGTTAGCTACATTTTAAAAAAGATTTATTTTAAACTTATTTAAGATATTAATATCTTAATTTAATTATATGAACAATAAAAGTATCATTCAAAACACTTGGTTGCCTATTAAATCAACATGAAACAGATTCGTTAGTGTCACATTTTGATAAAGAAGAATTCCATATAGTTGATTTTAAGCAATTAAGGTTAATCCTAAAACTCAAATTTTGGTAACTGGCTGCATGGCTGAACAATTTTAAAAGGAGCTTGAAAGTATTGAGGGTGTTTCGTTAATTGTAAATAATTCGAAAAAGAGTGGTATTGTAAATTTGGTTAAGCAAAATATTTCAACAAATAAAATTCTGCAAAACAAAGAGAGTAATGTGTTTAGTTACCATGCCCTCAATAAAAGCTTGCATACACGTGCTGCCATAAAAATACAAGACGGTTGTGATAATTATTGCACCTTTTGTATTATCCCTCAAGTTAGAGGGAGGGCTGTTAGCCGTCCGGCAAACGAAATTATTGAAAGTATAAAACAGACTTTGAAGAATGGCTTTAAAGAAATTGTTATTACTGGAGTTAATATTGGCCGATATTATCATGATGGAGTACGATTTGTGGAATTGATTCGAACCATATTGGATATTCCTGGTGAATTCAGAGATAGAATATCATCGCTTGAGCCCGATGGTTTTGGCAATGACTTAGCAGAACTTTTTGAAAACCCAAAGCTTGCCCCCCATTTACATTTGTGTGTGCAATCGGGTTCTGATTCTATACTACTCAAAATGTGACGAATGTATAGTGTTGATTAATATATGGAACTTATCAATAATATAAAAACAAAATATCCCAACTTTAATATTACATCGGATATTATTGTAGGTTTTTCTGGTGAAACCGATCATAATTTTAAGGAAACCTTAAATATTGTTGATAGAACAAAATTTAGCCATGTGCACACCTTTAAGTACAGTGTTAGAGAAAATACTTATGCCGAACGCATGACCAATCAGGTGGATGAAAAAGTAAAAAATACAAGAAGTGATATGTTACGGCAAGCCTCAGAACAATACAAAAAGGACTACTACTCAGGTTTTATCGGGAAAACGAAACGTGTATTGGTGGAAAAACATATGGGTGATAACTGGTACTCAAGATATGGGGAACATTATATTCCAATTGTTTTTAAACTAGATAAAAATCAAAAGAACGAGTTTGTACATGTTAAAATCACAAAATTTGAACAAAGCGATAAACTTAAACTTGAAGGAATTGCTCAGCCATTTCACCTTAAAGAATATAGGGCTGCAAAAAATATATTATCGGAGTTAAATATAGGGGAGTGGAAATATTAATTGGATAAACATTATATTTGTTTAAAAGAGTATAATTCATTAAAAACTCAAAAACTACTACCATGACCGATCTTATTCAATTAGAAAGAAATAATAGTGTTTTAACCGTTCGATTAAATAGAGAAAACAAGAAGAATGCACTTAACGGTGAAATGATAAATGCATTGATGAATATCGCAAAAGATTTACAAAATGATAAAGACACAGATATTGTAGTTTTAAAAGGGAAAGGCGATAGTTTTTGCGCTGGTGCCGATTTATGCTGGTTTAAAAAAGCGGCCGATTTGCCTGAAAAAGAACGCATTGAGGTACTTAAAGAGTTGTCTGTTTTCTTACGAACATGGAGCAGACTGCCACAAACTACTATAACAATAGCTCATGGATTTTTATATGGTGGAGCACTGGGATTAATGGCGGTTTCCGATTTTGTTATTCTTGATCAAAACAGCAATTTGCGATTAAGTGAAGTACTACTTGGCTTAATACCAGCATCAATTGCTCCCTACCTTATAAAACGCATGGGTTTTAAGCGAAGTAAAGCTCTAATGCTTTCGGCTGAAGCTTTTAATGCCCAATTAGCCTTAGCATATGGTTTAGCCGATAAAATAGGATCTTCCGACAAACTCTTGGAAATAGAACAACGTCTAATTACCAATATCCAACGATCATCTAAGGAAACAAGATACATGGTTAAAGAGTTTCTATTTAGTATTGTAAATAAAGAAATTAATGAAGAAGTATCACAATTATCGGCAAAAGCGCTCTCCGATTCAATAGATACTGATATTGCCAGAGAGTTTATTGAGGCCTTTGCTCAAAAAAACTCTCAATGTGATGAGTCATAAGTTTTTTATATTAGATTAAATAATGGTTAGTCCCGCATAAACTTAATAAACTTAATATCCGCAGCAAAAAAATGAAACCATAGATGGGCACAGTCTTACATCAAATATATTTTTACCCAATTGGGTGAAAACGAAATTAGTGTTAATTCGTGTAATTCGTGGCCTCAAAGAATCCGCTTGCGGATTTAAGGATAAATTAAAAATATTTTTTAAATTATAACATTTTTACCCTTTCTTGCTGAGACAAAGTAAGGTGTTTTGTAATAGAAAATTCCAGTTGAAAAATTGAGTAAATTAGATTTATTAAAATCTTGATAAATAGAAAGAATGAGAACCTTCAATAGTAAAATATTGTTATTTGGTGAGTATGTGCTTTTGAAGGGTGCAATGGGTTTAGCTATTCCCTATCCAAAATATCAGGGTAAATTAATTTTACCAAATGACGATACTATACTTAGTCATGAAAATTTAGAATCCAATACCATATTAAAGAATCTTGCTATTCATATTGCTCATAATGAAAAGTTTAAATATCATAATAATCTGAATCAATTTCTAAAAGATTCATTGCTTGGGTTATACTTTGAATCGAATATTCCAAATAATTATGGCTTAGGAAGTTCTGGCGCATTAACAGCAGCAATATATGATGAATATTTTGCGAAGGCGGCAAACAAGAAACCCGATAGCAATAAATCTGTTAAAAATGAACTTTCAGTAATTGAATCTTTTTTTCATGCTTTTAGTTCAGGTACCGACCCTTTAGTTTCATTATTAAATATACCAATAATAATACATGCACCGGTAAAAACCCATAACCTTTCTTTTCCAGCCAATATTCAAACTTTTCTTATTGACACACAAAAAGAAAGTTCTACAAAATCGTTTATGAATATTTTTAATGATAAATGCGAAAAAAGAACTATTGATATTGAAAAGCTTATCCATTTAAATAACCAATGCATAATAGAAATAATTCAAAACGAATTGGGAACTTTTGACACACTTCGCCAATTTTGTGATTTGGAACAGAAGGTTTTTGTTGAAATGTTTGAAGTGCCCGAAAAATTAATTCCAATTATAAATGATCTCTCTGGCAAGCTTTGCATTAAATTGTGTGGATCGGGTGGCGGAGGTTATTTGCTTGGTTTTTCAAAAAAACAGGATTTTAATGAGATCGATGAGAATTTTAAACATGCAGGCATAAAATGTGAAGCTATTCATTTTACGGAATCCAAATTGATTAGCATTTAGAAGTTTTTTTTATTTTTGTAGCGAATCAAATACCCTTGTTATGCACACAATTATTGATGATGTATTAGCTTCTCTACAAAACTTAGCAGATTCTAAACGAGTTGAATTTGCAAAAAAATCGTATCCCACAAAAATGAAAGTAATTGGAGTTAACAACCCCAATTTAAAGATCATTTTGAAAGAACTAAAAACTCAAACCAAAGATTTTACTATTTCTGAAAAATATAGCTTAGCCAAACTTATGGTTGATACTGAAATATTTGAGTCCCAACAATTGGCTTTTGAATATATAGGTATGGATAAAGCGAATATGAAAACCATTACAGAATCGGTTATTGATAATTTTTTTAAAAACATGGATAATTGGGTTTCGGTTGATTACTTTGGAGTTTTATTTGTTGGGGTTGCTTGGCGAGAAAACATTATTTCTACAGACAAAATAAAAACATACCTTAAATCTAATAATTATTGGGAGCGTAGAATAGCCGTTGTAGCCACAGTTGCATTAAATCAAAAAGCACGAGGGGGAACTGGTAATAGTAAACGGACACTGGAAATTTGCGAATTGGTTGTAAATGATCATACCGACATGATTAATAAAGCATTATCGTGGGCCTTACGCGAATTGGCTAAAATTGACAGGCCGTCTGTTCTTGACTTTATCAATAAATATCAGAAGGAACTAAATAAAAAAGTTTTGCGAGAAGTAACAAATAAGCTTAATTTTGGACTGAAAAATATTAAAAATAGCTAGATTAAATTACCTACATCCTCTTTAATAGCAACATCAATATCATGCATATCAAAGGGCTTTCTAAAATATTTGTGAATTATATTATTCGATAAAGCTTCTGAGATTTCGCTATTAATATCAAATCCGATTAAAATAAAATAGACAATTTTTGAATGACTTACCCGTGCTTTTTTAATAAACTCAATACCATTCATTCCAGGCATTTTCATATCACTTATAACAACAATAATTTCATCTTCACTGCAAAGTTTCGTTAAACCCTCCACTCCCGATTCAGCAGTAATTACTTTATATTTTTTAAAAAGTTAAGTTCAAAAAAGGTTAAGTTAATGAGTTCATTATCAATACAAAGTAACATAACACACTCATTAGCAGTTGATTATATTCTTCTACTAATGTAGGCAGTTTTTTTAGATTTGTCCTGAAAGGTTTTGTACATTAAATCATTCCTTGTATATTGTGACTAGTGAATTAACCAATGACAACTAATATTTAAGCCTCTACAAACCAATAAATATTTTTATGTACATTACACGATTAATAAATACCTTATAATTAAAAACTAATGAAAATTGTTCATATAAGTGCCGAATGTTATCCTGCTGCAAAAGCTGGCGGATTAGCTGACGTTGCAGGATCATTACCTAAATACCAAAAACTTCTGAAGCATTCTACCATGGTAATAATGCCTCATTATTACACAAATTTTAGAAGCAAAAATGAATTTAAATCTGTTTTTGAAGGTATTGCAAGGCTTGGTTCTGTTGATTATGATTACCATTACCAGATCTTTAAATTACAAAATACAGAATTAGGCTTTGATCTATATTCTATTGATATTCCGGGTTTATTTGATAGAGAAAATATATATTCATATAAAGATGATACTGAACGATTTATTACTTTTCAAATTGCCGCTTTAAATTGGATAAAAACCTTTAAAAAACTTCCCGATATAGTGCATTGTCACGATCAGCAAACTGGTTTAATTCCATTTTTCATGACAAAAGTTGAAGCTTACGATAAATTAAAAGAAATACCAACGGTTTTCACCATTCATAATGGCGAATATCAGGGGCAATTTACTTTTGATAGACAATATTTACTTCCAGGATTTAATTCCTATTTTTCAGGACAAATTGAGTGGCATGGTTTTATCAATCCTGTTGCTGCAGCCATTAAAAATGCTTGGAGTGTAACTACTGTTTCTCCTAATTACATGGACGAAATTGGATTTTCTATGGCCGGATTAGAAAAACTTTTGCAATATGAAAAGGGAAAATCAAAAGGTATACTGAATGGTATTGATACTGAGGTTTGGGATCCATCAACAGATGGTATGCTTCAAAAGACATTCTCAATATCTACGGTTGAAGCTGGAAAAAAATATAATAAAAAGTGGTTATGCAAAGAATTTAATCTCGATCCCGCAAAACCTCTTTTTACTTTTATTGGCAGATTAGTAAAAGAAAAGGGTGCAGATTTATTGCCTGAAGCTATTTATAATATGATGTCAAAATATCCTGGCGAACAAAATGTTTTAATATTAGGTTCGGGTGATGCGCCAGTTCAACAAGCTTTGTGGGATTTAGAGCCTCAGTTTAAAGGAAACTACTGCTCCTATATTGGGTATAATGAAAAGCTTTCACACATAATTTATGCTGGAGCCGATTTTCTGTTAATGCCATCGAGAGTTGAACCTTGCGGGTTAAATCAACTTTATGCGTTAAGATATGGCACTGTGCCAATTGTTAGACGTACTGGTGGATTAACTGACACCGTTACAGATATTGGCGATGGTGGCTTTGGTATTTGCCACGATCAAGCTTCGGCATGGGATATTACCCATTCCATTGAACGAGCAAAAAGTTTTTTTAACAAGAAAAAAGCATTTAAAGAAAACAGAAAATTAATAATGCAGATCGATCATTCATGGAATAGAGCTGCAGAAGAATATATCAATCTTTACAAATCGTTAAAATAGCAAGGATATGAAAAGGAAAGTACTAGCCATAATTTTAGGTGGTGGGCAAGGATCAAGATTGGCTCCTTTAACTACGCCACGATCAAAACCTGCTGTGCCGGTTGCAGGAAAATACCGCATAGTAGATATACCTATATCGAACTGCCTAAATTCTGAAATTGAACGAATTTTTGTGTTAACTCAGTTTAATTCTGCATCATTAAATACCCACATTAAAAACAGCTATAACTTTGGTCTGTTTAGCAATGCCTTTGTTGATATTTTGGCAGCCGAACAAACACCACAAAGTGGAACCTGGTTTCAAGGTACAGCCGATGCGGTGCGAAAATGTATGCATCACTTTTTAATTCATGATTTCGACTACACTCTTATACTTTCTGGCGATCAATTGTATCAAATGGATTTTAATGATATGATTGAAAAGCATATAAAGTCGAAAGCTGAAATTACTTTAGCCACCCAACCTGTTAATGCTAAAGATGCATCTGATTTTGGCATTCTTAAAGCCGATAAAAATGGCTTTGTAAGTGAATTTATTGAAAAACCAACGGCAGACCTTCTTCCTGACTGGACATCGGAAGTAAGCGCGGAAATGAATAATGAAGGAAAAAATTATTTAGCCTCAATGGGTATTTATATTTTTAACCGTGACTTGTTGGTAAGGTTAATGGAGAATGAAGAAACCAAAGATTTTGGTAAAGAAATTATACCTCAAGCTATTGGGGTGAATAAAATGTTTAGCTACCAATACGAAGGATATTGGACAGATATTGGTACAATAGGCTCATTTTTTGAAGCAAATCTTGATTTAGCAAGCGATATTCCGAAGTTTAATTTATTCGATAATTCAAAGGTAATATACACTAGAGCACGTTTGCTCCCTCCTTCAAAAATATCGGGTACCACGCTTGAAAAAACAGTTATTGCTGAAGGATCAATTATACTTGCAAGCCGTATTGAACATTCCGTTATTGGTATTCGATCGAGAATTGGAAAAGGATCGACCATAGTAAACTCTGTAATAATGGGTAATGATTTTTACCAAGACCTAGAAGATTTAACTGAAGATAAACGCAACACAAATAAAATTTTAGGAGTTGGTGAACGTTGTTACATCAACAATGCTATTATCGATAAAAACTGTATAATAGGTAACGATGTTAATATAAATGGCGGAGATCATTTGCAAGATACTGACAATTCTTTATATACAGTTCATGACGGTATTGTTGTTATTAAAAAAGGAGCTATAATACCTAGCGGATTTACAATTTAAGTTTTTAAAATAGGCAATTGAAAAACCATTTTGCTAAGCAAAATGGTTTTTCTTTTTAGAGAATTACACGTCAGTAAGCAATAACAGTAAACTACAGGATTAAAAGTTAGCATACACTGAAACGAAATGAATTGCAAATGGCATTTAAACGACTTTCCCGCCTATCCATATACAAAAGTGCCTGGATCAATCTCTATTCCGACAGGGTTGAGACTGAAGATGGTAGCATTATTGAAAACTATCATCAATTGGATTACCCCAAAGAATCTGTAGTTGTGATTGTTTCAAAGGGAAATCAAATTTGCTTAATTAAAAGTCATCGTTATACCATTAATAAAACCAATATTGAACTTCCGGCAGGATATGTTGAAAATAATGAAGACCCTAAAAATGCTGTAATCAGAGAAGTAAAAGAAGAAACAGGATTAACCATCTCCCATCCTGATTTCATGTTTAGTTTTTATCCGTCAAATGGTATGTCGAACCAGATAATTCATGTTTTTACCGTTGAAACAAAAAGTGACATAATTATTCCGATCAAACATGAAGGTATTGAAGATGTTTTCTGGATGGATATTAAAGATGTTGAAGAACTTGTAGATTCCAATAAACTCACAGATGGTATTACTTTAATAGCTTTAATGAAGTATTTAAGAAGCCTTAATAAGGAATGATGATTTAATATTGAAATTTGCAATATCCCTTGCATCTAATTCCTGCTATTAAATAGCTTTTTAACCCCATTGATTCTTACTAAATTAGTTAGCAAATTACGCTAACAACTTACATTAAAAAATACTACAATGGGACAAACATTTGTTGAGAAAATATTTAATGCAAAAGCAGGAAGTATTGTATTCCATAAGCCCGATTTAATACTAACCCACGACAATACTGCAAGTATTAAAGGTACATTTGCGCAAATGGGTGGTAAATTTGTTAGTAACCCAAATCAAATGCTGGTGGTTTTAGACCATAACGCCCCTCCTACTAATGCAAAATTAGCCAACCAATACCAAAACATTAGAAATTTTGTTAGCGAGCAAAAGGTGAATAAATTTTACGATGTGGGTAATGGAATTTGTCACCAACTAATGGCCAATCATGCACGGCCTGGTATGCTAATTGTTGGCAGCGATAGCCATACTTGCACCGCAGGAGCATTCAACGTTATGGCTGCCGGTATTGACCGTACCGAATCGGCAGGAATATGGAAACGAGGCGAAACGTGGTTTAGAGTTCCCGAAACCATGAAAATTACATTATCAGGCATTCTTAATGAAGGTGTTTATGCTAAAGATATTTCATTATGGATAATTGGCATGATTGGAAGCGATGGTGCAAATTACATGAGCATTGAATATCATGGCGAAGGGGTAAAAACTCTTTCTGTATCAGAAAGAATGACCATTGCAAATTTGGCTTCTGAAATGGGTGCTAAAAATGCCGTATTTCCGCCCGATGAAGTACTTTCAGACTATTTAGGCTTGCAAATGAAGGATGGCGTGTGGGCAGATGCGGATGCAAACTATACAAAAACTATTGATATTGACTTATCGGAAATATATCCCGTAGTTGCTGTTCCACACCATGTAGATAATGTAAAAGCTGTTGCTGAGGTAAAAGGCATAAAGATTCAACAGGCTTTAATTGGCACTTGCACTAATGGCCGACTTGAGGATTTGAGAATTGCTGCAAAAATACTTAAGGACAGAACCATACCACCCCATGTTCAATTACTGGTAGCCCCAGCTTCAAAAGATATTTACTTACAAGCAATTTCTGAAGGCATTATTTCCACTTTAATTAAAGCAGGGGCCAATATTCTGGGATCGTCTTGCGGACCCTGTTTAGGAACGGGACAAGGAATTCCAGCTGACGGAACGACGGTTATTTCAACGGCAAACCGCAATTTTAAAGGGCGTATGGGAAATAAAGAAGCTCAAATTTATCTGGCCTCTCCAGCATGTGTTGCTTTATCGGCAATAAAAGGCGAAATAACCGACCCTCGAGAAAAACCACAAGATGAGTGTTTTTCATTTAGCAAAGAGCAAAGCTCAACTATCGAAATTGATGCAAATGACAACAGAAAAAAAAATGGAGTATGGAATTATGCCGATGTTGATAATCTGAATACTGACCAAATGTTTGCTGGTAACCTTACCTATGATATACTTAGTTCTGATGTTCCTTCCATAATGCCTCATTTGTTTAAAGGATTCGATGACAAATTTACGGATCAGCTTACTGAGGGTGATATAATTATTGCAGGTGAAAATTTTGGATGTGGAAGCTCCAGAGAGCACCCTGCTGTTGGCCTAGCACATGCAGGTGTAAAAGCCATAATTGTTAAATCGGTAAACAGAATTTTCTATCGCTCATGCATTAATCAAGGCTTATTATTGATTGTTAATAAAGCTATTGTTGATGCTTATAGAGCAGGAGATGAAGTTGAAGCCAATTTTTTAAATGGATCTATAAATATAAATTCGAAGGCTTTTAACATTCCACCCCTGCCCGACAAACTAATGAAAATAATTGAACATAAGGGTTTGGTAAATGCTATTGCAAACGGTTAAAAATCAATATCAGAAATAATTGGATAAAAATAGTTATTTGTTGTTATACAGATAAGCCACTTCGCTCAGGGTGGCTTTATTATTATAATTTTACTATGTTTGCACAAAAATTCAGAATACGAAAATATTTATAGTAATTAAATAGAATACAATGTTGAAAACAGAATTAGAAAAAGTAAGCTACGGTTTTGGAGTGAATATTGCTCAAAACATGAAGCAACAAGGAATGAGTGAGATTAATGCTGAATTATTAGCGAAAGGATTAAGTGACTATTTAACTGATGCCAAATTAGAAATACCCGAAGAGCAAATTCAAGGAATTTTACAAACATATTTTAAAGAGCTACAAGAAAAACAGTTCGAAAAAAATATTATAGCCGGAAAAGAATTTTTAGCTGAGAACGCAAAACGCGAAGGAGTTACCACACTTGAAAGCGGATTACAATACGAGGTTATTACGGCTAGTGAAGGTGCAAAGCCAAGCGAAACCGATAAAGTTACAACACATTACCACGGTACTTTACTTGACGGTACTGTTTTTGATAGCTCTGTTGATCGCGGAGAGCCGGCTACTTTTCCTGTAAACGGTGTTATTAAAGGTTGGGTTGAAGGACTTCAATTAATGGAAGCCGGATCGAAATGGCGTTTGTATGTACCTGAAAATCTTGCTTATGGTGCAAACCCTCACCCAGGTGGACCAATAGAACCTTATGCAACTTTAATATTTGATATTGAGCTAATCTCAATAAACTAATATAATTTCAAATAAAATTGGTTTTGTGTTTTGGAATATCCGCAAAATAAATTAGATTTGCACTCGCAAAATAGAAGAGTGCAACTGGTCGCGTAGCTCAGCTGAATAGAGCAATAGCCTTCTAAGCTATGGGTCCCAGGTTTGAGTCCTGGCGCGATCACTTCTAAAAAGCAAGAAACCCCGTTATCGCTCGATTTCGGGGTTTTGTTTTTTTTACTGATCATGAATATATTTGAATCGGGATCAATTCAATTTTATGTATTGGGAATTGGCTGAATAAATTAATAGCCTCAATTTATCAATTTTTCCGTCTAACTGAAATTTAATACAGAGAAGTAGACAAATAGTTTAAACTACAGCTAATAAATAAAATCCTGATTTAATTCCTGTTACCTTATATTTTTTGAATTGACGTTAGCTCCCGTTTTTTAATTTCTTTTCTATATATCTTGAATTCATTATTCTAAGAATTCCCATATAATCTAACTTAAACTCAATCAAGTCACCAACCTTATAATTCTTTTTATTTTCGTCAAGGTCAATTACTATCATATCAGAACTTGCTCCTGCTAATTTCAAACTCTTATCAATTAATTCAATATGGTCTGTTTCAACATCAAGAAGTCCTAAATCAATTATTGCTCGGTATGATTTTTTTCCTATATTATTTTGGTCAAACTCATAACTTTCGCCTTCAACATTTGTGCCCATTTCTCCCATTGGAACGATGGATTTTTCAATTAATTCAATTATTTCTGTATATAAGCTAAAAACATCAGAGTGCATTTTCTTAAAATTTGTATTATTATATACATCTGTTCCAAGAAATAACGTTTCTCCTACTCTAAAATGATTGATTCCTTTGGGTAACAAATTTTGAAAAATCAAAGGAATTGTCACAGAAGAACCGCCTGAAACATATGGGATATGCTTGTTAAATTTTGCTTCGATCAACTGTTCATATAGACTTAACTGAATTAATTTATCGTGATTTGGCAAAACACCATATAAGCATGATAAATTTGCTCCAATTCCTACAATTTGTATATTTTCTAATTTGAAAATACTTTCATAAAAATCCATAAAATCTTCTCCCAAAACGCCTTCTCTAAGCTCCCCAAGTTCAATCATTATTATGATTTTATGAGTTTTATTTTGCTTTTTGGCTTCTTTCGATAAAAGCTTAATTGTTTCTATCTCAGTATTCATACTAATATCTGCATATTTAACCACATTCGATATTGAACGTTTTGCAGGTGGTTTAATATAAACTGTTTCAATTTTAGGATTAATTAATTTTATTTCTTTCAAGTTATATACCCGAGAGTCGCAAATTTGTTTAATATCAAATTTTAACAGTTCTGTTAAAAAGATTTTATTACCACTCAGCATTTTTGATACGATAGACCATTCAATCCCATTCTTTTTAAATAGAGTACTGAGATAGTCAAAATTTGATTTTAGTTTCTTAATATCTAATGTTACAAAAGCCATTGTTTTATTTTTTAATTACATTTCGAGTTATACCTTCTGATAAATGTGCAAGTATTTCATAATTAAGTTCATCGCTTAAATCGCTAAAAGCGCTGACTTTTATTTCTAATTTTCCTTGTTTTCCGATAAGAACAACTTCATCACAAACTTCCACATTTTTCACGTTTGTAATGTCAATTATAATCATGTTCATGTTAACAACACCAATTACACTGCATCTATGGCCACGAATAAGAACACGCCCCTTGTTACTCAATGAACGGCTATAACCCAAGGAATATCCAACTGGGACAATTGCTGTAGTAATGTTCGTTTGAGCAAGATATGATATTCCATATCCAATAAATTCACCACTTTTAACTTCTTTTATAGCCATTATTTGACTTTTCCATCCCAGTATTCTTTTTAAAGGGTCTATTTTGTTATTTTGATTATTAGTATACTGAATAAATACTTCGGTACTCGACCAAAAACCATATAGCATAATTCCAACTCGAACCAAATCCATTCTTGCTTCAGGATACACAAAAGCAGCTGCAGAATTGGCAACATGTTTATATGTTGGACTCAAATCATTTGCTTCAAAGTTAGCAAACATTTCATTGTACTTCTGCAATTGCTTTTGGATTCTAAAATAATTTGAAATACTTTCAGCTCCAGCCAGATGAGTGCAGAATCCTGCTATCTCAATATAGGAATTTTTTTTTTTAATAATATCAATAACACAATCTAATTCTTTAAAATCTAATCCTGACCGATTCATCCCTGTTTCTGTTTCAAGATGAATTTTTGCCTTTAAATTAAGCTCTATAGCAAATTTTATTGCCGTATTTAACCTTTCAATATTAAACACAAAGAATTCTATTCCTTTTTCGATTGCATCCCTAATATTTTCGTCGCATAACCATCCCATAACCATAATTGACCTTGGCTTAGAAAGGCAATTATAAACGCGAACAGCTTCGCTATAATAAAAAACTGAAAAGTGATCAATACCATGTTTTTCAAAAACTGGAACAATTTGTTCTATACCGTGTCCATAGGCATTCGCTTTAACTACAGCTGAAATTTTTACTTTATCACCAAATTTCGATTTTAGAAAAGAGATATTTTTTTTAACTGATCTTTCATTGAGTGTAATTAGTGAACTATCAATCATGTTTTAAGATGCTTTTGTAAATAGTGTAAAATAACTCTATGCCTGTTTTAATAATATCTTCCGGAAAATCAAAATCGGGATTGTGAAGCTGTGGCTGATTAAAACCTGAACCCAATCCAAAATAACAAGCTTTATATTTTTCGCTAAAATAGCCAAAATCTTCCGACCATTTAAATGGTGTTTTCAAGTATTCCAATTCTAAACCTAATTGTTTTGCTGATTGTTCAACCATATCAACACATTGATCATTATTAACGGTTGCCGGAAAAACTTCATTATAGGAAATTTCATAGCTCAACTTTTCTGAGCTAGAAATTTCATGTATTATTTTTTCACATTGATTTGTAAGTAAGTCCATATCTTCATTTTCGAAAGCACGTAGTGTAATTCTCATTTCAGCAAAGCCTGGTGAGGTGCCAAAAGATATTTCACCCAATTGTATGTGGATAATGGTGAGTAAAATAAAATCACTAAACAGCGTTTTATTTTCTCTTAAACTATGTAATTTATTGATAATTTGAGAAATTGCATCAGCAGGACTGATTCCATTTTCAGGTTCGGAAGCATGAGCTGTTTTTCCTCTAAGCTTAACTGTCATCCCTTTTGATCCAGAAGCAAAACTTCCCTTTTTAAGCAATATTCTATGCTTTTTAAACCCTGGCACATTATGAAGGGCAAACATATAATCTGGATTTATGGTTTTAAATTTGGAATTATTTAAAACATCAAGCGCACCTTGCTCTACTTCTTCAGCAGGTTGAAAAAGCAAAAACACGTTCCCTTTAGTTGGACGATCAATAGAAATTTTTTGAGCCAAACCAGCTAAAATTGCCATATGTCCATCATGTCCACAGGCATGAGAGACATTATTATTCACAGATTGATATTCAACTTCGGTCATTTCTTTAATAGGCAAAGCATCCAATTCGGATCTAAATAGTAAAGCTTTCCCATTTTCATTTCCTTTAAAAACAAATAATACACCTGTTTCTCCAAGTTGGATAATCTCGTCCGGATTGTATTTTTTTATAAAGTTTATTATCCTCTCCGAAGTATTATATTCAAAATTTGAAAGTTCAGGATGTTGATGCAATTCCCTTCTAAGCTTTATTATTTTCTGTTTCATAGATGCGTTATTCCATTATAAAGTTAGCGAACATAAATTTCATTTCTTAGGCAATGATTGAATAAGTCCAAAAACGATAGCTGAAAATATAATACCAAAGAAATTTGCATCTAAACCAAACGGCAATGCTATTTTTGTTAAAATAAGAACCAAAGTAATTCCTCCTCCCAAAAGCATAGAATACATTGCCGCTTTTGCTGATGGATTTTTCAAAAACATAAAACCCAAAACAGGAACAAATAGTCCGGAAACCATAAAGGCATAAGAATATAACATCAAATCAAGCACATTTTGCATTTTGGTTGCCAGAAGAATTGCCAGTATTCCAATAACTAATGTTGCCAATTGCGAATACCGAATACTTTTGGTGTTTTGTTTTGAAAGTCTTAATATATCTGTTGTAAAATTACCAGATGCCGCCATCAAACAACTATCAGCCGTTGACATTATTGCCGAAAAATAAGATGACATTAGCAATCCCATCAGGCCAATAGGAAAAATATGTGTTAAGAGTAAAGGCAAGCCTATTTCTGGGTCTATAGGACTCCCGGGAGCATATCCAAATTCAGTAAACATTCCTTGTTCAAAGGCAACTCTACCCAATAATCCTAAAACAATCCCCATAAATGCCATTATAGGCCATTCAAACAAGCCCGCTATAAACCAAGCTTTTTTTGCTGTTTTCTCATCTTTTGAAGCATAAATTCTTTGATACAAGGTCATACCAACAAACCAAATGGGAACAATTGTAATTAGCCAGTTAATACATTGAACAAGACTAATATTAGTAAGGCTGAGAAAGTTAGCTGGTAAATAAAATTGAATTGCTTCCCAGCCTCCAACTTTTATGAAGCCTAATGGAATACCAATTAAAATTAGACCAACCATAAGTATTATCCATTGAATAGTATCAGTAAAAATAACGGCTTTAAGCCCGCCAAGTACCGTATAGCCAATGACTATAACTCCCATTAATAATACGGCATCAACAATAGTTATTGACGGAAAAGTTGCTGCTGCCAATTTAGCTCCTGCCAATACCTGAGAACTGGTAAACCCAATATAGCCAATCAAAGAGATAATGCCAGCTAAAATGGCTACTTTCTTATTGTAGAAGTGATTAAGAATCTCGGGAAAACTCAAAAAATTGTATTTTTTTGCCAGAGGATATATCATAGGAATAAGTAAAATTGCACTAATCCATGCTCCGATTATGCCTGTAAACAGCATCCAGCTGCCCGAAAGACCAATTACAAAGCCTAAACCACCCAATCCTATGGAAAAACCCCCACCAACATCGGTAGCAACAACAGACAATCCAATATGTAGGGAAGTCATTTTTCGACTTCCCACATAATAGTCTTCCTGCGATTTATTTTGTTTCAAAAAATAGATGCCAACACCAAGCATGGAAAGCATATAGATTATAAATATCAAAATGTCAACAATATGCATAATCTACTTTTTAAACCTCATTTCAATATATTTACTACTAAAACCTACTTTCTCATATAAAAATCGTGCGGGGTTTTCGGGTTCAACATGTAATGCAATACTACCTTGTGCTAAATCAATGGTTTTTTTCATTAATAGTTTTCCTATTCCTTTTCCTCTCATATTTTTGTGTGTAGCAATATAAACCAAAATATTTTCCGGAATATAATCTTTCATCCCAGTTTGATTGACTGCAACCACACCTGAAATCCCATTTTCAAAAAATGATACCAAAATAAAACCACCAAAAGAGGGGCCTTCTTCCAATGCGTAATCAATACATTTTTCTATATCAGATTTTGGGTCTCCATATTCTTGTAAATTTTCAAATAAGAAATTAATGATACTTTCTTTTTCCTTTAAACTAGGTTTGCTCGTTGAGTTAAATACTTTTGTTTCAACCATAAAAAAATTTCCTTTTTTGTTTAATTAATAAATTTCGCATTCTATTATAGTTATATTTTTGAGATGCGCAAATCCCTAGGATTCGAGGGGCTATTGCAACAACCTCTGTTTGATTCATAGCTGTAATAAAACGGTGCAGCAATTTAGTCAAATTATTCTTAAGCTAAAAATTATTTTAGGCGGAGTTAACAACTACGAACAAGCTTAAGGTTACCATATTGCAGCATTAACCTGATTGATTCATAAAATTTGACAACAAGCACATATCTTTTTCCTTATCTAGCCTGAATAATTCATAAATTTTCTTAAAATTGATTTAATATTCTGATTATCAATTTTTAAAGGAAATCTGATAATATAAATATATATTAAGAAAATTTCCGGGTGCGTTTATTTTA
>JAQICC010000264.1 GCA_027858735.1 Salinivirgaceae bacterium
ATGCAGAAATTTTTAAAGAAAATAAATATTTCAAATAACTTAAAAAAGGAAATTGCACGTTATGTAATTTCCTTTTTTTTTGCATGGCTTGTTTCTGCACTAATAAGTGATTTTCCATATTTTAAAAAACTCTTAATTCAATCAATAAATCTGGATACAGCCTTTACCAAATTAATGACAGGTTTATCTAAAAATATATTAAATACTTTTGGATTTGAAACCTTTACTGAAGGAAATTTCATACAAATCATTGGCACCCCTGGAGTTATATTTAGATATGGGTGTCTAGGTTTTCGAGAGCTTGCATTTTTTGTGGTTTTTGTAGCCTTACAATATGGCAGTCTAAAACACAAAGCCTGGTATATTCCTTGTGGTATAGTTCTATTGATAGTATTAAATACTATTCGAGCATTAATTATAATTATAGGCCAGTATCGCGATCCTAGTCAATTTCAAATTATACACGATGTCGTTTCACCCATATTAATGTATCCTGCTATACTATTTTTATGGCTATTTTGGCTAAACACTTATGGCAAAGTTCAAAAAACAACACCAAAAACTTTAAAATAAACAACGCTTTTTTATCAATTCGCAATAAATATTTCTAAATTTACAATAGAGCAACGCAATTACTATGGGAATAGATATTAATTTATTTAACATTAATCATTATCTGGCAAGAGTAGAGAAAGGGAAATGCCTGATCTCAGAACCCTTTTCCCCTGATTCTTATTTTGGTCGCTCGATAGTTTTAATTACTGAACATAGCGAAAATGAGGGTACCTTAGGTTATATATTAAATAAACCTGTTGACATAAAAATACACGACCTATTTCCTGAATTTCCTGAATTTAATGCCCAATGTTTTGTTGGCGGTCCAGTGAATCCGGAAACAATTCATTATTTGCATAACCGGTTTGATTTACTTCCCCAAAGTACCCCTGTTACAAAAGATGTATATTGGGGTGGAGATTTTGAGTTACTAAAGGAGCACATTGAAGAGGGCAGAATAGGCACATCGGAAATTCGCTTTTACCTAGGATATAGTGGCTGGGCTTCACAACAGTTATATCAAGAAATTGAGGATAAGTTTTGGATTGTTTCTGAAATTTCTTCTGATAAGATTATGCATGCACATGAAAATATTTGGAAAGAAATTCTAAATGAAATGGGCGATTCCTATTCATTATGGGCAAATGCTCCGACTAATCCTGCTTTGAATTAAATGCAATTCTATTTAGTTCCTTCATAAACTTGATTGCATTTTTTCGATAATATCTACGCTTTTCAAATCCTGAAATATGTTTTATTCCAACTATCGCATTGGTTAAAAATAATTCATCCATGTCAAGCAAATTGTGTTCATCAATCCCTTCATTCTCCACTATACAGTAACCCATGCTTTCTGCAATATGTATTATTTGCTTTCGCATTATTCCTTCAACACAACCTGATGAAACGGCAGGTGTAAATACAGTTTTCCCCTTTACTGCAAAAACATTAGATGAAGTTGCTTCCACTATTTTTTCACCGTCATTAACTAAAAGCACGTCATCAAATTTGTTACTATTTGCGTAAATTCCGGCCAAAACATACAATTGCGCATTCATACTTTTTATGGAGCTATATGGCAGTTTAGGTTTAGGAATCTCCTTGTAAATCCCCATATTAATACCTTCAGCATTGAGCTCATAAGGCCCTTTACCTAAATAAGTTGCATCAATTAAAAACGCGGCAACATTGGAGTTTGGCACATAAAACCCTTCCCCACTTCTAAAAACTGTAAGCTTAACGCGAACTGCCTGAAAAAGCTTGCATCGGCTTAATAATCCAGCTATTTGTTCCTCAAGAAATTTTTGCGAAAAATAATCAGGTAAGGTAAGCTTCAATATATTTGCCGACTTCAGAATTCGTTGGTAATGATCATCAACAAACTGAACATGAAGGCCATTTGCGTGCATGGTTTCAAAAAAACCATCGCCGTACCTAAATGCTCTATTTTGCAAACCAATATTAAAACTATCGACAGGCATATATTGCTTATTGAACGATATTAAGTTATACCTACTATCCATTATAACATTTGATCAACAATGGTCATTAAACTTTGATTTGAATCAATTTTTATTCCTCTAAGGCCAGCTTTCTCTGCAGCTTGAATGTCCCGCAAACTATCTCCAATCATAAAAGACTTATCAATATCGATATTAAACCTACCAATTGCCTTCTCAATATTTATTGAATCCGGCTTTCTACATAAGCATTTTTCATATCTATCATGGTGCGGACAAAAATAAATATCTTTTATATTAATACCATTTTCATCCATTAAATGGATTAATTTTTCATGAACTTTTTCAACATCTTGCACCGTAAAATGGCCATGTGCAATACCCCCTTGATTTGAAATAACCACAAAAACATAACCAACAGCCTGTAATAGCAGTAACGCTTCAATAACTCCATCATTAAACTCGAAGTCCTCAGGTTTGTGAATGTAATAATGCCCAACATCGCTATTAATTACACCATCTCTATCCAAAAAAACAGCTTTTTGCATTTCTTATATTAAAATTGAAACAATTTATCGAAAAAATTCATTAACAATGATGGCTTAATTAAAATTGGGAAAACAAAACCGTATACTGCACCCCAAAAGTGTGCATCATGTCCCACATTATCAACATTTTTTTTCCCCATATAATAAGAATATCCTAAATACAATACCCCAAATAATATTGCCGGTATGGGAACAAACATCATAAAGTATATTTTATTCAACGGATCGAAGAAAATACATGTAAAAACAACTGCCGATACAGCACCAGATGCACCAACTGCATTATAGTTAAAGTTATCCTTTTCTTTGTACACAGTGTAAATTGACGAAACAACAATTCCGCCTAAATAAACCGCTAAGTACAAGGGCAATAAATTATCCCCTATGTATATATACAAATATCGATACAGTGCAGAACCGAATGAATACAATACAATCATATTCACTATTAAGTGTTCCCAATTGGCATGAATAAAGGCATGAGTAAATAAACGATACCATTGCTTTCTGTGTACAATTTGATAGGCATTAAAATTGTACTTATACATTAATTCTTGTTTGTTAAAGGCCGCTAATGAAAATAGCACAGTAACAATTATTATAAAAAGAGTAATCATATTTCGGAATTATTTTCGAGGACTAAACTCAAAAGGGATTTCAAGAATGGAGGCAAAATCTAAACCTAAGCGAAGCATATCATCATCAATATTTTCGTAAGCCCATTCAACTGAAAGCTTTTTGCCTTCATTAAATCTGTCATTTAGTTTACGCAATACATTAAAAACTTTATGGTGAGAAGATGTACTTAGGTATCTAAAGAAAAGCTTACATTGACAGTTATCAAGGTTTAATCCGTCACTTTCCATCCAATCTTCAACAGGCTTATAAACAACATTAACATCTTCAGGAGTAGAATTTCCTGTAATTTGAAAAATTGACAAATCTGCATCCAACAATATTTCCGGACAATCTTCTGTTGCTTCAAACTTTAAATACCCCAAAATCCTATTTTTTATAAAACACTAAGATCAAATAATTCTGAATAAATAGTGTAATTTTCATCATCAAATATAACAAAAATTACCTTTTTAAATAACGTATAGGCTTTTAGAATTTTTTCAACCTCGTATTTTGCAATTAAGGCAGCCTCTTTTTTCGGATACCCATAAATCCCTGTGCTGATATTTGGAAAAGCAATGGTTTGAATATTATTTTTTAAGGCGATTTCAAAACAGTTTTGATAACAAGCTGCCAATAACTCAGGTTCATTTGTTAACCCTCCAGCCCAGATGGGACCAACGGTATGAATTATATATTTAACAGGTAATTTATACCCTAAAGTAATTTTTGCTTCACCCGTATTGCAACCATTCAATAATTTACAAGCCTCATACAGTTCACCACCAGCAGCTCTGTGAATGGCACCATCAACTCCTCCTCCACCCAATAATGAACTGTTTGCAGCATTCACTACTGCATCAACACAAACTTCAGTAATATCTCCTCTAATTATTTCTATACGGTTGCGTACGCTCATATGCTTGTAAATTATCGAATAATCGCCCCAAATTTATCCTCAAAGCCCTTTAAAATAGCATGCATTATTTTATCAATCTGCTTATCTTTAAGTGTTTTTGTTTCATCGGCAATAATAAAACTTAAGGCATACGATTTTTTGTTTTTATCAAGATTTTTGCCTTCATATACATCAAACAAATCAACCTGCTTCAAAAGCTTTTTCTCAGATTTAAAAGCCTCAACTTTTAAATCATTAAACGGCACAGTCTTATCAAGCAATAACGATAAATCTCTTCGAACTTCGGGGTATTTTGGCAATTCAACGAATTCAACCTTATGCTTGCGAATAGCCTTCATTATCTTCTCCCACTCCAGTTCAGCATAAAACACTTCCTGCTTAATATCAAATTGCTTTCTTATTTTCTTCGAAAGCAAACCAAGCTTTGCTATTTCAACATTGTTATAAACATAAACCAAGCCTTCCGAGAATAAATCATTTTTAATTCCACCTGATGTAATTCTTTCAATTTTAACACCTAAACGTTGCAATACGTTTTCAACATGCGATTTTAAACTGAAAAAACTGACCGATTCAGTTGGCATGCTCCACGATTCAGGATTTCTATTTCCAGAAACCAAGATTGACAACTTCTCAAGTTGATTATACTTATCTAAGCTGTTTTCAGAATTATTTTTACTATTATAAGTATAACAATTACCAAATTCAAAAAGTTTTAAATCAGGATTTTGTCTATTACTATTAAAAGCAACTGTTTCCAACGCACCAAACAATAATGTCTGACGCATGCCATTTAAATCTTGACTTAAGGGATTAAATATTCTGACCGTATTTTCTGCATCTAGCGCATCAATATTCTCGTGGTAATTTACTTTAGTAAGTGAATTGGCCATCATTTCATTAAATCCAATACCACTAAGTTGATTTGCAATTAACTCCTTCAACTCATTAGGGTCAGGTTTTGGCACATAGGCCAAAGTGCTATTTACAACATCCGATATGGGAACCGTATTATAACCATAAATACGAAGAATTTCTTCAATTACATCAGCTTCGCGCTGAACATCTACTCGGTATGGAGGAACTAAAAGCTCAAATTCTTCGCCCTTATCCTCGGCAATTTTAATTTCAAGCCCTTCGAGAATATTGACTACTTTTTCTTTTGGTAGTTTTTCTCCAATAAGTCTTTCAAGTTGACTTAAGCGTAACTTCACGTTAAAATCGGCAACCGGATTAGGATACTCATCAACAATATTTGAGCTTATTGTGCCACCAGCAACTTCTTTTATTAATAATGCGGCTCTTTTTAATGCATAAATGGTACTATTAGGATCAACTCCCCTTTCGAAACGAAACGATGCATCGGTATTTAAACCATGACGACGAGCAGTCTTTCTAACATATACCGGATTAAAATAGGCACTTTCAATAAATATTGATGTGCTATTTTCAGTTACTCCAGATTCAATTCCTCCAAATACACCTGCAATACACATACTCTCTTCGGCATTGCAAATCATTAAATCATCTTCGTGCAACTCTCTATTCTCCTCATCAAGTGTAGTAAACTTTGTATCTTTTTTCATGGTTTTAACAAACACTTTGTTTCCTTTTATTTTTGAGGCATCAAAAGCATGCAAAGGCTGACCCACTTCGTGCAAAACATAATTGGTAACATCAACTACATTATTAATGGGACTTAAGCCAATTGCCTTAAGCCTATTTTGCAACCACTCTGGCGATTCTTTTACCGTTAAGCCAGACATGGTAACACCAGCATACCGAGGACAAGCCTCTGCATTTTGAACATCTACAGGTATCGTTAAATCAGTATTGTCCACTTTAAAAGCATCAACCGATTTTTTAGTATATTCTATAGCTTGAGTTTGCTTTAAATATGCAGCAATATCTCTGGCAACGCCAATATGCGATCCCCCATCAATCCTATTTGGAGTAAGATCAATTTCAATTATGGTATCATTTTCAATATTAAAGTAATCTTTCGCCGGGGTCCCAACTTTTGCATCATCTGGCAATACCATAATTCCATCGTGACTTCTTCCAACCCCAATTTCATCTTCGGCACATATCATTCCCAGAGAAATCTCACCCCTGATTTTAGATTTTTTAATTACAAAACTTTCCGTACCATTATATAGTGTTGTACCCACAGTAGCAACCACTACCTTTTGTCCTGCAGCAACATTCGGCGCACCACAAACAATCGGATAAGCATCATTACCATCACCCAAATCAACTGTGGTCAAACTTAAATGATCGGAATTTGAATGTGACGTACATGTTTTAACCTCACCAATTACCAATCCTTTCAATCCACCCTTTACTGATTCAAACTCTTCAATACCACCCACTTCCAATCCGGTGTCGGTTAATATTTCAGCTAATTCTGCAGGTTCTAAATCAATGTTGATATACTCTTTTAGCCAGTTATAAGAAATTTTCATAAAAGCCTGTATTATTTTATAGTTAAGGGCAACAAAAGTAAAGTTTTTTTTAAAATTTCATGAAGCATTGTTCTCCTATTTAAAAATTAATATTTCTGATAACAACAAGATGATTTTATATTGAGTTTAGCGTTTTAAATTATTCCCGTTATATTTGCATAAACAAAAACATTACTGCATTGAATAGAAGTAACAGACCACTAATTTTAGTAACAAACGACGATGGATATTTTGCTCCTGGCTTGAAGGTATTAATTGACATGATTAAACCCTATGGTGATATTATAGTTGTTGCACCAGAACAAGGTGTTTCAGGAATGTCGCATGCCATTACAATAAAAGTTCCACTTCGAGTTGTTAAAATAAACGAAGAGGAAAACCTTATCATTTACAAAATTAATGGAACACCCGTTGACTGCGTGAAAATTGGCCTCAACCAACTTTGCCCCCGTAAACCCGACATGGTTTTAAGCGGTATTAATCATGGGTCAAACTCATCCATTAGTATAATATATTCAGGAACAATGGGTGGCGCTCTTGAAGGGTGTTTAAATGGAATTCCATCAATAGGCTTTTCTCTATGCTCACACAGCATGAATGCCGATTTTAATTTAGTTAAAAAATATGGATTAACCATTTTTTTAGACATCCTTAAAAACGGAATACCAGACAAAACTTGTCTAAATATAAATTTCCCTATTACTAAGGAAAAAGACTTTAAAGGAGTTAAAGTTTGCCGTCAAGCAAAAGGGGTTTGGAAAGAAGAATATGAGAAAAGAACTGATCCGCATGGTGGAACCTATTACTGGCTAACAGGAAGTTTTAACAATCAGGAAAACGGATCGACAGATACAGATGAATGGGCTTTAGCAAATAATTATGCATCAATAGTTCCGGTAAAAACTGATTTTACTGACTTTGATTCCATTGCATTATTATCGAACTTAAATTATGAATTATAATGCAACAAAATAAAAAAGATTCCACTGCGGTAGGTGCTATAATAGGACTTTTTCTTCCACTAATATTTATGGGAGCAATAATTCTTTTTTCGAGTTCAAAATTTGAATCGATAAAGGCAACCATTGACCACTTTCAAACTTTTGATTTATTGTATAAAATTTTATCGATAAGCCTAATGCCTGGCGCCGGATTATTTTTAATTTGGAGTAAAACAAATAAGCTAAACCAAGCCAGGGGCACACTTCTTATGACCTTGTTTTATGGAGTTTTTGTTATTTTACTTTATCTCATGTAATATATTATGAAGTATTACCTTATTGCTGGTGAAGCCAGCGGCGATTTGCACGGATCGAACCTTATGAGATCATTACTTGAGCTTGATAATAAAGCACAGTTTCGGTTTTGGGGTGGCGATTTAATGGCTAAATATGGAGGTACACCGGTAAAGCATATTCATAATCTTGCTTTTATGGGTTTTGTAAAGGTTGCCTTAAACTTGAAAACTATTTTAAATAATATTAAGTTTTGCAAAACCGATATAGAAGCATTTAACCCCGATGTGCTTATATTAATTGACTATGCAGGATTCAATTTAAAAATTGCTGAATTTGCAAAATCAAAAGGAATTAAAGTACACTATTATATTTCTCCAAAAATTTGGGCGTGGAAAACCGATAGGATAAACAAAATAAAAAAATATGTTGACAAAATGTTTACCATCCTTCCATTTGAAACGGAGTTTTATAAAAAATACGGCTATAAAGTTGAATATGTTGGAAATCCGGTAAATGATGCTATTCATGCATTTAGATTGCAAAAACAGCCTGAGGAAATATTTAGAACGAAAAACAATTTAGCAAGCAAACCAATAGTTGCCCTTTTAGCAGGAAGCCGAAGACAAGAAATCATACTAATGCTACCTGTTATGATAAAAGTTAGTCGTTTTTTTCCTGACTACCAATTTGTTATTAGTGGAGCCCCAAGTATTGAAAAAGAACTTTACCAAGAAATAATTGGAGCATTTAATATCCCTACTGTTTATGACCAAACATACGATTTATTGGAGCATTCAAATGCTGCATTAGTTGCATCTGGAACCGCGACTCTTGAAACAGCTTTGTTCAATATTCCTCAAATTGTTTGCTACCATACCAACATGGGAAATTTACTTTATAAAATTGGAAGAAAGCTGCTCAAAGTAAAATGGCTATCGCTGGTAAATTTAATATTAAACTATGAGGCTGTTAAGGAATTAACTCAGAGTACGTTTAAAGTTAAGTATTTAGTAAAAGAATTGAATTTTATTCTAAACAACGAAGCATATCGTGCAAATATATTAAACGCCTATAAAGAATTGCAAAAGGCAGTTGGAGAACCTGGTGCTTCTGAGAAGGCAGCAAAAGGCATTTTCGCAACTCTTCAAAAAGAAAAAAAGAGACCGATTAAAGAATGAAGACCACCATACTATCAATCCTTCTAATCATTTATGTTCATTTATTTGCAGCAGGATCAAACAATATAAAAGTTGAACTATTTAACCAGTTTAATATAAAAACGGTTATGGTAAGTCCTATTGAAGGCAAATATGAGTTCACCACAAACAAAGGAAAGGCCTATAAGCTTAAAAAGAATAATATTATTTATTTCACTCTTATCAGAGACTCCATTAGTGTTTGGGATTTAAATAAGCATTTAGGTGTTTTTAAATGGATAAAATTTACCAGTATCTCGAAAGAGAATGCCTTTAAAATTGAGCCTGCTTACCCAGCTTTAACAGCAAGAATATATGAAGGCGATTTTCAAATTAAAGCAAATGATGAAAAATTTGAAATTGTAAACACAGTTCCAATCGAAAGTTATTTGGCTGGTGTTGTTGAAGCAGAATCGGGGCCCAATGCACCTTATGAATTTTACAAATCGCAATCCATTATTAGCCGAACCTATCTGCTTGAACTAATAACGCGACAAGGCACTGAAATATACCGAATAGGCGATGATGTAAATCATCAGGTTTACAAGGGGATGAGTTTAAAAAATCCAATAATAAAGCAAGCTGTAACTCATACTCGAGGATTGGTAATCGTTGATACAACGAACCAACTTATAACTGCAACCTTTCATTCTAACTCTGGAGGCCAAACTGCAAACTCAGAAGATGTTTGGCTTACTGAAACTTCATATTTAAAAGGAGCAAATGACCCTTTTAGCCTTGAACAAAGAAATACCCACTGGAAAGATAGCATCCTTATTAAAGACTGGCTGGAGTTTCTTACAGAAAATGGGTTTAACATTTCAAATGATGCAGCAAAAATTGACAATCTAAGCTTTAAACAAGAAATACGACAAAAGTATTATTCCTATAAAGATGATACCGTCTCACTCAGAAAAATCCGTAGCCAGTTCAATTTGCGATCAACTTGGTTTTCAATAGAACCCAAAGGCAACTACCTGGTTATTTCCGGAAACGGATATGGGCATGGAGTAGGATTATCGCAAGAAGGAGCCATGCAGATGGCTCGCCAAAACTATTCTTTTCTTGATATTATTTACTATTACTATAAAAACGTGAAAGTAATTAATTACAACCTTTTAGTTCAATAGATTTAGTAATTAGTGCGTGCAAGAAAACTCGGTCTCTGATAAGAAAGCTCCAAGAATGAGGCTTTCGCAGCATTGAAAATCAGGAGTCCCGAAATCTCGGGATGACTGGTTGAAATGCAAGAGTAACGAAATTATTGGAGTTTTCTTGCTGAGACTA